>QIAN01000051.1 GCA_003225005.1 Acidobacteriota bacterium | reverse complement strand
TTCTCGTTCCTTAATTACAGTCCAGGGCGAGAAAGATCTTCTAACGTGAATAACAATAAGGTTTCCGCTTCTTCTTCCCCTGCGGTTTTGCCGTCGGTGGGATGGAGGGAGCCCGAGCGTTGCGAGGGCGACCGGAGTGCCACTGACGGCAAAACCGCCGCCGTTCTGAAGCCCCGCCCGGATACCGAAGTCGTGGCTCAAGCCAAGCGGCGCCGCTTCACTGCCGAATATAAGCAGCGCATTCTGGCCGCGACCGACCAGGCCAAAGGCTCCGGCAGTATCGGTGCTCTACTCCGCCGCGAAGCTTTGTATTCTTCTCTGTTGGCGACCTGGCGCCGTGAACGGGACGCGGGCGTTCTCCAGGCATTGGCTCCCCAGAAGCGCGGCCCCAAATCCAAGCGCGATCCCGTCGCTGAAGAAAACCAGCAGTTGCGCCGCTAGACCCAGCGCCTCACCGAGGAACTGCGTAAGGCCGAGATCGTGATCGATATTCAAAAAAAAGTGGCCACGCTGTTGGGCTGTTCGACCGTCGATCCGGAAGGGAAGGGATAATGGACGCTGTTCTGCAACTTTCTTCTACGGTCGGCATCGAGTCTGCCTGTGCCGTGCTCGGCGTCGCTCGGGCTTCCTTTTATCGGCAGCGCCCGCTGCTCGGGCCAGCCCTGTGCGTTTCGTTTTCGGCACCGGCCGCTCGGCC
This sequence comes from Acidobacteriota bacterium, assembly GCA_003225005.1. Lineage (GTDB taxonomy): Bacteria > Acidobacteriota > Terriglobia > Terriglobales > Acidobacteriaceae > Sulfotelmatobacter. Next base: position 1,843 of record QIAN01000051.1, on the reverse strand, counting down.
GATTCCAGCGCGCGCCCTGAGTCTCAACGAACGGGAATCCGTTCGCGCCGTGCTGAATTGTGAACGCTTCCAGGATTGCTCCCCCGCCGCGATCCACGCCACGTTGCTCGATGAAGGCCAATATCTTTGCTCGACTCGGACCATGTATCGTGTGTTGGAAGAAGATGGCGCAACTCGCGAGCGCCGCGATCAACTCATCCATCCCCAGTATCAGAAACCGGAACTTCTGGCCAGCGCCCCCAATCAGCTTTGGAGCTGGGACATCACCCAGCTTCGCGGCCCTGCCAAGTGGACCTATTTTTACCTCTACGTGATCCTCGACGTTTTCAGTCGTTATGTCGTCGGCTGGATGGTGGCTCCTCGCGAAAGCGCCGAGCTGGCCAAGAAGCTCATCGAAGAAACTTGTGAGAAGCAGAAGATCCAACCCAACCAACTCGGACTTCATGCCGACCGCGGCTCGGCCATGCGATCCAAGCCGGTGGCTTTGCTACTGGCCGATCTGAGCGTGACCAAGACCCACAGCCGGCCCTACACCTCCAACGACAATCCGTATTCGGAAAGCCACTTCCGCACCATGAAGTACCGTCCCGAGTTTCCCGATCGCTTCGGCTGCATTCAGGACAGCCGAGCATTCTGCCAGACATTCTTCCGCTGGTACAATGACGATCACCGCCACTCCGGAATAGCCATGATGACGCCCGCCATGGTTCATTTCGGCTTGGCCGCAGCAGTGCGTGAAAACCGGCAGGCTGCTCTCGACAGTGCCTACGCGGCTCATCCCGAACGCTTCGTCCGGCGGCCGCCAACTCCACCGCACCTTCCTAAGGAGGTCTGGATCAACAAACCATTAAACTCAGACGACCATGCTCACTAAATTCTTCAATGGAGTGTCTCAAAGTCGTTGACACGCGCCGGAGGGCGGAAAGCAAATTGATCGCGCTCTGCGGCGGAGCGGATCGTCTGTAGTTGCCGATCCCATTCCGGGGCGGGGTAAATCCGGAGGATCTCATGATCTACTGTCGCAAGAAAGATGCGGTGATTGTTGTAAGAGCGTAGGAAGTCCTCAAATTCCTTGGGTAGCGCCAATCGGCCCTTGTCGTTTATACCTCCGGCAAATACCCCGGCAAGCGACTGGGTCACTTGGGCTGCGTTGTCCATGAACCGGTATTGTATCAGCGGTCGGCCACGTCGGGGCGCGCTCAGCGGGCGGGGACCGGTAGTCAGCCAACCCAGACTCTACCCCAGGGGTCACGCGAATCATGGATTGGCGTAACCATCGGCGCCTGTCATTGGTGGGCCGAGTCTCAGCAACCCGGTGCCGTCGGCTCGAACCGGCTATCGCAGTAGTTGCGGGGTTGGGCATTCGGCAAGATCGTGTGGCCCGGACCGGCCGCAGGCGGAATGGCCGGCACGAGTGAATGCAGAAATCTTTAAGCTATTCTAGCCCGCACGTGAGCCCGGCTCGCAACTCACGTGAGCCCGGCTCGCAACTATCGGCCTGAGGCTAGCCCGAAAGTCCGGGTTCTTGGAAGGTGGCCATCCACATGGCCGTATAGCCGGCATCGCGGAGAAGCGAGGCCCGTCCGGTTCTCTCTCGGCTACGCGGCATTGGAATACGTGAGCGTACCTCTGAAACCGTCCACTAAGATACGAATAGTGGCTCAATCCTCCAAAGGTACCTTCATCGCGATCGAAGGCATCGACGGCACCGGAAAATCGACACAGGCGAATATGCTCCGGGCTGCCTTCGCGCGCCTCGGCCGGGACGCGATCGTTTCCCGGGAACCGACCGACGGACAATACGGCCGATTGCTCCGGGAATCCGCCAATCGCGGGCGCCGGT
>QIAN01000353.1 GCA_003225005.1 Acidobacteriota bacterium | reverse complement strand
AACGAGCGTCGGGATCGCCGGGCAGGTCGCGCTTCACGATGAACTGATTGGCGTTCAGCACCAGCTGCTCGATCCAACCCGGTGTCGGCGAAGCCAGTTTGTTGGTGTTCTCCCAGGCCGCGAGAAGCGAGTCCTCCAGCTGTCTGCGATTCGCGAGAGTTTTTGCTCCGTCGAGTTCAGCGTCCGGGTACGTCGACAGAACGATAGTGGCACTCCGTCCCAGCTGCAGCTGCAAACGAAAAAGTCCGGCAAGTAGGTGGTCTTCGCTGGTATCGAGGCCGCGATATTGCTCAAGCGGTAGAAAACAATCACGGTGCCAGTCGTGCCGCGTTTCGATCAAGGCTTCGGGACTCGAAAGATAGAAAGGGGTCGCTCCGTCGAAGGCCGTAACCTTGAGGCCATTCCCGATGTTTTCGATCTGTATCTGCCAATTGCCTGCGTGCGTCGTCGCATGGTAGTCGCGGTAGTTGACGAGCGCCTTGCATTCAAGTTCCAAGACGTTGCTTGCCCGGATCAGGGAGTACCGCACGAACGTGGTGTTTTCCGCCTGTTGCATCCAAATGCGTTTCTCAAGCAGAGCATCGCCGATGGCGAATCGCCAGACCGGCGTTGTGCCCTCCAGATGAAAGCTCTCGATGTTTAAGTAGCCTTTCGGTTCAACCGAGCCGCTCACCCATCGATTTGTCGCGAGTGGATAATCTGCGCCGTTATAGCCCGCGGTCTCATCGAATTTCGCAACCATTTGCATTCGTCCGACCGGCGCATGGAGGGCGGCGAACAATAGTCCGTGGTAGCGGCGAGTCAAATTGCCGCTGACCGTTCCGGAGGCGAAGCCGCCGATTCCGTTCGTGACGAGCCACTCACGCTGCTCCGCCTGTTCAAGAAAGCCGCAGATTTCTCGCCCGAAGCTAACGGCAGGAATCCGTGGCATGTGTACGGACGGCGATTCGCCGTCCGACAGTTGGCGCTTCTGCAGCGATGTCACGGGACTGCCGGACAATTTCTTGATTTGTGTAGCCATCGCGTCCGTCCTCCAACTCAAAGCCGATTATTGTGGTTGGCCTATCCCGGGAATCTTCACCGAAAGGCGATAGAGTCCTGTTTGCGCAGCGAGATAAAGGGTTTTGCGGTCTTCGCCACCCCACGCGAGATTGTGGGGATGCTCCGGACCGACAATCGTTCCGAGACGTTTTCCTTCGGGTGAAATGATCCAGAGTCCGCCCGGGCCGGAAGCGTAGACGTTGCCGAGGCGATCGACTTTCAAACCATCCCAGGCGTCTTCACCCGGCTCGCTGGTTGCGTCGAGAAAGGTGGATTTGTTGGTAAGCGACCCGTCTGGCTGAACGTCGTAACGCAGGATGATTTTTTTCTTGTCGTCCCAATCGTCCACATAGAGATATTTCTCGTCAGGAGAGAACGCGAGACCGTTCGGGCCGGTCAGATCTGTGCTCACGAGTTTCAGTTCGCCGCGGATCAGGCAATAGACGCCGCTGAAGGGGAGCTCCTTGCGAGGATCGTCGAAGAACTTCGGCAAGCCGAAGGGCGGATCTGTAAAGTACAGCGCGCCGTCGGAGCGATAGACGAGATCGTTCGGGCTGTTGAGGCGCTTGCCCTGGTAGCGATCGGCGAGGACGGTCAACTGGCCGTTCTTCTCAAGCCGCGTAACGCGGCGGTTGCCATGCTCGTTGATGGTGACGCGGCCTTGCGCGTCGAGTGTCAGTCCGTTCGAACCGGGCTGGCCGTACTCGCCAATATCGGTTCCGGAATATCCACTGTGCGTGCGATAGATGGAAACGCCGTCGTCTTCCGACCAGCGATAGATCAAATTGTTGTTGGGATCGCTGAAAAGAAGGTAACCGCCTTCGCGCACCCAGACGGGGCCTTCGGTGAACTGGAATCCGCCGGCAAGTTTTTCGATCTTGGCGTCGGGCGAGATGATGGTGTCGAGGGCCGGGTCTTTGCGGATGACTTTCGTTTCGACGGGTTGAATGCCGGAGCCATGTCCGGGTTTATAAAAGTCGAGGGTGGACGATTTCACCCAGATGAAGTTTTCCGGGGCACGGGACACGGGGCCGTTGTATCCGAACACTGCAATTTCAAACGGCTCGCCGGGTTGCGCGTTGCGGGTCAGGATCACCTTGTTGGGGGCGTTCCAGCCTTTGACGACGGATCCGCCGCTTTGTCCGAGAACGGTTGTCAGTTTGCCGTTCACCCAAATCTCCGCGTAATCGTCGATAACAATCTCAAACGAAACCGTGGAACCTGCCACGGAAAGAGCGGCGACGGATTGCGGCAAGGTGACGTGAAGGCGATACCAGTTGAAACTTACTTTTCCATTGCCACGCCGTGCGTCGAGCGTTGTCGGGTCGAGAATGACCCACGCCGTATCGTCGAATCCGGCGATGCCGGCGTGCGGCGCGTAGTCGTACGTCTTGACGAGTGCGCCGGAGGGTTTCAGATCGGGCCCAGGACCTTTTGCGTCCACCTCGAGAATCCGCACGTCGCTGTAGCGCCACTCGCCCTTGATCAGCTGTACGCCCTCTTTGGTCCGCAGGTCGATCGTTGCGTCCGGGCGGCCATAGGGCGGAGCTTGCGCGGCCCAGTTTTGAGCCGTAACTGGTTGAACGAAGGAGGCGAGGCTCGCGCAGAGACAGAGAAAGAAAAGACGAGTGTTCATGTGAAGCTCTCCGGCCTAGCGAACTTTCACAACGTAATAGAGAAACGGAGCCTGAATTTCCTTGAACCAATGAGGAACGCCGTTCGGGATGATCATGGCGTCGCCGGGAACCAGCTTCCTGGTTTCGCCACCGGTGATCTCGCGTCCGCGAATCTCGTCGGGCGCGATGTTTTTCCCAGCGACCATCGTTCCGCCGGTTACGACGGTGGCCGTGCCTTTGAGCACGTAGAGGATGTCCGTGTCCTTCGTATGCACTTCGACCATGCCGGGAGTTTCACGGCGGCTGGCATGGACCATGTAGTTGCGTCCGCCAGAACCGTCGAACAGCACGGAGCCTTTGGCAAAACCTTCATCGACATCCTTCTTGGCGAAGTAAACGACGGGAAGCAGAGTAGCGGCGGTTCCCTCGGAACCGAAGCCCTTCGCGGCTTCCGCGCCGGCAATGGCGAGCTCTTCGTCCTGCGCGGCGCTGGACGCGCCACTCACTCCGACAGCGCCAATGATTTGCCCGTCGAGAACGACGGGAATTCCCCCCTGGAGCGGCGTAAAAAAGGAGTCGGGAAGGGCTGCCATGGCGGTGCGCCCTTTATTGATGATGTCCTCGAATACTTTGGTCGGTTTTTGAAACAGGACCGCGGTGCGCGCTTTTCCGATGGAAATATTTGCGCCTGCGGCAAACGTGCCGTCGAGCCGCGCGAGCGCCATCAGATTGCCGCCCGCATCCACGACGGCGATCACGCCGCCCGGAGATTTCACTTCCTGTGCTTTTGCTTTTGCTGCGGCGATGACGCGTTCCGCGCCGTCGAGCGTCAGGGTCTTTTTGTCGGCGGTTTGGCCGAAAGTAACCGAGCCGGAGAGAAGCCATACTGCGAGAAACACGATTTTGCGAAAAGTCATAACGATTCTCTTTCCTCACGAGATTTGGATGGCAGGCCGTCTGTTCCATCTGGAACAACGGCCCGCCCGTGGAACTGTGGCCCGAACTACATCACCGGGGAGCTGAAGCTGGCTTCCCCGAGATTTACTTCCGCGAAGGCGCACCAGATCACGACCTTCTTGACGTTCTTCACGTAACTGGGCAGCACGATTTCTTTCTTGTAGCTGGTGCCGATGAACGCTTTGGTCTTGAGCTTGTCGAGCAGGTAGACGTTTCCATCGGAATCGACAACCTGCCAGTGCGGGTCTGGTGTATCGGGAACCACAAAGTCGTCCGACAGCGTCAGAACGCTCTTGCCGTCCTTCGTGCTGTGGGTAACGGTGCCTTTGTTGGCTTTGGGGCCTTGGAATTGCGATGACGTATGCGAGCCGCTCTGCGCGAACGAGCCAGAAGCCGCGATACCCAACGCCGTAACGACGAGAGCAACAACCATAACTTTCAAGATGCGAGACATTTTCATGAACCTTCCTCTTTTTGTTTTCGACGTGGACTCTCGAGACTCGTTCTGAATCGCAAACGATTCACGGATGCGTTTTCTCGCATCCTGTTGTGAGTCCCTGTAGTTCGCCGTGCAGTGGTGGGATACGCAGGCTCGCGGAATGTTTCAGGTTTTTCCGTGAAAACAATCAAACGGAAATCTGCGACTTTCTTGACTCTCGTGAATCTGATGTGAATTCGCTTCGTCGATCCACACGTTTCAAGGCGCGGCAGAAAGAGATTCAACATGGAGATCAGCTGCCGGGAAGTACGTCACGAACTGGCGAACTATATGGAAGACGACATTACAGAAGAGTTGCGGCTGCGGATCGAGCGGCATTTTCAGCGGTGCGACGGCTGCAGCGCGCTGTACGACGGGCTTCGTCAAGTGATCTTTCTGGTGAACGAAAGCGATTTGATCGAGTTGCCGGTTGGATTGAGTCAACGTCTGTTTCAACGGTTGAACATGAAGCCTGCGAACCCCACCTGCTGAACGAGCCCGTGAACGGCATTGTCAGCCTGGAGTTTATTCAGAAGAGAAAACGCGAGCGGGCGCAGCTGGACATGGATTCGAGATCCAGCAGCGTCAGGAAGTCGATGGTCTTGAACTCGCGGTCAAGTGCGGGACGCCCGCAGATACTTGCCCCTAGCGAAAGATACGCACGAAGCAGCTTAGGCGGCTGGAGTTTTGCATTAGTCGAGTCGGCCGGAGGCATCGGCATGTCGTAGTCCGGAAGGGGGGTAGTTCTGAGCGTGGGGTCCGCCAAATGGTGTTGGAGCGAGCCATACATTGCGGAACCAACTCGAGGATCTTGCGACGTCAGCGATGAGCAGCCAATGAGGTAGCGCGCCTGGCGTTCTTTTGCATAGGCAGCGATGCCTCTCCAGAGAAGCGAAAGAACCTGAAACGACCGATGCTCTTGGTGTATGGACGCACGGCCAAGTTCGACGATGGAATTGCGCAGGGATTCATACGGTGTGAAATCGAACTCCCGGGCGCTGTAATAACCCAGATTGTTCGCTGCGGAAGTTCCGGTTTGCAGACGATACGTGCCCACAACCTGACGTGTCCGGCAGTGTTCGACGATGAGGTGGTCGCAGACGGCATCAAATTCATCCGTGTCGTAGCCCTGTTCGTAGGCCGTTTCGAGACCTTCTCCAAGTTCCAAGTTGAACACGAGAAATCGCAGCCGGTAAGCCGCTTCGAGGTCCGTGAGAGATTCGGCAAAGCGCAGCCGGTAGGCACCGGCGGTCAGGTTCAGACCATCTTTGTCCGGCGACTTCGCAATGCCGGACGTTTGCAGCTCTCTGAGGAGTAATGTCTCGGTCATCTGCGCGGTCCGCACTCCTAAAAGGTTGGCAAGCGGGTCAATGCTGTCCTCCCGCCACTACATCTGATCGGCGGAGACCGTTAAAGTTTCAAGAAAAGATCAGCCTCCATCCCCTGTAAAAAGTGAAACTTTTGTCCTGGCACCGACTCCCAATAAGCAACGGCACCGATAGACGCCGCATTCAGAAGGGAACGATAAACATGAGCGAGATGAGAATGCCACTAGGCCTCAACATTCTGAGCTGGGTGCTCAGAGCCACCGCAGCGGTAATCCTGCTGCAAACACTATTCTTCAAATTTACCGCCGCACCGGAATCGGTCTACATCTTTACAAAAGTGGGTGCGGAGCCCTGGGGCCGTATCGGGTCGGGAGTCGTCGAACTCATTGCAGCCGTGCTGATTCTCACGCCGCGGTTCACCTGGCTGGGTTCGATTCTCGCCCTCGGCGTCATGGCCGGCGCCATTCTGAGTCACCTGACGATACTGGGAATCGAGGTGCAGGGCGATAAGGGATTGTTGTTCGTCTTGGCGGTCATCGTGTTCGTTTCCTCAGCGGTCAATCTTGTGTTGCACCGGAACGCCATTCCTCTGGTTGGAAGGAGACTAGCATGAGCGCCGTACTGCGGATGGAAGTACTCCAGAGTTTGCCGAAAGCCGTGGAGCCAGTGATGAAGAGATCGACCTTGATGACCGACGCTCGAGAGGTGCTGCTGCAGGGTCTTACTTTGTTATTTGGGCTGGATGACCACAGGTACTCACAAATTGCGGGCGCTCCATTCAAGGCCTCGATCGGTCAGCACTACCGCCACGTCATTGAGCACTTCCAGAGCCTTACGCGGGGATTGCAAAGCGGCGAAATCAATTACGATGCACGCGATAGAAACGTTCGGCTGCAGAGTGAGGTTACCTACAGCAGCATCGCGACCTGCGACATCCTGAGGGTTCTGAAGCGTTATACGGACGACACTCTAGTAGGCGAGTGCACAGTGATCAACAGCGTAGGCTACGGCAGTGCCGGAGCGTCCACGTTCCAATCGAACATCAGCCGGGAACTCGCTTATTGCGCCGGCCATGCAATTCATCACTACGCGATCATTCGGCTGCTCTGCCACGAGATCGGAGTCAGCGTTCCGGCGGAATTCGGATTCGCACCGTCCACGCTGAAGCATATGTCCTCCTTGGCGGCAGTCTAGGAGACCTGTGACATCGATCCCTTCCATGAACGAATACGGCGCGTTGCTTCTGATGGCGGCAATTATTTTCGGCGCGTTCCTTTCGGAAGACGGTGCCACCATCACGGCGGCAACACTTGCGGCTTCGAAGCTGCTCGATCCGCGCCTGGCGTTTGTTAGTGCCTTCGCTGGCCTGTGGGCAGGCGATCTCGGCATGTACGCCCTAGCGCGCAGTATGGGTCCCTCGCTCGTTCAACATCCTTGGTTTACACGTTGGTTTTCGAAACCTGGTTCCGACGAAGGTTCGCGAGCGCGGGGCGAAGGCCAATTGGCCTTGGCGGTGAGCCGATTTTTTCCGGGGACACGTTTACCGGCATACCTTTCCGCGGGCTTTCGTCGCATGCCGCTTCCCACTTTTTTGGCCATCACGGCGCTTACGGCCGCAGCGTGGGTGTTGTTGACGTTCTTGGTGATTCGTTTGGCGCCCGCGCACGCCGGTAGTCTTGCGCATGAGTTGGAAGTATTGAGCCTGGTTGGACTGTCCCTGTACGCGTCGCTGACGTTTCTTCGAAAACTCGGTCCGGCAGCCTGCGCTCGGCTTTCCGTTCTTTCGGAGAGAATGCGCCGCTGGGAATTTTGGCCGGCTTGGCTGTTCTACCTCCCTGTGGCGGGTTTCTGCGCATGGCTGGGAATCCGATTTCGCGGCTTGGCCTTGCCAACCGTTGCGAATCCGAGCCAGAAGAATGGCGGCGTCGTAGGCGAATCCAAAAATGAAATTCTTCGCACATTGATGGAAACTTCGCCAGAACTTACCGCCGATGCGTTTTTAATTCCCTTGGGTAGCGAATGGCAGAGGTACAGCAGGCTCCGGGAAGTCTGCGACGAGAATCAGATCGAGTTTCCCTTCGTGCTGAAGCCCGATACTGGGCAACGAGGCGCGGGATTCAAGAAACTCAACTCCTTCGAGGAAGCTCGCGGATATCTGGCAAAGGTCTCCGCCCCGCTCGTGCTACAACGATATGTGCCTGGTCCCAAAGAGGCGGGAATTTTCTACTATCGTTTTCCGGGTGAAGAACGCGGCCATATTTTTGGCATTACGAGGAAGGAATTCCCTGCGGTTGTAGGAGACGGCGTCAGAACGTTGCGGGAGCTGGTCGAAGCGGATCCAAGAGCACGCCTGATTTCGCAAACCTATCTAAAGCGGTTCGAAGCAGCCGCGGACGAAATCCTGGAGGCCGGAAAGAGCCTCAAGCTGGTTGAGGCAGGAAACCATTGTCAGGGTTGCATTTTCCTCGATGGCGCGGATCTTCTAACGGAAGAACTGCGAGAAACATTTGACGCGGTCAGCCGGAAGCTGCTGGGGTTTTTCGTGGGCCGCTATGACATTCGGTATGCAAGCGACAGCGAACTGCGCGCGGGGCGCAATTTCAAAATCATAGAACTCAACGGGGCGGCCTCTGAAGCGACCAACATTTATGATTCTTCGAATTCGATCTGGTCGGCCTATGCCACGTTGTACCGGCAATGGGAGATTGTTTACCGAATCGGCGCGGAGAATCGTCACAGGGGAAATCGACCGGCGGGATTGTGGGCCGTTTTCAATGACTGGCTGGCATTTTCCAGTCGGGCGGTGGAATTCCCGGTGGCGGATTGAACATGTGCACTTTGACCTTCGTCCCAACCGAAAACGGCTACGTCGCCGGCATGAATCGCGACGAAAAACTCACCCACCCTCACGCGCTTCCTCCGAAGCGTTTTGATTTCCGCGGTGCTAGTGCGGTTTTTCCACGAGAAAATTCCGGCGGGACATGGATTGGCTGCAACAGTCATGGAAACCTCTTAGCTCTTCTCAACTGGAATGACGTTGTGCCTCCTGTCGGCGGCGCGACTCTACGGAGCCGCGGAATGCTGATTCCGGAGTTGATTGGCGGGGATGACTTGGCGGATACCAATGCCCGTTTCGCGCAGCTCGATCTGAGCGGATTTTTGCCGTTTCGGCTCATCGGCGCTTTTCTTGGAGAATCGCTTATCAGGGAGTGGCGCTGGGATGGTCTGCGTCGGCCGGAATTCCAATTCGCGTGGGCAAAACGGCACTGGTTCTCGTCGAGCGTTTCAGACGCCCTGGCGCAGCGGGGGCGCGGTCGAACATGTGAGAAAGCAGAAAGGAACCGATCGTTGGAATTGGTTTCCTGGGTCAGAAATCTGCACCAATCTCACGACCCTGTGCCAGGTCCGTTCTCCATCTGCGTTCACCGCAAAGACGCGGCCACGGTGAGTTACACCGAGGTGCGCTGCAACGGGGAGGGCATTTCGATGGGATATCGCAGCGGGAGCCCCTGCCTCACCGATGTGTTCGATTCCGAGACATCCCTGGCGATTGGTGCAACCCGTAACCTTAACCCCGTCAACGAAAGCTGCACATAAACCTGAATTTGAAACTTTTCGGACGGGTCGGACTCTTACCTCCCTGAGGAAGCATCCCGTCATGGAACCCAGCGAATCGTCGAATAAGAGGATCGTTCTGATTACCGGCGCCAAAGGGGGTCTGGGATCGTTGATCACCCGAGCATTTCTAGGCGCGGGCGCCACGGTCGTCGGTGCGTCGAGGTCTATTGCAGCTGCGGATTTCCCCGAAGCAAATTTCATTCCGCTTTCCGCAGATTTCACGAAAGCCACCAGCGCCAATGACGCAATCCAGTCCGTGGCAACGCGCTTCGGCGGGCTTGATGTTCTCATCCACGTAATGGGCGGATTCGCCGGAGGCAGAACGATTGCGGAAACCGATGATGCCACGTGGGAACAGATGCGCGACCTGAATTTGTCGTCGGCCTTCCACGCCTTTCGCGCCGCGATCCCCTACTTGCGCAAATCGGGCAGTGGTCGAATTGTGGCTATCGGCAGCCTGACCGCGGTGGAACCGCATGCCGGGTTGGGGGCGTATGTAACCTTCAAGTCAGCCCTTACGATGCTCGTCCGTACCGTGGCCATTGAAAACAAGGAAGCGGGATTGACGGCAAACGTGGTTCTGCCGGGAACGATCGACACTCCTGCAAATCGAAAGTCCATGCCGGACGCGGATTTTTCCAAATGGGTTCAGCCGAAAGATGTGGCCGAACTGGTGCTGTCCCTTTCCGACCTGCGGACCCGCCATATCTCGGGCGTCGCTGTACCGATCGAGGGCTAAAGTGTTTGAACGAATTACCGTTCTGTTCGTCGATGCGCTGTCGTTGTATGTGGCGCTCGGAGTCGTCTTCGCCGTTGCATTCGTATGCGTCGGAGTGAAGCGAATCGACTTGCATGCAGTCGGCACCGGCGTCGGTTTTCGGATTTTGATTTTTCCCGGTTCAGTGGCCTTTTGGCCGCTCCTGCTGCGCCGCTGGGCCAGAGGAAACGCGGAGCCACCACTGGAGAGGAATCCGCATAGATGATTCAACCTCTTCGCAGGACACATCGCGCGATTTTCTTCGTGCTTGGAATCGCACTGCCAGTTCTCTTCATCGGGGGCCTCCTGGCGCGCCATGCTCCACTCTCCGCCGTGCAACCAGTTGAGGACAAGCTCGCGCAAACGAACGGGGGAACTGAGTTTGTATTGAATCACGGCTCATCAAAATTCACGGTGCGCTTGGTCGAAAGCAGGAAAGGCGAAGCCCAGCGAGAGTTCCTGGTGATTCCCAGCTCCGGATTTCTGGCTCCGGACGTTTTCCTTTACTGGTCGGAAACTCAACCGGGGGCGTCCATCAGCCCGAACGCAAAGCTCCTGGGCAAGCTGGGCCCTGGCGAACTTTATAGAATTCCATCTGTCTCCGGCGGCTACTTCGTTCTATACAGCGTCGCGCAAAACGAAGTGCTGGGTTCCATTCCCGTAGGAGCCGCGACATGAGCCACCAGTACGTGGCCGTGGGCTGGAATCGACAGAAGCGAGTGTATGACCTCGTTTTGCTCGCTGGCATCGTGTCGTACCTGGGGATTTTCATCGTGCTCGGGAACTTGTTGTTTCCGTTTGCGACAGCGGAAGCGCTGATCATTCGTGCCGCTGGTTCGGCATCATTTCTCCTGCTTCATATCATTCTGTGTATTGGACCGCTCTGCCGGCTGGATTCGCGATTCTTGCCCCTTCTTTACAACCGCCGGCATTTGGGTGTGGCGACTTTTCTTTTGGGGGCCGTTCACGGAGTTTTTGGCATCATCCAGTTTCACAGTTTAGGCGACAAGAATCCCCTCGTCAGTCTGCTTACGGCCAATCGAAATTTCTCAAGCCTCGCGGAGTTTCCCTTTCAGCAGCTTGGATTCTTCGCGCTCGTGATCCTTTTTCTGATGGCCGCCACCAGTCATGATTTCTGGTTGAGAAACCTGACTCCGCCGGTCTGGAAGTTTCTTCACATGATGGTTTATGTGGCCTACGCGTCGTTGATCGGTCACGTTACTCTGGGACTCTTGCAGTCGGAAAGGAGTCCGTTGCTGGCGATCGCCACGGGTCTTGGATTGATTATTGTCATCGGGCTGCACATCGGTGCGGCATCACGAGAGAACAAGCTGGATTCGGCAAAACCCGACCCGACTCACGCGGAATTCCTCGATGCCTGCGCGGTCGCGAGCATTCCCGAAAAATGTGCAACCGTTGTTTCGATTCGGGGCGAGCGAGTCGCGATCTTCAAGTACGACGGAAAAATATCCGCGATTTCCAACGTCTGCCGTCACCAGAACGGACCTTTGGGAGAAGGCAAGATCATCGATGGGTGTGTGACCTGCCCCTGGCATGGCTATCAGTATCTGCCGGAAACGGGAGCTTCTCCGCCGCCCTTCACGGAAAAAGTCGCGACCTTCAAAACGCGGATTGTCGACGGACGCGTCTTGATCGATCCCAACCCGCTTGCGCCAGGAACACGCGTGGAGCCGACCGCGATTTCGAAAGAAGGCAGGAGCGTATGAACGAATTCTACGTCGGGTATCTACCCAAAGCGCCTGCCGGAATTTCACGCAGAATCCGAGCCGTTGTGATTGCTCTCCTGGTGATTGCCGTTGCTGGCGCATTCACGTTTGCATCCGTCCAGAGGACGTTCGTTCCGGCGATGTTTGAATACGGGAAAGTGCGAAGCTTCGAAGGCATCATCGAACGAAAGCCCTTTCCGACGCTGTTGGTCAAGAGGCCGGGTTCCGCGGACTCCGGTTCGTCGCACTACTTGTTGGTCGCGGAAGGCAAACATGGAGCCGACGACGAAGTGTCTGCATTTGAGGGCAAGTCCGTTCGCCTCAAGGGCACGCTGATTTATCGAGGCAACCAGACGATGGTTGAAGTGGTGAAGGGCTCGATCGCGGTGGCCGGGTCAGCGGAGGCGCTGCCCGCAACGGCCAAGACACTTGGAGTTTTCGAGCTCAGTGGTGAAATCGTGGACGGCAAATGCTACCTCGGTGTCATGAATCCGGGCAGCGGCAAAGTGCACCGCGACTGCGCTGCGCGCCGGGTCAGCGGAGGCGCTGCCCGCAACGGCCAAGACACTTGGAGTTTTCGAGCTCAGTGGTGAAATCGTGGACGGCAAATGCTACCTCGGTGTCATGAATCCGGGCAGCGGCAAAGTGCACCGCGACTGCGCTGCGCGGTGTCTCAGCGGAGGCGTTCCCCTTCTGTTTGCCACGAACGACTTCCGCGGCGAGCCCGCGGTGCTTCAATTGACAGACTCGGACCAAAAGCCGCTGCCGAAGGTGGCCTTTCTCGATCGCGTGGGGCAGCCGGTTCGTGTAAAGGGAACTGTTGTAGAAAACGGGGATACCCTGATTTTCGAAATTGACCCTGTCGGCATCACCCCGCTGCGGTAGCATTCGTCAAAACAAACGCCGGCACTTTCTGAATCGAGCGGTTGGCGGCTTGCATCTGATGCTGCGTTGCTTTGCCCTGTCTGCCTGAATTCCCGGAATTTGACGTTCGGCGGTTCCACGAGGTGCGATTCGATGGACGACACGTACAAGATCAATGCGGCAAGAACCGAAATGCGCGAGGCGTATCTCTCCGGAGACGCGGCCCGGCTGCTTGCCGTTTTTCATCCCGATGGCTTCACGGACATGTCGGAAGGGAGTCCCAGCCGATACGGGAGTGACGCCCGATTGAGTCTGGCAGAGGAAGCGACGAAGCTGTTTGCGTCCTATTCCGTCAAATTCGTTCCGATCATCATTGAGGTTTCGGTCATGGACGCCGTGGCATTTGACCGCGGCTGGCACGAATTCATCCTGGCGCCGAAGGCGGGCGGGGAAACGATTCGCAAGCGCTACCGCTACTTCAATACCTGGAAAAAGCTTTCAAACGGCGATTGGAAAATCACCTTGCACGTCAACAATACGGACGTTCCCGAGCAGGTCGGAGAGGTTCAAAGTACGTGGTTCTTAAGTGAGAAAGAACAGGTCGCCGCGCAGTAGGGGTAAGCTGAAAAATTTCAGAGGGTTAGAGACCTTATTTATTTCTGATTTTCTCTTGCAGTCGAGAGCTGAAGCCAGGCGGCATTTCGTACTCCACGCCGTCTCCCACAAGCCTCACCACGTTGCGGGTTCCATCGATGATCGCTTTGCAATGCGCGCAATCCTTGAAATGGGCTTCCATGCGCGCGCGCAGCTCGGCGTCGACTTCTCCATCGATGAAGTTGGAGACCTCACGCCACACTTCTAAGCAGCTAATTTCAATCACTCTCATTGGATTCGGAGCCGCCTGATAAGTTTCAATCTCCCCATAACCCCAATCTTACCAGGGTCTTACCTTCTCATATTCAGTCTTGCCGGAGGCCCAGCTTCCGTCGATACCTGGAGCGAGAGCGTCTCTCATTTGGAACCTCGCCCGCAGCAATCGCGTCTTCACGTTCCCCTCGCTGATATTCAAGACTTGGGCGGTTTCCTGAATACTGAGGTGCTGGATGTCCCTCAGTATTAGCACCTCACGATATTTCGGAGCAAGGGAGTCGAGGGCGCATTTCAGGGCCTCCCGTAACTCCTTCCTCTGCAATTCTTCGGAAGGGATCTCCCGCCAATCGGCAAAGTCTTTGGGGAAAGCGTCTCCTTGATCGTCGGTCTGCTGTTCGTCTATGGAATCGTAAAGGTGTCTGCGATCCTTGCGGCGTTTCAGTCGAGCTTCATTGATCGTGATTTGGATCAGCCAGGTACTGAACTTGGCTTCACCGCGAAAACGGGGGAGGGCGGCCAGTGCTTTCATGACCGCTTCCTGCACAACTTCTTCCGCATCGGCGGCATTGTTGAGGATGGACATTGCAGCGGTAAAAACGCCGCGTTCGCACGGCTGGATCAGACAGTAGAAGGCGTCACGATCGCCAGCGCAACTCATGGCGATCAATTCGGCTTCGCTCTTCTCAAGATGCATTTTTGGTGCACTCATCGTGTCTGAATCCACTTAACCTTAACAAACGATGAATCTTAAGGCCGCTCTCCGGTTTCCTCATTGGAGTCTGAAACCGGTTAAGAGTTACGACGGGATTGCCGCCTAAGTTTTGATACCGCGATGAAACCTTGGCCCAAGGACCTGCTTCGAGATGGGCTATCAGATGCCATTCGCCGGTTTTGGTCGCAAATATTTTCAGTTTAGTTGACGTGCCGCGCCTCCTAGTTCCTTTGCGTATTTCTGTCACTTCCTGTCGTTATCCGTATCCCATTCCGCATGACAAAGAGCTTCATCGCGAATCCTGCCAACCCGGTCATCGTTTCTTCGCCGGTGATTGGCGAATTGGTTCCGGCGAAGCAAACACATCCGTCTGCGGCGCTCGCGCTAAGAAACCATTGGCCTGAATACCTGATGGAATCTGCAGAACTCGGATTGTTCATGATTTCGGCCTGCGTGGTTACCGCGGTTCTCGAGCACCCAGCGTCGCCATTGCATCGTGTTCTTCCGAACCCCTTCACACGCCGGGTCATTACTGGCGTAGCTATGGGCCTGACGCTGCTGGCGTTGATTCATTCGAAGTGGGGAAAGCGGTCCGGCGCCCACATGAATCCGGCATTCACCTTGATGTTCCTTCGATTGGGAAAAGTAGAAGCCTGGGATGCGGCCTTTTATGCCGTCTCGCAATTCGCAGGAGGAGTAGCTGGCGTACTCATTTCGCTTTTGCTGCTCGGTCCGTGGCTTGCCCATCCCGATGTCAATTTCGCCACGACTCAGCCTGGTATGCGAGGAATAGTCCTCGCTTTCACGGCGGAGCTTTTGATCTCGTTCGTGCTCGCGCTAACGGTTCTCGTGGTCTCGAATCATTCGAAGATTTCGCGATTCACGCCCTACTTCGCGGCCAGTCTGGTGGCTGCCTACATCACCTTCGAGGCGCCGTTCTCGGGAATGAGCATGAATCCGGCCCGGACACTCGGCTCGGCGCTCCCGGCGCACATGTTTCACGCACTTTGGATTTATTTCATCGCTCCGCCGCTGGCCATGCTGGTCGCGGCAGAGCTCTACCTTCGTGCCGGTTCCGCGCGGTCCGTGTACTGCGCCAAGTTTCATCACGCGAATAACCAGCGGTGCATTTTTCGTTGCCGGTACATGGAAATGAAAAAGGGTTGAGTCCTGGCGGTACAGAGAACATTAGTGAAAGCGAGAGAAACAGCATGAACACCAAAAAGCACTACGACGTCATTATCATCGGGACCGGCGCGGGTGGCGGAACGCTTGTGCACACGCTCGCATCGACAGGGAAAAGCATTCTCATTCTGGAACGCGGCGACTATGTTCCCCGCGAGAAGGCCAACTGGGATTCGCGCGCGGTCAATGTGGAGGGCAAGTATCAGACGAAAGAAGAATGGCGCGACAAGGATGGAAAGCCTCTCCATCCGCACACGAACTACTACGTGGGCGGGAATACCAAATTCTACGGCGCGGCGTTGTTCCGTCTGCGCCGGGAGGATTTCGGTGAGATCAAGCATTTTGGAGGGATTTCCCCGGCGTGGCCGATTTCCTACGACGACCTGGAGCCGTACTACCTGCAGGCCGAACGGCTGTATCACGTGCACGGCCAACGCGGCGAAGATCCCACGGAACCTAGTGCGAGCGGTCCCTATCCACATCCGGCGATCAGTCATGAGCCGCGAATTCAGGCACTCAGCGACGATTTTGAGCAGCAAGGTTTGAAGCCATTTCACACGCCGCTGGGATTGCAGATCGACGAGAAGAATCCGCAGTCGAGCAAGTGCATCCGCTGCGACACCTGCGACGGATACCCATGTCTCATCGATGCGAAGTCTGATTCGCAGACCCTGTGCGTCGACCCCGCGCTTCGTTTTCCGAACGTCTCACTCCTGACGAACGCCTACGTCGAGCGGCTCGAGACAACGGCGTCCGGCCGCGAGATCTCCCGCGTTGTCGTTACACGCAATGGGGCTACCGAAAACTATTCCGCGGACGTGGTCGTGGTTTCCTGCGGCGCGATCAATTCCGCGGCGCTGTTGCTTCGTTCGGCGAGCGAGAAACACCCGCGTGGCCTCGCGAACAGCTCAGACATCGTCGGGCGCCACTACATGGGCCACGTCAATTCCGTGCTGCTGGCGGTTTCTAAGTGTCCGAATCCGACGCTGTACCAGAAGACGCTCTCCGTAAACGACTTCTATATGGGAAGCAAGGAATGGAACTATCCGATGGGACACTTTTCGTTCGTCGGAAAACTGGATGGAGTCGCACTGTCCGCGGGCGCTCCCGCGATTGCGCCCGGTTGGACGCTCGATCTGATGGCCAAGCACGCGTTGAGCTTCTGGCTGACGTCGGAGGATCTACCTGACCCGAACAATCGCGTAACTCTCGATAGCGATGGCCGGATCGTCTTGCAGTACACGCCAAACAATCAGGAAGCTCACGCCCGTTTGACCGCCAAGCTGAAAGAGGCAATGGGCAAGCAATCGAAGTGCGGCGTTCATGGACATGAGTGCCATGAGGGCTTGTTCGCCCGGAATCTGTACCTGGGAGAACGCATCCCGCTTGCGGGTGTGGCTCATCAGAACGGCACGATTCGCTTTGGCTCTGATCCGAAAACTTCCGCACTCGACATCCATTGCAAGGCGCATGACGTGGACAACCTGTACGTGGTGGACGGCAGCTTCTTTCCCTCGAGTGCCGCCGTGAATCCTGCACTGACGATCATGGCGAATGCATTGCGGGTTGGCGATCACCTGAAACAGCGCCTGGGTGTTGCGACTCGTTCGAGCAGCTGCGAGCCGTCCGCGGTTCTGGCTGGAGCGTGACATGCGTTTCAGGCTACTCGGCATCCTCTCGCTCTTCGTCGTTGTCTTTTCGGGCTCGAATGCTTCGGCATGGGCTCAAGGCCAAGCTCAACCGAAGAGCAATTTCGCGTCCTCCGCCCAGGTCATCGCGGTCGGGCCAATTCAAATGACCGTTGCTGATATGGACCGCTCGGTCGATTTTTACTCGCGCGTGCTCACATTCGAAAAGACTTCGGACACGGAGATCGCAGGCGCAGACGTGGAGCATCTGTTCGGAGTGTTTGGTGCGCGTGTCCGCGTCGTCAGGATGAAACTGGGCGATGAGTCGATCGAACTCATTCAGTTTCTTGCTCCGCGCGGCCGCGCGATTCCGGATGATTCCCGCAGCAACGATCTTTGGTTTCAACACATTGCCATCATCGTGAGCGACATGGACCGGGCCTATCGGGTGCTGCGGGAAAATCGCGTCGAGCACGCTTCGACCGGGCCGCAACGATTGCCGGATTGGAACAAAAACGCCGCGGGTATCAAGGCGTTCTATTTCAAGGATCCCGACGGGCATCCCGTGGAGATTCTGGAATTCCCCGAAGACAAGGGCGCAGGGAAGTGGCACAAACCGAGCGCGCGACTCTTCCTCGGTATCGATCACACGGCGATCGCGGTGTCAAACACCGAATCGAGCCTCAAGTTTTATCGCGATGTTCTCGGAATGCGCGTCGCCGGAGAAAGTGAAAACTACGGCACCGAACAGGAACATCTCAATAACGTCTTCGGCGCCCGTTTGCGGATCACCGCGTTGCGAGCCGCTGCAGGGCCCGGGATCGAATTTCTGGAATATCTGACTCCTCGCGACGGACGTCCCATCCCTGCCGATGAACGCGCCAATGACGTAGTGCACCGGGAAACGATTCTAATTGCCCTCGATGTGGAAGCTGCGGCTCAGAATTTCAGCGCGAACAAGACAAGATTCGTATCTTCCGGCGTAGTTGTGAATCCCATTCAACAATCCGGAACGCGAAAGGCATTCATCGTTCGCGACCCGGACGGCCACGCGATTGAAATAGCGGCCGAATAACCTTTTGGAAGTTGTGAGCGAGACTAATCCATGAATGCTGAAGAGAAACGCCTCGAAGAATCGCGAGATCGCAAGTCGCACTGGAAGCGCTGGGGCCCGTATCTCTCCGAGCGCCAGTGGGGCACCGTCCGCGAAGACTACAGTGAACACGGAACAGCGTGGGATTCCTTCCCGCACGATCACGCACGTTCGCGCGCCTACCGCTGGGGCGAAGACGGAATCATGGGTTTTTCCGACCGGCGCCAGCTGGTTTGCTTTGCACTGGCGATGTGGAACGGCAAAGACCCGATCCTGAAGGAACGGCTGTTCGGGCTCACCGGCAATGAAGGCAATCACGGCGAAGACGTCAAGGAGTACTACTTCTATCTGGATTCGACGCCGACGCATTCCTACATGAAGGGGCTTTACAAATATCCGCAAGGGGAATTTCCCTACGGACGATTGGTGGAAGAAAATCGCCAACGCGGAAAGAACGACGGCGAATTCGAACTGCTGGACACGGGTGTGTTCGACGACAATCGGTATTTCGACGTGACGGCTGAATACGCAAAAGCCGGAGTCGAAGACATCCTTATCAAGGTCACCGTGACGAATCATGGTCCGGCCGAAGCCGAACTGGCTCTGCTTCCGACTGTCTGGTTCCGGAATACCTGGTCGTGGGGGCACGATGACTACCGCCCGCAAGCACGCGCCACGGATTCGCTTGGTTTCAAACGAGAGCTCGGAACGGTCGGTTCGACGGCGATCGAGCTTGAACACAAAGCCTACGGAAAGCGTTGGTTGCTCTGTGAAGGCGAACCGGAACTGCTGTTCACCGAAAACGAAACCAACGCGAAGAAGCTCTTCGCAAGCGAGAACCGCACGCCGTTTGTGAAAGATGGCATCAACGATTACGTGGTTCATGGCAATCATGACGCGGTGAACCCGGAGAAATCCGGCACCAAAGCGGCAGCACTTTACAACCTGAGAGTCGCGCCAGGAGGTTCCGTCACCTTGCGCCTGCGACTGACGGATCAACAACCGAAAGTCGCGCGCATGTCGGCACCACGGCTTGTGCTTGCACAAGCCCCGAAGACAGAATTGTTCGGTCAAGCGTTCGAGTCTATTTTTTCATCGCGGCGTAACGAGGCCGACGAGTTCTATGCAAGGCGGGCTCCTAAGGATATTTCGGAGGACGCTCGGAATGTTCAGCGCCAGGCGTTTGCCGGCTTGCTGTGGTCCAAGCAGTTCTATCATTTCGACGTTCGCACCTGGCTCGAGGGCGATCCCGCCGGACCGCGGCCGCCTGAGTCACGCAAGAAAGGCCGCAATCAGGAGTGGTCCAATCTTTACAACGCGGACGTTATCTCCATGCCGGACAAGTGGGAGTATCCCTGGTACGCGGCTTGGGATCTCGCCTTCCATTGCATTCCTCTGGCGCAAGTCGATCCGGACTTCGCCAAGGAACAACTGACTCTGCTTCTTCGTGAGTGGTACATGCATCCGAACGGGCAGTTGCCCGCGTACGAATGGGCGTTCGGGGACGTAAACCCTCCCGTCCATGCCTGGGCGGCGTGGCGCGTCTACAAGATCGAAAAGCGTATGCGCGGCAAAGCGGACCGGGAGTTTCTCGAAAGCATCTTCCACAAGCTTCTGCTCAACTTCACCTGGTGGGTGAACCGCAAAGACGCCGAGGGCATGAATATCTTTCAAGGCGGATTTCTCGGACTGGACAACATCGGGGTGTTCGACCGTTCCGCGCCGTTGCCGACCGGAGGCCATCTGGAGCAATCGGACGGCACGAGCTGGATGGGAATGTACTGCTTGAATATGCTCGCGATTGCGCTCGAACTGGCGCGCGAGAATCCGGCTTACGAAAGTGTTGCCAGCAAATTTCTCGAACACTTTGTGCACATCGCGCACGCGATGAATGATCGCGGCGGCGAAGGCGTCGAGCTGTGGGACAAAGAAGACGGCTTCTACTACGACGTGCTGCACTTGCCGAATGGCGAGCGTCACTACCTGAAGGTGCGGTCGCTGGTCGGACTGATTCCGCTTCTCGCGGTGGAGACGCTGGAGCAGGACATCGTCGACAGACTTCCCGGTTTCAAGCGGCGCATGCAGTGGTTTATCGACAATCATCCGGATGTCGCCAATCACATCGAAGTGGTGGAGGTACCCGGGAAAGGGACGCGGCGGTTGCTGTCCCTCGTCAATCGCCAGCAACTAGGCAGTGTCGCCCGGTATCTGCTCGACGAATCGGAATTTTTATCGCCATATGGCATTCGGGCGATTTCACGCTTCCACAAGGACAGTCCGTACGTGATGAGTGTGAACGGCAACGATCATCGCGTGGACTATGAACCGGCAGAATCGAGCACGGGCCTGTTCGGCGGGAATTCCAATTGGCGCGGACCGATCTGGTTCCCCATCAATTTCCTGCTGATCGAGTCGCTCCAGAAATTCCACCACTTTTACGGTGATGGTCTTTCGGTGGAACTACCGACGGGTTCTGGCCGACGGGCATCGCTGTGGGATGCGGCTGCAGAAATCTCCAGGCGCTTGACGCGTATCTTCCTGCGCGCCGAAGACGGAACGCGGCCGGTGTTCGGCGGTCTTCAGAAATTCCAGACCGAGCCGGAGTGGCGCGACCACATCTATTTTCACGAGTACTTTCATGGCGACAACGGCGCCGGCATTGGGGCGAGTCACCAGACGGGCTGGACGGGGCTGGTCGCCAAGCTGATTGAACAGAGCGGAAGTGGAATGTAGTTGGAAATCGAGTGAACTGAAATTTGAGGAGGACAGCATGGAATCGACGATGGAGAGAACGGCAGAAACAGCGCGGAAGAAAAACGATCTTATGAAGGCTCTAGCGGTTATTCCCGGTAAGCCGAATACGATCCACCTTCGCGAGGTTCCGAAGCCTCGTGTTGAGGATGTGCCGGAAGGACGCGGCGTCCTGATCAAGATTCTGAACGTTGGTGTCGACGGCACAGACAAAGAAATCAATGCCGCCGAATATGGCGCCGCGCCGTCAGGCGACGATTACCTGATCATCGGGCACGAGAGCTTCGGACGCGTCGAATCGGTGGGTCCGAACGTTGGCGAGTTTCGTCCAGGCGATTACGTTTCTCTGACCGTGCGGCGTCCGGGTTCGAGTCTCTACGACCAAATCGGCACGTACGACATGACGACCGACGATGTGTATTTCGAGCGAGGCATCAACCTGCGCCACGGTTTTCTCGCGGAGTATGCCGTGGACGCGCCGGAATACATCGTTCGCGTTCCGGAAAACCTGAAGCATGTGGGAGTCCTGATGGAGCCCATGAGCGTCGCGCAAAAAGCGATCGAACAAGCCTACCGAATTCAACAGCGGCTTCGTGTTTGGAAGCCCAAGCGCGCTGCAGTCCTGGGGGCGGGAACGCTCGGTTTGCTCGCTACATTGGTTCTGCGGTTGCGCGGTCTTGAGGTCACCACCTTCGGCAACACCATGCCTCCGTATTTGAATTCGAAGCTCATCGAAGAACTCGGTGCGCGATATGTGAGTACGAAGGAACTCTCGCTGACCGACGCTTCCACGACGTATGGCCCTTTCGATTTGATCCTGGAGGGAACTGGATATTCTCCGCTCGTATTTGAAGCCATGAATGTGCTCGCAAAAAACGGTGTGCTTGCCATGGTGAGCGTTACGGGCGGCTCACGGCAGCTGGAAGTTCCGTCCGACAAGATCAATCTGGGATTTGTTCTCGGAAACAAGGTGGCGTTTGGCAGCGTTAACGCGAATCGCGAGTATTTCGAGACAGGCGTAAAGGATCTTTCGACCGCCGAACTCCAGTATCCGGGATGGCTACTGAAGCTGCTCACGCATCCGGTAAAGGGACTCGAGAACTACGGCGAGATGATTCGACTGCTTACGGAGACAAAGGGTGCGATCAAGGTGTACTGCCAGGTTGCTGCCGCGAACGAAACTCAGGTCGCTGCTGCGGGCTGACATACTGCCCTTTGGAAGCGACTGCACTTTGCAGTCCAGCGGCGCGACTCGAAAGTACGACAGAACTAAGTCGAACGCGCGGACCTATTTGAAACCATAGGAGTCCAGCACGTCCTGCAATGTCAGTATTCCTTCCAGTTCATGGATATTGGCACGGCTGACCACGGGCAGAACGTCGAGCTGTGTCGCGCTCATTCGTTCCAGCGCCACATTCAGGGACTGGTCGGAATGCAAATGAGGAAAGTCCAGAGGAGTCACCTGATCAATGAGTTTGCGGTTGGCATCATCCGCCGCGGCGGCTTTCTTCAACGCATCGAGGGTTATCACCCCCACGACTCCGCTCGCGTCCAATACGGGCCAGCTGCGCAGTGGACTGCCGTTCACTTTTTCTATCGCTTGTCCCGCGGTGAGTGAAGCATCAAGAACCTCGGTAGCCGGTCGCATCACTCGACTCACCCGTCGCAGTCCTTCCGAAGAGCGCGATTCCGCCTTTGGCAAATGGATGCCGTCCTGATGGGCCAACACTTCGTAGATAGGCTCGTGTTGTAAACGTGACGAAATGAAAAGACTCACAAGGTTCGCAATCATCAGCGGAACGATGACCGCATAGTCCCGCGTCATTTCAAAGATCATCACCACGGAAGTCATGGGCGCTCGTACGATCCCTGCAAATACTGCACCCATACCAACCAAGGCATAAGCACCAGGGGCAGCCACGAACGTCGGAAATAAGTTGTGCGCCACAGTTCCCAGGCCGCCACCGAGCATCGCTCCGATGAATAGTGAGGGACCAAAGATTCCGCCGGCGTTGCCGGACGCATAGGAAGTCGTCACGCCAATCAGCTTCAAGAGCAGCAGCAAGATCATCAGCTTCAAAGCGATGCCATCGTTGAGCGCTTGTCCTACGTAGGAATAGCCCACGCCCAAGCTCTGAGGTACGAACCATCCCATGATCCCGACGAGCAGTCCTCCGAACAGCGGCTGAAACCAGAGAGTATTGCGGGGGAATCGCAGGAACTTTGCACGTAAGCGAAGCAGAAGTTGGGTAAACGCCACCGAAACAAATCCGCCGAGCACGCCGAGTACGGCGTAAACAACAAACTCCCACGGACTCACCAATTGATATTGGGGAACTTTGAAGAGCGGGTCGTTGCCGAGCAGCAATCGCAGCATAGCCCAGGACGTAGCCGAGGCGAGGACGACTGAGCCGAGTACCGGAGCATGGAGATCGCCAACCACTTCTTCGAGCGCAAACAGCACTGCTGCGAGGGGAGTATTGAAGGCGGCGGCCACTGCTGCGGCCGCGCCAACCGGTATGAGCGCTTTGACTTTTTCCGGGCTGAGCCGCAGCGCACGCCCCAGAACGGAGGAAAGCCCTGCGCCAACTTGAACCGATGGACCTTCTCTCCCGAGCGGTATGCCGCTGGCGAGCGTTACCGACGTGCAGAAAAACTTTCCGAAAACCGTGCCAAGAGAAATTCGCCCGCCCCGTGCATAGAGAGCCGCCTTCGATTGTGGGACACCGCTACCTCTTGCGTTTGGGAAATATTTGAATAGCAGATAGCCCATCGTCAGCGAACCGACGATTGGCGCTAATAACCTATGCCACGCGGCGCCGCCTGGAGGATAGATTCGCGCGCCGAAGCGCTCGGTCAAAACGATGAACGCTACTACGGTCAGGCCGACGAGTGCGCCAATCACCAGCGTTAGTACGAGGAAGACTTGTTCTTCCTGGTTTTTAAGGAAGGCAAACCAGCGTCTTGATGAAATCTGCCACCATCTCGTACCGAACTCTTCTTTCGCTTCCTGCATCGCGCATTAAATTTTATCAGATTGAATGGTCGAATCTCGGTGTTACTCGCGAGCGGCACGCTCCAACCGCCCGCGGTTGACGATTCGAATCTCTTTCCTGCCCATCGTGATAATGCCGGCCTTTCGTAATTCTCCTAAAGCGGCAGTGGCCGATTCTCTGTACACGCGCAGGTGCTGGGCAATTTCCCGGTGAGTCATGTTCTGCACGCAATCTTCCTTTGCCCTCGCGAGTAGAAGGCTGGCAACCCGAGGGATCAGTTGCCTGAATGATGTGGCTTCCAGGTCCAGAAGCAGGTGGAGAAATCTCTCACTCACCAGGTCGAGCAGCCGCCGGGTCATTTGGGGGTACTGCAGCAAAAGAGCTTCCAGGTCGGTACGCCGGATGATACGAATCCTAGAGGGCGATGTCGTTTCGGCGGAACAGTGATACATACACTGGCCAACGCAACCCATTTCTCCAAAGACCGCGGGTGGCTTGAGCTCGGCAATGATTAGTTTCTTGGCACCGTACATGCGATAAGTCTCGACACTTCCTTTTTCCAGAAGGAACAATACTTGGCCCATTTCCCCGGGCTGAAAGAAAACATGCTTCGCCTTCAGCTCTTGTGTCGTGCTGGCGCTTTCCAGCGCGTGCAGGCACGAGGCTGGAAGCTCCCTAAATAGATCGACCGAAGAGAACGATGCCGCTTCCACGAAACTGGTAGTTTGCTTTGGCGGCTTTTTCCTTGCGCTCATGTTCTTCACCGTTGCCGCATCGCTTCTTGATATGGGCCCAATGTAAGGCAGATTACACGTTTTGTCCGAATCCTCAGGGGCGGTGCCACATCCAACACGGCGTACGAAGAACCATTAAACGAAAGAGCGGCCGAGCGCCGCCGGGTTTAACGGCAAAGGGGATTCTATGAAACTTCATGATAACGCCACAGGTTCGGCCAAGGTTACATATGGAACGCTGCTCATCGAAGGATTGAATATCGCCTATAGGGAAGCCGGCGATCCAGGCAATCCGCAACTCGTCTTGCTGCATGGTTTTCCAGCCTCCTCGCACCAATATCGCAACCTGATTCCGGCGCTGGCAGACAGATTTCACGTTCTCGCTCCGGACTATCCGGGGTTCGGCAACAGTGATCAACCAGATCCGGCGAAGTTTCCCTATACGTTTGAAAAGCTCTCGGAGATTACAGAGAAATTTCTCAAGGCCAAGGGGTTCAGCCGTTTCGGGCTCTTCATGCAGGACTACGGTGGCCCAGTCGGCTTCCGCATCATTGAGCGCCATCCGGAGTGGGCTGAGTGGCTCATCATTCAAAACAGCAATGCCTACGAAGTGGGATTCACCGCGGCATGGGATGCAATTCGAAACGCGCTATGGAAGAAACGCGGTCCGGAAACCGAAGAGCCCCTGTATGGATTGCTGCAGCGCGAGGGGATCAAGGGCGTCTATCTCCATGGGCATAAGAGTCCCGAGCTCATTAGCCCGGACAACTGGAACGTGGACTCATTTTTCATGGAACGCCCAAACGCGAAGCGAGTGCAGCTAGACCTCTTCTACGATTACAAAACGAATGTGGAGCTCTACGGCCAATGGCAAAAGTCTCTCCGTGAACGCCAACCCAAAACGATTATTTTCTGGGGACAGAACGACGTCTTCTTCACGCGTGAAGGCGGGGAAGCGTACCTTCGCGATCTGCCGCAGGCGGAAATGCATCGGCTCGACTCGGGGCACTTTGCCGTCGAAGACTCGCTTGAAGTAATCGCCAGCAACATTCATCGTTTCTACAGTGAGAAGGTGTCGCCTGCTTCACAAGCCGCAACGTCGCGGAGCGCCGCGCAGTAGGTCCAGCTGAGCGAAGGGTGTCCAAGAGTGATTTGGCTGGTTCTCGTTTCTTCTTCTGTCAGTGCGAGGCCGCTTCAGGTATCTCTGGCGGCCTTCACTGCATGCTTCTGAGGGGAAGGATTGCATTGTGAAGATCCGACTCGTGAAGTTCATTGGTGGCTTGGGCCACCGAGTCGAAGCCGTGATCCGCAACCGCCTCAACCGAAGCCTGTCATTTAGGTCGTGCTGCGATCGGCCTCAATCACCATGAATTGTTCCCACGTTTTTCCGTCCTCTGATCTTTCGCCTAGCCAGGTAAAGTGATTCTCAGAGATGTTGGTGTAGGTAGCGCGCGTAAGCGCATGGGATGCAACAGGCTCGTTCATGCTGTACGTAATCCCTTTTTCGTCGATCTTAACGCCGCCCAACTTTTCCGTTCCTAGGTCCACCAGGTGCCACCCAGAGCGTTTAGCCACTTTATATTCCAGCTCTTCTTCGTTGGATCATAGGTGCGAAGGCTTATGCCCAACACCAGAAGCTCACCGGTCGGCGCAGTCATCCGGTATTCGTCTGCGATCACATAGCCGTCAAGAATGAAGCGCCCATCCCATGTTGACGTTTAGGTGAGTGCGGTTTTCGCACGACAGCAACTTGGATCGGCCATCAAGTTAGTGCATCCAGAACGTGGTAAGGAGAGATTGCTGTGCTTCCGTGCGAGCATCGGGCTAGCATTCACGATCAGACCCGAAAGGCAGTAGAGCGTCTGCCTGCCAAGCAGGCGCGCTATCTACTGCGGTGCGGTGTGGAAAACCGCCGCAAGAGGGGCTCCGCCGAGCATGAAGAGATCCGCGACCACGGGAATTCACAAAACCCAACTTGGTCAAGCTTCACAAATCGATGACGAGATCGCGGATCGGTTGTGAACAGCAGACGAGAAGGTTCCCGTCGGCGGGCTTTTCGAGCGGCTCGGGTCCGTAGACGACTGCTCCCGAAACCAAACCACTCTCACAGTTATGACAAACGCCGGTCCTGCACGACCAACGGACCGGGACGTCGCACGCCTCGGCGAGCTCCAAGATGCTCTGGTATTCCGATGGCTTCCAGTGTGTGGCGATGCCGCTGCGCGCGAACGAAACTAGCGGGCCCGTCTCGGCATCGTTCTTCGGCGGATGTGGACGTCGCGTCATTGCGCCGACGACGCCAGGTGTCATCGACTCGCTGCCGTTGAAAATTTCGACGTGAATCTGCTTCGGCGCCACGCCCACAGCCGCGAGTGCCTCTTTCATGTCTGTCATGAACCGAGTCGGCCCGCAGAGGTAGACATCCGCATCTCGTGGGACGCCGATCTGATCGAGAACCGATCGCGACAGGTGACCGCTAGCGTCAAAGTCCTCACCCATCCTGTCATTCAATCCCGGCTCGCTGTAACAAACATGGCTGCGGCCGTTCGTGAGCGCACGCATGAGGCGGCTGACTTCATCGGCGAACGGATGATGTCGGCGATCGCGAGCCGCGTGCATCCACAAGACTTGTCGTGTCGAGCTAGCCGCCGCCAGCGCGTGCAGCATCGCCAGAACTGGCGTCGCGCCGATTCCCGCGCTGAGCAGCACCAAAGGCCGGTCTCCGGGCTGCAGAATGAAGCTTCCCCGCGGCGAGCTGACGTCGAGAGTATCGCCCACCCGGACATGCTCTCGCAGGTAGGTTCCAGCCACAGAATTCGGCTCGATCTTCACGCTGATTCGGTAGCGTTCCGTCGAAAGCGGGCCCGAGAGCGAGTAGCTGCGAAAACATGGCGGGCGGTCAGCGTTCGGCTGAAGACGCACAACGACGTACTGGCCTGCCAGAGCAGTTGGCAGTTGCTGATTGTCGGCGCTCTGCATCGTCAGGGAGAGAACGTCCGCGGATTCAGGATCGATCGCCATTACCTGCAGCGGCCGAAATCCTGGTGCGACCGGATGCACCGCTGCCGTCGGCGTCAGCCCCGCGTTCCCACTGCCTGCGCCACTCGTTTGGTTGCGCAGCAAAGCCTCAAACGACCCGCGCCATCCGGGCGAAAGCGCTTCGATCCGCAGCGCTCGTTCCAGTCGATCGCGTGGATGGTTGGGCGAATAGAGAAGCGCGTTGATCTCGGCAACGGTCATTCGCTCCCCCGTCTCTCCAACCTTCACGATTTCGTCGCCCGCCTCCACCTCGCCTTCACGCAGGACACGGAAGTAGAACCCCGGGCGACCACTGGACGTCAGCAATGCCGGCATGCGGGGCTCGTTCATCCGAATGCCGACGCGATAGCAGGTCACGCGAGGTTGAGTGACCTCGAACAGTGCGCTGCCGATCTGATAACGGTCGCCGATGCACACGGCATCGTCGGGCAAGCCTTCGATCGTGAAGTTCTCGCCGAACTGTCCGTGGACGAAGTCGGTCTTATTCAGTTGCTCCTGCCAATAGCGATGCGATTCGATCTGGTACACGAAGATGGCTCGCTGCTCACCCCCGTGCCCGGCCAAGTCACCTTGACCGTCTCCGTCGAGATTCAGCCGGCCGACACGACGACGACCACGCACCGGATTCTTCCAGATCCCGGTATGCACAGTGCGCCCCTTCCACGTGATGTCGCGCGGAAGTCCCACGTTCACCGATAGTAGTCGAGCCATCTCGCTCGGAATTCCTCCCGCATGCACCAAACATTCGCAAACAGACCCGGCCGCCTGTAGATGGCCTCGTATGGCGAGTTCTCGCCCTTGCACTGATTGTGGACCGAGAAGCGTATCCGCCGCGATCTCCTACTGGATGTTTCTACTGCGCCGAGCATGGTCGAAATCAGCAAGCTTCCACACTACGTCACCCATTGCGGTAGCCCCGTTCCTGTAGCACCCAGCTGTTGCCATCCGGATCGGAGAAGTTGGCGAAGCTGGCATAGTCTCCGCGCGCGGGGTCGAGCCCGGGTGAGAAACCTCCGTCCCAGGCTCCAATGGATGTCTTGTGCCGGATCTCACCGACCTCGACCCCACGTTCGAGCAGGCGCCTCCGCGCGACCTCAAGGTCCGCGACGACGAGATAGACGTTGCGGAGTGAGCCGACTGGCGCGTCGGTGAGTCCGTTACCGATCTGGATCGAGCAGCTGGAGCCCGGCGGAGTGAGCTGCACGACGCGGAACGCGTCGTTCGGCGAATAGTCAACGTCGAGCGTGAAGCCGACCTGATCGATATAGAACCGCAGCGCTCGCTCGACATCGCTCACCGGCAGCGTGATCACTTCGACTGAAAACGTTGGCGTTCTCACGGTTACGTCTCCTCTGCGCCTGCGACCATGAAGGTCCCTTCGTTGCTTCTGTCATGGAATCTCGCTAGCGACGTAGGTGTGTCTCAGCGACACTAAGTTCGCGATCCGGGCCGTGCGGAATTACCGTCTGACCCGGCTCAAGGTGGAGTTGCGTGCCATCGAGCTGTATGGAAACTATGTCTGGCTCAAACGACACTAGGCCGGCGATACGGCCAACTTCAGGATAGGCCTCACGATACGACCATGCCGCCAGACGCGCGTCACCGATATCGTAGTAGCTGCATAGGCCTTTGTATGGGCAAAAGGTCTGATGGTCCACGAAGGTCAGCGCGGACTCATCGATGTCGGCGCGCGGAACGTACCAGCGCGGCGCGAAGCCAGACTCGTAGAGGACAATCGGTCGCTTGGTATCAGCGACGACGCGGTCACGGTGGCGGACCACCAGACTACGGGAAGACTGGCGGATATCAATGCGATGGTAGCTGTCGGCGGCATGGCCCATGATCCGTTCGTCTTCTTCGTAGAAGGCGTCCATGGCCGGCCAAGCAAACGCGATTCGCGCTCGCAACTCGCTCGCGTAGGCCGGCAGCTCGCTGTGCTGCCATGCCCCACGCGGTGCGTTCTTCTCGCTCGCACGGACGGTATACCAGGAAGTGAGCCCGAGGTCGGGGTGCCGCGTGGTGTGCTCGTTGCGTTCCAGCGTTTCTGAAGAGACGTCGGTCTCCGGGAAGTAGGCCACCGGATACCGACCGGGTTCAAAGAGCAGGAGGACGTGCTCGCTGTCAGCGATCCAAGCTCCGCCGAACCGCACGCGCATGCGCCGGCGCAACGGCTCGGCATAGAGAAGTCGTTTAGGCAGCGGCTCAGGCACCAGGAACCTGCCGATTGCCCCCGGTGAGAGCGGGCCTTGTTGCCAAGAAAGTCCCATTGATCACCTCTGAAAGTTTCGCGCCAGAATCAGAAATCGACCTAAATTTCT
>QIAN01000352.1 GCA_003225005.1 Acidobacteriota bacterium | reverse complement strand
TTACTCATGTAAATATGTTAGGCAAAGCCTTCGCCAGAATCAAGTAGAAAGTGATGTTCCGGCCAGCAGGATAGGTGCGAATCTGCGCCAATCGGGCCTTCCGCTATTCATTTTTGCGCCGCAAAGTAGCTAGTGGTCATGGCTCAATCTTTTGCAATCATTCGGCGGTCGCGATGCGGCTCCGTGCGCGGTTGGCCAGTGTTAAGCTCACATCTTACCCCTGGAGGAGCACCACAAGTTGGACAACGAACAGCGAGTATTCGTTTTGGTCCGAGTTTTTTCTTCATAGGGTTGCGAAAAAAACGACCTCGTTGTCTCGATAGTTCCGCACAGTCATTCCAGCACGGAACTTTTTGCTGAAAACTGTGGAACTGAAACCGAGAGTTCGTTTACTCGCCATTCTCTATCTCCTTAGCACAATCAATTCGATTGGGAGTACGCCTCGGTTCTCCATGTCCAGAAACAGCGGTCAATCATATCTCTCAGGAACCTGGCTCGGATGGTCAATATAGGTCATACACAATTGCACACAAATACCTAAATGGTAATCTCGGGCAGACTGCTCTGGACCAATAACTCGTCGGATGCGTAAGTATTTATGAGATGACTTGATGACTACAAGAAATCCGTTTTCCGTACAAACGAACGCCTCTCTCAGGAAGGACAGAAAGTAGGTCGAGGAGTCTGTTATGATTTTGAGCCGAGGGGGAATCTATGGGAAACGTGTCGGGTGTAGTCCAGCAGTTGAAGAAGGAACTGGAAAGAGCAAAGAGGGAAGTCGAACGTTACGGTGCCGCCCTGGTGGCGTTAGGAAGCTCGAAGTTAGGTGGCCAACGGCACACGCTATCGGCTGCGGCCCGAAGAAAGATCAGCCTCGCACAGAAAGCACGGTGGGCCAAGCAGAACGGCCAGGCAGCGGCGAGACCCAA
Source organism: Acidobacteriota bacterium (assembly GCA_003225005.1). Classification (GTDB taxonomy): domain Bacteria; phylum Acidobacteriota; class Terriglobia; order Terriglobales; family Acidobacteriaceae; genus Sulfotelmatobacter. Next base: position 9,569 of record QIAN01000352.1, on the reverse strand, counting down.
GCGCACCATGTCAGCGGTGGGTCGGAGGAGAATCGCGGCTGCACAACGAGCAAGGTGGGCGAAAGTGAAGGGTCTAAAGAAGGCGGCGTAATGGCAACGTAAATCCGGTTTGCAGACTGACCCGCTCGGACATCTTTTCCAGCGGGTTTTGTGTTTCCGGAAAGAGTCGCAAGGAGTAAGTGACGTGTTTGACCTCGTATTTGCCGACCTCAAGGTTTTCCTTTGCTTGCGGGAGTTGTCGCTTCCGGATCGGCTTCCACGGTAATTTCAACTTCGGCACCTTTCTTCAGGCGTACTTCATCACCATTTTCATCCGTGAGTGAATTTTCGATGCGGATTTCTCGATATAACTCATCGGCCCCTTCTAGGGCGATTTGCGCCTTCTCCGGCCCGCTCGGATGCACGGGCGGGATGATCTTCTCAACAGTTCCCGGCATGGTAACACTTGATTTTTCTGGCATAGGTTAACCCCTGGGGAAAGACATCTCTCTGTTTACCACAAACATACAGAAGGGCGCTATAAGCCTTCCAGCAAATCCGCCATCCGCGTTGCCGTCTCTCGGTGATTTATGTTTGATTCCCGGCTTGGTACGGAAAAAGCGGACGACCCGCAACGGCTAACCACCAGTTCTTTTCAGAGCCTCTAGAAAATCGGCGGAGACTTCGCGAATGCGTTTAAGGCGTTCGGCTTGTTCGCGGAATTGTTCTTCGTTGAGTCCCCCGAACGTTTGCGCTCTAAGGCTCTCAATTTGTTCACCCATGAGCCGTTCGAGTTCATTGCGCAGTTCCTCCACGCTACGGCTATCCATAAACTACGGGCTCCCGTCTCTGGCTGAGCCAATCATCGTGTCGCATCAGGGTGCGACTGGGGTCGGAATGTTTAGACGCTACGCCATCGCACATTCAAATACTCTCGGGACTTTGCTGTAGGAAGGATCACACAAACAAGATTCTTTACCCATCAGGCGAAGCTGACCGCGAAGGGTGTGACAGTTAAGCGAAGCAACAGCCCCACAACCCAATCCTCGCCAATGTTTCGCCACTCTCGGGTGAAGAAACACACCGCCATTTTGGCAAACTCGACTGACAGGAGAGGGCGTTATAATTAGCGGCGCTATGACCAAAGAGCAGCGCAATTCGATCATCAAGTTAGTCAAGAACTACCTTAAAGCTCGGAATCGATGTGCGCGTGCTCAAGGCAATCCTAAATTCGGAGCAGAGCAACCAGCGCGTGACGCCAGACTGGGAGGCATCCCTTCTTCAGCTACGGGGCAGTCCTGAGTACGAGCAGGTCGTAGAAGATAACGAACGGCTGATTGCTCGAATTCAGCAAGCGGTCCAGTAAACTAGCCTTGGTATCGCGATGTCCTACGGATATCTCAATCTGAAACACAAGCTAGCGGTTAGTCCGAATTCCTGACTCAGAAACGCAGGAAAGATACTCTGGCTCGCACGGCTTTGACGGCCGTTCGTGCCTCGCTTTGGCGGACATGTTCGCTACTCCTCGCCATGCAACAACTTGTCCTCTCCAATCAATTTAATGAGAGCGGCGAAGCGTTCGTTCATATCGAGGGTGCCAAGTCCAATGCCGGCCATCGCCGTCCTGCCCGTTTGCTCCGTCCATCAAAGACCTCAACGTCGGGCAACTGAGTTACACTGTTGCTAGAGCCAAGGCTTGCACTAAAGCAGACAGGCGTCGCTGCCGCTATTACTATCAGCGCGTTGCAACCCGAGCGGAGAACATTGTTGTGATGCGAACGGCCTATTTCCTACTATCCGAAAATCAAACAGACCGATACGCAGAATGGGAACGGGCTCAGCAACAAATGTCCAGCCCCGAAACGCCAACCAAGACGGACTCCGACGAACTACCTACGGTCGGCAAGAGTCAGCCTAACTAGGATTCCTTTGTACGGAAAACGGATTATTTCTTTGCGAGGCCCAGCATCTTTTCGTCGAGACGATTGGATAATTCTCGTGCGGGCGGTTTGCTTAAACTTGGTCGTTCGAGAGCGTTCATCCTCTTGATTGCGTTAGCCGCGATAACGACGGTATCCCCAGCCCCCGCTAGCGAGCAAAAACAGGACCAAAAGAACAGTCAATACGGTTTCCACGTTGTACCTCACTTGTACGAGGAAGCTCGACTGCCTTTTGTAACGGTGTCTCACTTCTTCACTACGCACGACGATAGAAGTAGCCAATGTGAATGTCTGGTCAAATTGGACCACTTTGAGCGTGCAAATCGAGCGCGGCAGCAATTTTGTCAGAACTGTGAACGGCGTGCATTTGACACGTTGACATAGGCGGTTGCCAATGACAAACTTCCACGGTCTTTATTCCCTTCCCAGAAGGAAGTGTTAACAGTGGCCCACCGTATTCAGTTCATCACTCATCAAGCGAAACAGATTCTCCTCGTTGATTATCAAACTGTTCGGCGGGCGAGGTTGAGAGGATTGCACGAACCCTCCCGGAAGTCGTGACTAACCGACAGCGGGGTTCAGTCTTGGTACTTTCCGACTTCACTGGAGCGTCGTTTGACGAGGAAGCCATTCGGACTATGAAGGAAACAGCGGTCTTCGACAAACCCTATATCAAGAAGTCCGCATGGGTGGGAGCAGAGAACCTTCCGGAGCTGTTCTCCGAGAACGTAAAGAGCTTTTCCCGTCGCGAATTTCCTGCCTTTAAAACCCGCGAGGAAGCTTTGGCATGGTCGTGAAGGGCTGAATAAAGTTCGGTTTCGGCCAGAGTCACGCGGGTTTCTCGCACGGGTGAAAGGTGGGTTCGCTTATCTAAGGTCAAAGAAAAAGCCAGCTTCCTACCTGGCATCCACCGTTGCAAGATATAGGCCGCAGTAAGTATGCCGGCTGCTAGAAGAGCCATCCAAACTCGGGGCATTTGCTTTAGTGGCATTTGCACCATGACCCATGCTACTCCTAAGACCGTGGGGATCAAGTCTTTCCGGAACCTCAGCGGAAAGCAAATATGAGCCGCGAAGGCTGTTACGGAAGGTTCTTCCGGGTGAACCCTTTCTACGATGTCATGCGTCCAATGTAGTATGGATTCTTTAGAAGACCTTGATTCAGAAACAATCGAACGCGTGGGCAAGCAGGGTGGATTCCTCCTAACCACGTACCACGCAGAACGCGCCAAGGACCCTGCCAGCCGTGCCACCGAATCTTCTCGCAGTAACGTGATTGCTCTTTGGCACACCATTAAGCAGATCTACGGAAAGGCCGTTGCGCGGGATCTTTTTCTTCTCGCCAGAAATCGCCGACAACCATCGAATTGACAGCCTTACGGGATCAGCGTAGCGTCAGAGATGAGTGAGTCACGTCCTTTCCTCATTCAGATCCTCTGAAACTAAGTCAGTTCTTCTGAAGTTCGCTCCCCTTAGCTTCGAAAACTCAGGAGGTTGACGTGATTGATCCAAAAATCAACATCCACTCGAAACCCGCCCTTTCCGCTCAAGTCAACAATAATGCGGGTATCGCTCTTGTGGACTCAGTCGTGCAAACCCGCGCTTACGAACTCTACGAGCTTGGCGGCAAAATAGATGGCCGTGCAGAGCAGGATTGGTACCAGGCAGAAACCGATCTGAGAGCCTGCCAACAAGCGTAGTGGAGAAAAACGTACGCCGGACTTCTTAGCAAGGCATTGCGTGAAACCCACGCTGCCTGAAATGGGAGTTGTTTTATGGTGTGCCAACAGTTGGACGAACTGGAATGGGACTTTATTCAGGTAAGGGAGGAAAGCCTCGACTTAGATTCGTTGGGATGGACGGAATCGTGAGCTTGCGTGCCTTGACGCGATTCTGGATCACAAGCGGGAGGGGCATCAAGGCGAACGCTGCCTTCGGGATTAAGTACCATTCAGCAGCAGAGAAACCAGTACGCGACGGCGCTGCCTAGCGGAGCAACTTATGGAAACCTTCGTTCGAGAAGAGCCAGACGACGAGGAAGACGAACAGGATGAAGGGGATGACGACAACGAGGCAGACGATGACGAGGAAGACGATGACGAGGGCTACTCGGAGTGACCATTGAGTGAGTCTCGCCTCTCCTTTTTCAATGTTGGAGGCGTCATGGTTAACAGTGCAGATTTAGAGTTAGTCTGCCACATTTGCAACGGACCTATAAAACTGGAAACCGATCTGGCTACGGATGAGAGCGGCCAGTCCCTCCATGGCCGCTGTTACACGAAGCAGATTGAAGCCGAAGCAGCCGAGCATCCTTCGAGTACCAAAGCTGCCGACTAGAATTCCGAATGCTATTTTGTGTGCTTCAGTAATCCGCGATTCGCTTTTCCAAGCGGGATCTTTCCTCTTCAGGCAGCGTCTTGCCTGATTTACGGAATTGAATTATCCGCTGATAGATGCACAAGGCTGCGCTCTTTGAAGTGGATAAAACCAGACTTCCCGAGCGCATGGCACAGGCAGAGAAAGCAGTTGTACTCAGGGCACGGGAGTTGTTTTATTTTACGCAGCCGGAGACAACATCGAAGAGGGGCCAGCTCTGGATGATGCGATGTACACCTTGCATGCTCTGCGGAACAGACCACAAACTTACCGCAGTATTGAGGCTGCTTAGGTCAACGCACAGATGCTGCGCCATCCCTTTCCTGGGCTCTGCCTGCCGGCACGGTCTCGCCCGCGGCGTTATTCGTGCACGTCGTCGAGAAATAACCATGCTTGACCTAATTAAGCCTGCGTTGAAGTAGCAAGGCGGAGGACAAAACAAGAGTGGTGAAAAGGCTTAGGATGGCAGCATGACGGTTGCGGCAGGCACTATGAAACGCACACTCGTTGTGTTCGTGTTGTTAGCAACGGCCACCGCTATCGCGCAGGACGACAAGAACCCGGTCACGTCGGTGGTTAAGGGGATTCTGCCGCGCCAGCAGAAGAACCTTGTAGCGGCCGCGGAAGAGATGCCCGCCGACAAGTTCGGGTTCAGGCCCACGCCAGAGCAGATGACGTTCGGCAACCTTGTCCTGCACATCATCCAATCGAACAGTTACCTCTGCGCCAAGATCGGAGAAATCCCCGAGGCAAAATCGCCGGGCCTGAAAGAAACGGACGGGAAGGACAGGCTCGTAACCGCGCTCAAAGCAAGTTTTGATTTCTGCAGTACGGCCCTAGCCAAGGTGGACGATTCCAAACTTGGAGACACGGTGGAACTCTTTGGTGGCCGCGAGGGACCTCGAGCTTTCGCCCTCATCGCCCTGACCAATGACTGGGCCGACCACTACAGCGCGGCTGCCATGTATCTGCGCCTAAACGGATTGTTGCCGCCAACAGCACAAGAAAAGAAGTGAAGAGAGGGCCAAGTTGAAATTGGATTCAAGCTGGGCGGGAACCTTTCTATCTACTTGCGTCCGCTAGGACGGGAAGACAGCATTTTGTAGCGGCAACTGGCCGCCAGGAGGGATCTTGTGGAACACTTGTGTTGTCTTCGCTGTAATCGTGAGCTCAAAGCAGGACAGAAGTCCGTAGCTGTATATCTGTTCGCGCAGACCGTTGGAATAAGACCGCGGCAAAAGTCGGCGGCACAGCGCATCTGCTTCTGCCCTCAGTGCTCAGTCTGCCTGGCCATGGGACTTGCACCCGACGGCGCCCTCAACGTTGCTGCCTGGAAGATGATTCGCGACCTCGTCGGGTCGGATCCAGCACTGAACACTGCGGCATGGGAGACCCTGCGAGGGACCGTGGGTATGCTACCTTCTGGCGAAGCAGGCGCGGGCTCTGCAGCACGGCCCGGTAACGAAGCAGCCGAGAGCTCTGCGGTACATTAAAACTGCGGCTCGGATGTGCTTAAGCGATCGCAACAGCTTACGGGCTGCCAGGGATCAAAAAACCGAAACGTCCGCCGGCGTGGCCATTCCTCTCAGCCGTGCGGATTTTACCCCGTCGTCCGCGAGACGGGACTCATGGGAGGACTCCTTTCTTGGCGTTCGCTTGGTGCAGTTGCTGAGATATTGGGGCTGGGGTTTTGACCTCGTCCTCCAGTAAGGGTGCGACGATCCGTAAGGCGTCGACTTCCTTTTGCATCGTCACGAGTTGTTGCTCTTTCTCTCTCAGAACCTCGTACACATTTTTCATTGCGTCCTCCTGGGCTAAAGAAGGGGGGAGTGCAGTCTTACCTGCCCCTCCCTCAGCAAGCAGAGATTCTTTCCTTACCTTAGTGCGCTTGCTGATGTTTCTGCGCTGTATCACACCTGCAGGTTGTTTTCGAACGCTCGGACGCCCACGACCAATCAAGGACTCCGCAGGGCTGCTCGCACTCAATCGAATCGTACACTTGACGGACTCTAATCGTTCGGCGGGCTTCCGTACTATGGCACGACTGGTCGTATTACTTTAGTCACCACGAGCGGCATAGCAAGTTAGCGGCACTGTCACGGCTCGCGCTTTACTCCCGACGGGGAAACTGCTGAATAGACCTGCGCTTGGTCCTTTAGACAAGGCCCAGCAGCTTCATGTCTCAGCCCGAGGGTGCACTCCATTTTGCCGTCCGTATACACCCCCTTTCTCGTTTGACGGGGTAGTACCTTTCGGGAAAAATTCGGCTACACCCCCACGTTGTTGAGTGAGAGCGTGCCCGTCGTAGCCACTGAAAAAGGAGCAGTTCCCGCCAGCGCATTTGTTCCAATCGAGGTCGGTGCTGGCATTGATGGTGTAGGCGGAAACATCGTTGGAACTTGAATTCGCCACGTAAGCGAATTTGCCCGAGGGATCTACCGCCACAGAGGCAGGCTGCAGTCCCGCCGCGAATGGTGAGCCGGTGATTGGGGTTAGGGTTCCGGTGCCTACGTCAATGGTGCGTCCGGCGTCGTGCACCCTCAGACAGCCGTCGCAGAGTGTCGTCAATGTCGATCTCGAACATCACCGACGCGACCCGCTCCTCGACCATCGACTGCTGAAACAGGTGCGGCAACTCGCCTTCCTGTTCGGCGTCCAGGTCGTCCTCATCGACATTGTTGAGATTGAGATAGTTCTCGCGGGTCAGCGGGAGCCCGTACTTGACGAGCACGGCCACGCTCGAGTGTGCAATGGCGTCACGTAGCAACGCCTCGGCTTGACCGACAATCCATTCCTGCATCCGTGCACTCTCAGCAATACGCTGGAGAGCATGAGAGCACGCAGTACAGGATTGTCCCCGTGACGGCGTCGGCGTCCCTAACTGCAAACGGCACAATCGTTACGTCGAACCATATCGGGGGAACCCAACTCTACGATGCCATCGATCTTTGCAGCGACGGGAATTCGGCCAAATCGAACATTATCTACGGCAGCAGCCAAGATGGCATCCACACGAATGATACGTGCCCGCCATCTACCGGAAGCAGCAACACTTAACAGGCAACACGATCAACGAAGCCTGCGCCGGGATTCTTCTGGGTTCGGGCTCGGGCAATACCACTGCTCCGAATTCCTTTTTGAACGTGACTAACACGACGCTGGCGGGTGATACCTGCGCGCCCCCCGACGGGCCGTGTGAGAAACATCAGTCACTGCGACCTTCAGCGTACAAAATGAAGAACTGATGGAGAGTAGCGTGAATCCCAGGCGCGCCGAGGTGCGGATAACGCTAATCCGTACTTAAGCCCGACCATGAACTCGAGTGGATAAAATGGCCCACGCGCGTGTAACTGCGCGTGGGCCATTCCGAGTGCGACGGTTTTGCGTGAATCACCGCGCCTGCGAAAGATCCTCTACCGCAAACAGCTGCCCGCCCTGCTCCACCACACCCACTCCAATCGAATCCATGTCCCGGTCCAGGATGTTCGCGCGATGTGGAGGCGACTTCATGAACTGAGTGTGGATGAACTGCGGCGACGGCCCCTGAGTTACGTTTTCCGACAGCCAACTGAAATGCGCACCCGCCTGCTTGACCCGCGCCGACAGGCTCGGCTCACCCTCAAACCCATGCCGCGCCGATCCGTGTTCGGCCATCGCCTCCGCGTGACGCCGCGCCGCTGCCGCCAGCGATTCATCCCACCGCAGCGGAGACAGCCCCTGTGCCCGCCGAACCTGGTTTACCGAAGCGAACAGTTCCTGCTCCGCCCGCAACGTTGCCGTCTGGCCATATGCCGAACACCAACTCATCATTCCCACCATCGTCAGCGCAGCTAGCCGAGCCCCGATTCGCATATTCATTTCTCCACAATGAATAGAACCCGGCCCGACGCATCTCAGCAAGTTACGAACGTCGCAGAGTTACGACATGTTACCGACGTATTGATCTGAATCATAACCCAAGGTCGCTCGGAGTTGATGAGAGCATGGCATTCAATTTGGCGGCGACAGCATTGTTTCCGGCGGCACTAGCAAGGCATTTCAAATAGTCCGCGTGAGTCTCCATGATCTCAGCTTGCTTGCCGATTTTTTTCAGAGTGCGATAAAAAACAATGGCTTGGACGATCAAGGCGACAAACTGAAGCAGTCCCACCACGACCAAACAGCCCTGTAAACAAAGACAATTGACGTTGAATCTTCAGGTCTTGCTTGGTTGTTTCATTGCCGGATGCCTGTGTGTTGTCATCATGGAGTGCGGGCTCTACATTGTTCTGTTTCGAGATGGTCGGATTGCTGGAGGCAGGCGAGGTGTTTGTGGCTGGATGATCGCCCTTATTGGTGCTCTGTGTATGCTCTGCGACCTTAGCACTGTTGCCTTTGGAAGCCCCCTTGCCTTCTGGCGCTTTCGTTGGCTCCTGGGCGAGTCCGACAATGATAATTGCTACGAAGGCCAAGTATTTCATGGCGGAGAAAATCTTACGAGCCGGTCCGGACCAGTTGAGGGCGGGGTCGGCTGAACGTGTGATTCACCTTCTTGGAGAGGGGGTTCAACGACTCGGGAACCCCTGCGCTCATTCGGTGCCGCTCCCAGCCGGCCTTTTCACAGTGTAAGGCCCACAAGCCCGGCTACCAAGGGTTTTTCCACGCCTCAAGAGCACTGAGAGGGAGTTTTTCAGGGAATTTTTAAGAGACGACATCGCTCTGTTTACATAATGACATTGACAAGCGAAGTTACGAGGTCATACGCTACGCCGACCTGCGGAGCGGAAACAATCCTCCGAACGGACCGTACTCCATGCTTGGAACCATTGCACTGAGACTGACGGGATTCTTGCTCATTGTAACGTGTGTAGTGCCGGGAAGCGAGCCAGGCACGCAAGTCGCCATCGCGCCCGGTTCGCGCGTCCTGATGGACGCTCATAACTGTTACCCGTATCGGGGTCAATGGAGAGACCGCATAGAGCGCGCGCTCAAGACCGGTACACCGCTGGCGATCGAGCAGGACCTGTTCTGGTATACAGATCCTCATACACACCAGTCGCACTCACTCGTCACCCACGGAAGACCGATTCATGGTAACGAGCCGACCATGCACGACTATTTCTTTGAGCGCATACGTCCGCTGATGGAGGCGGCTTTGCAGGAAGGCAACCAGGGAGATTGGCCTCTGGTCACACTCAACCTAGACTTCAAGTCTGACGAAGCGGCCCATCATGCCGCAGTCTGGAAACTTCTCAAGCAATATGAGGCATGGATTTGCAGCGCCGAGCGTACAGCC
>QIAN01000050.1 GCA_003225005.1 Acidobacteriota bacterium | reverse complement strand
ACGAAGCCGCTTCGCGGCAGACGCATTCGCGTGCTAGGTGTCGGCGGGGTTTGTGAAGGAATAAGGTTGGGTCATAAGGAGCTAACCTATGACCCACCTTCGCAAAATGATGCTCGAAGAACTCGAGCGTCGTAATTACGCTCAGACTACCATAAACTGCTACCTCAACCCAGTGGCTCTAGCTCAGGATGCTCAGGCTCGTTCTTATCTTTGGGAAGAGAGACGACTAAGTATTCATGGCATTCTCTCTTTCGCAAATTCTACACTCGCGACTGCAAATCACCTGGGGCGCAAAGGGCGCATTTGAGCTGAGATCACTGATTCGTAAGCGCAACCAGACCAATCAGTTACAGACTAAACTCCTTACTTCGGGACCAGGGGGTCGGAGGTTCAAATCCTCTCTCCCCCGACCAATCTTTTCAATGACTTAAGTCTCATCGGATGAGTTGCCTGCGAGACCAGGGGGTCAGCCGTCCAACCCCTTGAGTTTCCACGCTTTGGAGCGGCGGGGACGGTGTCCGCGGGCGGATGCTACGAGGATCTTCCGGAATTCGTATGACGCACGAGTGCAGGCTGGGTGTCTTACTGTTCGTCGCATTCCGGTTCGGCTAGTGACCCCGTACGCTCATCCTGAGTTTGCGTATCCCGTCGTGAATCTGACGTGGGTTCGCGCCCCCGTATCCAAGGATCATGCCGCACCTCTTCGGAGGTTCCAAATAACATGTGGACAAGGGCATTGCGGAAATACCCATCTGGACAGCCTTCATGGAAACCGCCACATCGTCAGTGCCCGGGGGTAGCAGTGCGACCAGATGCATCCCGGCTTCGGCGCCGATAACTTCGAGCGTGTCTCCCATCTGGATTTGGATTGCATTTACGAGCGACCTTCGTCGCTCCATATAGAGCATTCGCATCCTACGTATATGGCGAGCGAAGTGTCCCTCGCGGATGAAATCGGTCAAGACAGCTTGATAGAGAGTCGATGAAAAGATGTCGGCGGCTTCCCGAGCGGCGGAGAAGGCTGATACCAAATCCTTGGGAAGGACCATGTAGCCCAAGCGCAAAGCCGGAAACATGACTTTGCTGAACGTTCCGACATAGATAACCCTCGCATCCGTGTCCAGGCCTTGCAGCGAGGCGATCGGGCGGCTTCCAAACCTATACTCGCTGTCGTAATCGTCTTCAATGATCCAAGTACCGGAGCGCGCGGCCCAATTGAGGAGAAGCATACGGCGTGTGGCACTCATCGTCAGGCCCATGGGATATTGGTGCGACGGCGTGACATACACAGCACGAACGTCGCTACCGCGACGGATAATCTCTTTAATGTTCATGCCGTCGTGATCCACCGGAACCGGAATCAATTGAGCCCCCGCTGTCATGAAAGCCTGGCGCGCACCGGGATAGCCCGGCTCTTCCAACCACACCCGATCTTTGGGATCCAGCAGAACCTGTGCGGAAAGTTGCAAGGCCTGCTGTGACCCGGTGGTCACCAGAATCTGCGATGACTGGCAGCGCACCCCACGAACTGCGCCCAGATATTCCGCGATGGCTTCGCGGAATGGCAGATACCCCATCGCATCGCCATACGCCATGATGCCCTTTGGCGGCCTGCGAGCATGCCGAGCCACCAGCTTCGCCCAGACGCCAATTGGAAAGTGCTCGAGGGCGGGCAGACTCATTCGAAACGCACCCGAGAGGTTCAACCATGGTTGCGCGGGCACGTGCGTCAATGCCGCCTCGCGACGCGACATTCGGCGCGGACCTCGCTTCTCCACCGGTGGTTGGGGCCCTTTCCGCACTTTCAGGGGCGGGGGTCTCAGCGCGTCATCCGGGATGGATCGAGCCACACACGTGCCCGCTCCAACGAAGGTTTCGAAGTAGCCTTCGGCAAGCAATTGCTCATATGCATTCAAGATCGGGATGCGTGAAACCTTCAGCTCTGCGGCCAAGCCTCTGGTTGAGGGGACTCGTTGTCCAGGTCGCATTTGGCCGTCGATGATGGCCCGCCGAAACCAGTCATACAACTGGCGATACATCGGAGTCCTGCTGCGGCAGTCGAGTGCTATCGGTGGAAGGAAGCTGGCAGGGATGCGTTTCATCCTTGGCAATCCTACAGTGGTTATATCGTAACAGATCATAGTGGCTATTGTGATAGACCACTATGGAGGTTAAATTTTTCTGGCATGACGAGGGGTCGCCTATGATTCGAGGCAATCGAATCCGGAGGTCGGTATGAGCGATGTGATTTCCGAAACCACGCAAGCCGAAACAAAACAGTTTGATTTTCTCGAAGGCGAGTGGAGCGCCATCTGCCGCTTTCCTCTGCCCGATGGATCGTGGGGCGAGGGTCCAGGATCGCTGAAGGCAAGCAAGGTCCTGGATGGCTGCGTTTCCCTGGAATTCTTCGAGGGACCCTATCAGGGGACGGTCATCCAGGGCCTCGGTCTCCGCAGCTTCAATCCGCAAACCTCCCAATGGGAACATACGTGGACGGACACTTCTGCGCCGGGTGGCTTCTTGGTCTGGCGCGGACGATTTGAAGGCGGCGTGATTGATCTTCACGGCCAGTGGGAGGATGAGACTGGGCGCCGTGTTCTCTCGCGGCTCACTTGGTCTCGGATCACCGGACGGTCTGCGCACTGGGAGAGTCACCGCTCCCTAGATGGCGGCAAAACTTGGACCCAACACTGGGTGATCGATTTCACGCGGAAGCCCACGAAGTAAATCTGCGGATTTCGCCGGAAGAGCACCGCTCGCGCCGTGTTGACGCCCAGCCACTTGGGATCATGGCGATGCAGTCCGCCCAAGCTGGATAGACAGACGAATTCAAGGAGACCGTGATGAACAAACACTTTCGAGTTTATCTCATGGTGTGCAGCTTGGTTGCCGTCTTGCAACCCCTGCAGGGACTTGCACAGGGGAATTCAGACGCAGCGAAAGCTAGCACTCAACAGGCTCCCGCGGAACGAGATGGGCAACACGATTTTGACTTCGAGATGGGCACTTGGAAAATTCATCTGAAGCGCCTCGATCATCGCCTAACCGGCTCCACTGCCTGGGTCGAATTTGACGGTACCTCTGTCACCCGAAAGGTTTGGGACGGCCGGGCTGATCTCGAGGAGTTCGAAACCGATAGTCCGGCTGGCGGCAACATCGAAGGTCTGACCCTGCGTCTATACGATCCACAAACCCACCAGTGGAGCCTCTATTGGGCCACCAGCAAGAGCGGTGCCATGGGACCACCCACGGTCGGCGAATTTAAGAATGGACGCGGGGAGTTCTTCGACACGGAACCATCTGGCCCTAATGGCAGAGCCGTCCTGGTTCGATTTGTTTGGTCCGACATCACCCCGAATTCGGCCCACTTTGAGCAGTCATTCTCGGATGATGGAGGCAAAACTTGGGAAGTCAACTGGATCACGGACCAGACACGGGTGAAAGATGAACCTGTCAAAGCGCAGTGAACTCCGCCGCATATCAGCCAGAGGATTGCGCGACTATATTCGCACTTATCTCCTGGTGTGCAGCTTGGCTGTCATCTTGCAGCCCCTTCAGGTACTTGCACAGCAGAATTCAGACGCAGCGAAAACAAGCCTTCAACACACTCCCACCGAACCGGACGGGCAACATGATTTTGATTTCGAGATTGGTACTTGGAAAACTCACCTATCGCGTCTCCTGCACCCCTTAACTGGCTCCACAACCTGGGTCGAATATGAGGGCACTACCGTTGTCCGAAGAGTTTGGAATGGCCGCGCCAATCTGGTAGAGCTGAAGGTCGATGGCCCAGCGGGTCACATCGAAGGTCTGTCACTGCGTCTATACAAACCCCAATCCCACCAGTGGAGCCTCAATTTTGCCAATAGTCACGGCGGTACCATGAGCCAACCCACGATCGGCGAGTTCATTGATGGACGCGGTGAGTTTTTCGATCAGGAAACACTCAATGACCGGGCCATCCTTGTTCGATTTGTTATATCGGATATCACTCCGAATTCGTGCCACTTTGAACAGGCGTTCTCGAACGATGGAGGCAAGACTTGGGAAGTGAATTGGATCGCGACAGACACGCGGGTGAAAGATGAATCTGACCAAGCGCACTGAACTACGTCGCATCCCCGATCGAGGAGCGCACGACTGGGAAACGATTAGCCAAATTCTGGACGCGGGCTTTCTCGCTTACGTCGGATTTTGTGTAGATGGCCAGCCGTTTGTCATTCCGACGTTGTATGGCCGGGATGGAGAAAGACTCTATTTGCACGGTTCAGCGGTCAGTCGCATGCTACGGGAACTTGAAACCGGCATCCCGACCTGTGTAACCGTGACGCTCGTGGATGGATTGGTCTTATCGCGGTCGGCGTTCGATCATTCGATGAACTACCGTTCTGTCGTTGCCTTTGGAACTGCGCAGAGGATCGCGGACCCAATGCAGAAGATCAAGTCCTTGCGCGTCATCTCCGAACATCTCATCGCCGGCCGCTGGAAAGATGTACGTGGCCCGAGCGAGAAGGAGTTGAAGGCGACAACGGTGCTGGAATTCTCGATCGAGGAGGCTTCATCCAAGGTGCGAAGTGGACCGCCGCTGGATGACGAGAGCGACTATGGGTTGCCAGTGTGGGCTGGGGTATTACCGCTTGAGATCAAATCTCGGCCGCCGATACCGGACGACAAATTAGTCGAAGGTGTCACTCTTCCGGATTACGTCCGGCGTTACGACGCTCGGCTCAATGGCGGAGCTGGCCATTCGTCCAATGGCTAGCTTAGCTATAGCTAGAGCTCTCAGACAAAAGGACAGGGGAACATGCCAATGCGATTCTTAATCGAACTTCTAACTGTCATTGCAGTTTGCAATCTGATGGTTGCTCAGTCTTCCCAACCCGCGGCGAAGGCGCTCACGGAACCCTCGGCCCATTTGAACGATTTTCAGGACATCGAGTTCCGCCGCTACACCATTAAGGAAGGAGAGCGCGAGCATTTCGCTCAGTATTTTGAAAGCTATTTTCCCGAAGCGTTTGAGCAATTGGGGGCGATCGCGGCTGGTTCTTTCTTTGAACGCGGCAATCAGACCGGCTTCACATGGATTCGAGGTTTCCACACGATTGAGGCTCGTGCGGTAGTGAACGCCGCTTTTTATTATGGGCCACTCTGGAAAGAGCATAAGAAGACGCTGAACGATCTCATGGCTGACTCCGACAATGTCATGCTGCTTTGTCCTTTAAGCCCTGAACGAGGCGTCCCTGTCCTGCCCGCCGTCGATCCCGTCACGGAAGCGAATGGGGCCCAAGGCATCGTCGTGGCTCAAATTTTTGCAGTCAAAGCCAATAGCGTCGAAGCCTTTGCCAAACAGGCGGAGACGATGTTTGCCAGCTATCGGGCTGCAGGCGCGCGCGAGGCCGGCGTCCTGGTTACGTTGGATGTGACTAATAACTTCCCGCAGCTTCCAATCCGGACCGACGGCCCTTACTTGGTGTGGCTGGGCATTCTCAAGGACAACCAGATGCTGGAAAAAGACTTTACTCCGGTGGCCGAGCGCTCCCTACAGGCGCTTTTGGCGACAGGCTTGATCAGAGGAACACCAGAGTTGGTCGTTCTCGATCCCACTCACCGCTCACGTTTGCGCTGGTTGCCCTAACGATGGCCACCTCAAACAAGAAGACTACTCAGGTCATGCGGAGATACGTCGAAGTTGCGGCGCTGATGATCATGGGGTTGTTCATGGTAGCTGCGGGCGCAAAGGCGCAACAGGAGGCCTCGCCGCCGTCGTCCGCCAGTCTGCTGGACGATGCCTGGTGGACCGGCCCCATGTTGGCGCCCTCAGCCGCGACGTTACCCCGCGGGCATTTCCTGATCGAGCCCTATCTCTACGATGTGATCGCCGCTCATTCGAACGGCTGCGGTTCGCTGACGTATGTGAACTACGGAGTCGCGGACAAATTGACGGTCGGGATGATCCCCACCGCGGGCTTCAACCAGGTGAGCAACGGCCCGAGCAGCTCCGGTGTCGGGCTGGGCGATCTTACCCTGCAAGCTCAGTATCGGATCACGAAGTTTCATGAAGGCAGTTGGGTTCCGACGACCTCCCTCGCCGTCCAGGAAACGTTGCCGACCGGGAAGTACGATCGGCTCGGCGCCCGGCCGAGCGAGGGCTTCGGTAGCGGAGCCTACACTACGACGCTGGCTTTCTACTCCCAGGCGTACTTCTGGCTACCGAATGACCGCATTCTGCGCATGCGGTTCAATGTGTCGCAGGCGTTTTCGAGCTACCTGAACGTAAAAGACGTCAGTGTTTACGGCACAGGACAAGGATTCCGTGGGCACGCTCAGCCCGGCAGATCCTTCTTTGTCGACGGCTCTTTGGAATACAGCCTGACGCGGAGCTGGGTGCTGGCGCTCGACGCCACATACCGTCACAACGGCAACACCCGCGCGATCGGGTACAACATTCTCGATCCAAACGGCGCGCAAAATCCAGACAGCATCCAGCTGGACTCCGGCTCCAGCGAAGTGTTCGCCTTCGCACCGGCGATTGAATACAGTTGGAAACCCAATCTGGGCGTACTCCTCGGTGCCCGCCTGATTCCGGCCACCCACAACACACATGCCACGGTCACCCCGGCAGTGGCGATCAACTTCGTCCACTGATTCGCGGCATGTAGTGGGATCGTAGCGATGTACGGAGGTCGATTGTCTCTTGTCCGCAAAAGCGGACGGCGACAACGGGACATCAGGCGTCCATGACAGCAGATCCACGCTGAGCATCTAGAACCACGGAAAATGGTGCGCTACTTCGCGA
This sequence comes from Acidobacteriota bacterium, assembly GCA_003225005.1. Lineage (GTDB taxonomy): Bacteria > Acidobacteriota > Terriglobia > Terriglobales > Acidobacteriaceae > Sulfotelmatobacter. The sequence continues at coordinate 3,763 of QIAN01000050.1, read as the reverse complement.
GTCGTCGACAACCCTTACCTTGGGATTACTGCAGGTTTGCCCGTCATCTGCCAAGAGTGTCTGGCAATATTCGAGCTAGAGGCCGTTCATGGTTAAATCCCATCGAAGGATAGCTTTCGCTCTGTCACAATTTGCCACTGAGCGCCGTTTTAAATATGTGAACCGGGAAGGCGGGCGGGCATTATCGTGGGAATTGCGCAGGTATTGAGTCGCTCCATGACAGTCCGGGAGAGTTCATCGGAGCATTGGGACGAAACCGAGTTCCGGGCCGTTTTTCTTCAGCACTATGCCCGGATCGTCGCGATACTGATGCGCCTGCTTGGCGATCTCTCGCATGCCGAAGAAGTGACGAACGATGCTTTTTGGCGTCTGTACCGTCAGCCCGCGCTGCAAGTCGATGGCAACGTCGGAGGATGGCTGTATCGCACCGCGACGAATCTAGGAATCGATGCCTTGCGCGCGTCTGGCAGACGCCGCCGATACGAAGAGGCTGCCGGAGGAGCCAGCGACGAAGGCGGGGTCGGCGGACCGCTGGACGCCTTGCTGCGTGAAGAGAAATGCCGCCGAGTGCGTGTTGTGCTGGCCTTGATTAAGCCGACTCAGGCACAGCTCTTGATCTTGCGCAGCTCCGGGTTGTCGTACAAAGAACTCGCCGACGCCCTCGACGTGAAGGTGAGTGGAATCGGCACCATGTTGAACCGTGCCGAAGAGGAATTCCGCATCCGTTACCTCGCGCTTAATCCGAACCAGGAGGAACTATGACCTGTATTAACGATGGAATTCTTCGGACACATCTGGACGGTCAACTGACTGGTGCTGAGTTGATAGGGGTCACTGAGCACCTTGTTTCTTGCACCGACTGCCGCGCCTGTTTCGAGAAGCTGCGTGCCGAGAGTGCCCAGATGCAGGACTTGTTGGCGACCCTTGCTCCGGCCGCGGACAGCATCACAATCAATCCCGCCATGGCCTATGCCCAGTTCGACAATCAATATGGAACCGCTAGTGAGCCAAAGGCCACGTGGATCGCTCGGCTTTTCGCGCCGCGCTGGCGTCCCGCCTGGGGCTTCGCGGCAGTTGCAATGGTTGTCACGATTTTGGTCAGCGTCAACCCGGTTCGCACCTGGGCGCAGCGGATCTTGGCTATGCTGCGGGTTCAGAAGATTCAGGTAGTCACGATCGATCCCACCACTCTGATGTCTAGCTCCGAACCGGACTCGCGTCCCTATAAGCTTTTCAATCAGTTTGTCGCCGACAACATTGTGGTCACCATGGATCCGGGCAAACCTGCCGTCGTTTCTAACCTGACAAGAGCTGCCCAGTTGACGGGATACCCGATCCGCGTGATCGGTAGCCTAGGAGCACCACACAGCGTCGAGGTCAATGGTGAAACCACGTTCCAGATGACTATTGATCGTGATCGTGTGGCGACTCTACTGGATGAGATTGGTCGTTCCGACATCCACATTCCCGAGTCGGCAAACGGCGCGTTGATAGCGGTTCACATTCCTAAGACGGTCATCTCTATATATGGAGACTGCCCAGTTCGGCACAGATATGTGACCTCCAATCCGCAGTCCCAGGCTGAGGCTCTGGCCGAGCGCAAGATGGAACGCATGGCAAGCATTAAGGACACAAACTGTACCTACCTGATTCAAGCTCCCAGCCCGACTGTAAGCGTTCCGCCTGATTTCAATATGTCGGAGATTGCTGAAGCGGCATTGGAACTGGCGGGCATGAGTCCTGCCGAGGCCCAATCATTCTGCCAGACAGTGGATTGGTCCTCCACCCTGGTGGTCCCGATTCCGCGTAATTCGAGCTCCTATGAGACCGTGACCGTGGATGGGGTGGAAGGCACCCTGATCACCGAAACGCTCTCCCAGGGAAATCGGTATAGTCTGTTGTGGATCAAGAACGGAGTGATCCACTCCCTGTCAGGTCATGGCAACTCGTCCGATGCCTTGAGTCTGGCCGCTTCGTTGCGTTGATCCGTCGACAGATCGAGATGAGCCGATATTGTGACCTTGCCATACGTACCCGTGGGCTGCGCAAAGTCTTCAGCGGCAAAGTGGCAGTCCGAAACCTCACCCTCGATGTTCCCAGGGGTGAGGTTTTCGGCTTCTTGGGACCAAATGGCGCAGGTAAGAGCACTTCGGTGAAAATGCTGCTGGGCCTGGTATTCCCCACAAGCGGCGAAGCCCAGATTCTTGGCCGCCCTGTAGGAGACGTCAAGACACGCAGCAAAGTTGGTTTCCTTCCCGAACATTTCCGCTTCTACGATTGGCTCACCCCTACAGAACTTCTCAAACTGCACGGTCGGCTCTATGGCATGTCGCACTCGAAGCTCCGCGAGCGCATTCCCGTTTTGCTCGACCTAGTCGGGCTCACGCCGCACCGCGACAAACGACTGCACGATTTTTCCAAGGGCATGCTACAGCGCATTGGCCTCGCACAGGCGCTCCTGAATGAACCCGACTTGATTTTCCTCGACGAGCCCACGTCGGGCCTAGATCCCGTCGGCCGCCGCCTCGTTCGTGACATCATTAAAACGCAGCGCGAACGCGGCGCAACCGTCCTACTCAACTCGCATCTGCTTGGGGAGGTCGAAGTTACGTGCAACCGCGTCGCTTTTATCAAAGATGGCGAGGTGCTGGAGACTCAGCAACTCGATGACGATCTCGAGGAGCAAACCACGGTGTCTATACGAGCCGCCAATGTGACTGCGGAGATTGTCAGTGGCCTGTCACAGTGGAGTCGGTCAGTTCGCACGGAAGGCGAGCGTGTGACGCTCTCCATGTCATCCGGTGCGGTAATGCCGGAGATCGTGCGCTATCTGGTCGCAAGTGGCGTCGATGTCTATGAGGTCACTCCCCAGCGCCGTTCCCTCGAAGAACGTTTTCTTGAAATCGTCGGCACCGATGGAGGGCTGTGATGGGCGTCTGGATCATGGCCGCGGTGACATTCCGCGAGGCCGCACGCAAGAAAATGCTGTGGATGGCGCTCGCCGCCGGCGGCGCCTTCCTTATCCTGTTCGGTACGGGCCTCCATTTTCAGGCAAAAGATTTTGCCGCGCACGGCATGAGCCCAGTCTTGCGGCGGGAAATCTCCTTCACCATGGTGACTATGGGCCTCTATGCCGTCGACCTGCTCGCGGTGCTCATGACTATTCTTACCTCTATCGACACACTCTCCGGTGAAATCGCTTCTGGGACGATCCAGGCGATTGCGACCAAGCCCGTTCCACGTTGGCAAGTGCTCCTGGGCAAGTGGTTTGGGTTCCTCGGTATGCTGACCGCGTATATTGCAATCATGGTTGTTGGCGTGAACGCCATAACTTACGCCATGGCGGGTGTCACTGCACGTCACCTCGCATCGGGCCTCTCACTGATGTGGATGGAGAGCGTAGTGCTGCTCTCGGTTACTTTTGCCTTTGCGACCTACTTTTCAACGTTAACCACGGGCGTGCTCACCCTCGGGCTCCACGGACTCGCATTTCTCGGCGGTTGGATCGAGCAATTTGGCGCCATCACGCAGACGCAGCGCGCTGTGAATGTCGGCGTAATCGCTAGCGTGCTCATGCCGAGTGAAGCCCTCTGGCGCCGAGCTGCGTTTGAAATGCAGTCTCCGTTGGCAAGTGCCATGCGCATCTCTCCATTCAGCACCCTCTCGGTTCCGAGTACGGCCATGATCTTCTATGCCGCGATTTACCTGACAATCGCACTCGTTATCGCGATTCGCCGCTTCTCTCAGCGTGATTTTTGAGTAT
>QIAN01000351.1 GCA_003225005.1 Acidobacteriota bacterium | reverse complement strand
GGTTCAGAACTTGGCGGCAGGACAAGGGGCATGTTGCTTGTGTGCAGGCGTTTCTCAGGGCCGTGGAGTCCGGCGGGCCTTCGCCAATTCCGGTAGACGAGATTTTTGAGGTTTCCCGAGTTGCAATAGACGTGGCGGAAGGCTTAGGGGTCATTGGTGGATAAGGAAGGAACGGCAGCTTTACGGGAACCGCCCCGGGGAGCTCTAGCTGGGGAAGGGCCCGAAAAGTGTTTGGAAGAAGAATTGGGTGGCTGCCCAGTCGGGCCCGAGAGTCAGCCTGAACTTCCCCCCGTTCGGAGGCTACTGAGCTATCTCTCCACGGTGCTGCGCCTCGGAGTCTCCAATGTGGCGCGCGTATTGTTCTACCGGATTTGTAGGCGAGCGGGTATTTATAGGTGGCTGCTACCGCGACGTGAAACGATTCCACTTGGGCTTCGAATTGATTCGCTACTGGACGTCGCTCAGGCGGCTGTGCCATGGGCGGACAGCTCGGTTTTAACCGAGGCGGACGAGCTACTTAAAGGAAGGGCAAACTACTTTTCGGTGCACACGCGTGACATCGGAAACCCGCCGAATTGGTTCCTGAATCCATTTGAAAATAAGCGACACCCGCAACCCGCACTGCATTGGAGCGAAATTGCGGACTTTAGCGCCAAGGCGGGAGACATCAAAGTTGTCTGGGAGATATCTCGGTTTAGTTGGGCGGTGGTTTTTGCCCGCGCCTGGCGAATAAGCGGAGATGTACGTTATCTCCATGCGATGCAGCACTGGATGGAGGACTGGTGGCGGTCCAATCCTCCTAACACCGGGCCCAACTGGATGTGCGGACAGGAAGCTTCTATTCGGCTGATTAATGCGCTACTGGCATTGCGCATGACGGGACTCGAAAAAAATGTTGGAGCTGGGCTGGTGGGTTTTGTTGAGGCGCATTGCCGGCGCATTGCTCTCACTACGCTTTATGCCGTCGCGCAGGACAATAATCACGGAACGAGCGAGGCCGCTGGTCTTTTTGTGGGTGGTTCTTGGCTGGCCAGATTTGGCGCAGGAGACCCGAGATCCCGTGGCCAACGGTGGGCCGAGAAAGGCCGAAAGCTGCTCAATAAGCGGGTCCGCCGGCTGATCTTGCCCGATGGCAGCTTCTCGCAGCATTCGCTCACGTACCATCGGATGCTGCTCGACACTCTCAGTGTTGCGGAAGCATGGCGACGATACGTTGGGGAGACGCTATTCGCCGAAGATTTTTATACCCGGGCGGCTGCCGCGACCCGATGGCTTGGCGCGATGATTGATTCTACGAGTGGCGACGGCCCAAATCTTGGGGCGAATGACGGGGCGCACCCATACCGCCTGGACGTCAGCGCTTACCGGGACTTCCGGCCCTGCTTGCAGCTTGCGTCGCTCCTGTTCATCGGTAGCGGAGCGTTAGAGTCCGGTCCGTGGGACGAATCTGCGCGCTGGCTGGGTGTTCCTGCCAAAGGGCACGCGCGACCCTGGCTGAACGACTTGAGCAGTGCCGTGTTCCCAGATGGCGGCTACGTAGTCATACGCAATACAACTGGTGCACAAGTGGTGCTCCGCGCGCCCACCGCCCGTTTCCGCCCGGCGCATGCCGACGCGCTTCACGTCGACTTTTGGTGGAAGGGAAAGAACCTTCTGCGGGACGGGGGCAGCTACTCTTACGCCGATGGCGACGTCGTGACAACGGCGTTCGCCAGCGCGGTTGGCCACAACACACAGCAGTTTGACGACCGCGATCAGATGCGCCGGCTCGGTCGTTTCCTGTATGGCGATTGGGTGCGGGTTATCGGGGAGCCTGCAATCACGACCGGCGCCGAAGGGCAATCTTGGGCGGGAAGTTACACCGATATTTGGGGAGTCCGGCACAGGCGGACCCTCATTCTCAGAGATAAGGCGGTTTCTGTGTTGGACGAGGCCCAGGGATTCAAGCGTAAGGCGGTGCTGCGGTGGCGCCTAGCTCCTGGGAATTGGTCTCAGAACGAAACAGGATGCACTTCGAGCATGGGACGGATACACGTAAAAAGCAGTGTACCTATACGCCGAATGAGCCTTGAAAGCGGCTGGGAATCTCGCCATTACCTGGAGAAATCCGCAGTGCCGGTTCTGGAAGTAGAAATAGATCAATCACCAGCTGTTCTTACAACTACTGTTACGCCGTTCTAGTCTTGCAGATTTGTAATTCCACCAGTACTTAGCCGGTCAGACCCCTTGAAAATGATTTGGTTCAAATAGCGTATGAGAAAGGATTAGCCGTGAAATCCAATTGGCTCTCGCGACAGTGGAAGGAACTAAAGGACGAAGGGCGCAGGTTTCCGTGGAAAGACGGAGTTTTGCGGATGGCCGCCGACATTATTTCCGTCAATGCTTCGCTGATCCTTGCCTTCGCGCTTTGGTACTTGTTCTATGTCAACGTGCTCAAGGCGCCACGGGCGGAAGAGCTTGCGCAGCGTTTTAGCCGCTTTGTAACCGAATACGCATTGATGTGGTCCTTAATAGCTCTGCTTGTGTTCTTGCTTCATGGCTTCTACACGCGGACGCGCGGGTATGCACGCCGCTATAAGGCTCTGGTCGTATTCCGCGCGGTGACACTCTTCGTGATCGTGTTTGTGTTTGCCGATTACTTTCTGTTTCGCGGAGACCTCTTTCCCCGCGGGGCCGCGTTTTTGAGTTGGATGCTTTTGCTTCTGACGGTTGGCGGCAGTCGCTTTGCGAAACATTGGTTCCTTAAACTTTATCGAGTGGAGCCCAAGCGGCCGCCCAGAAAACCGGAGCGCGTCTTGGTGGTTGGTGGCGCTGGTTATCTCGGGTCTGCTCTTGTGCCCATGCTCCTCGACCGCGGGTACAGCGTGCGCGTCTTGGACTCGCTGCTCTTCGGCAAGGAGTCCCTGAAGTCCGTCGACAAGCATTTGGAGTTTGAATTGATCCAAGGTGACGTGCGCGATATCCAAAGCGTAGTTCAGACGATGAAAGGATGCGATGCTGTAATTCACCTCGCTGCTATCGTTGGCGATCCTGCTTGCGAGGAAAACCCGCAGTTAGCGGCGGAGATCAACCGGGCTGCAACTCGGATGTTGATCGACGTAGGTCGCGGACACGGAATCCAGCGGTTCCTGCTGGCCTCCACATGTAGCGTTTACGGCGCTTCCGACTTCCTGATGGATGAACGCGCCCAAGTGGCGCCTATCTCTCTTTATGCCCAGACGAAAGTAGATTCCGAGAACCTGCTCCTTGAGTCGAGATGCGCGGATTTCCACCCGACGATTCTTCGGCTGGCCACACTGTTCGGAGTCTCACCACGGCCCAGGTTCGACCTTGTAGTGAATCTTCTAACGGCACGAGCAATCCGGATGGGCAAAATCACAATCTTTAACGGAGAACAGTGGCGGCCATTCATGAACGTTTACGATGCTGCCCGTGCGTTCGTCGTGTGTCTCGAAGCTAACGTGGATGTAGTTTCCGGAGAAATCTTTAACGCAGGGTCTTACGCGCTGAATCATCGTCTGTCTGAGATTGCCGAGAGCATCTCGAAAATAATCCCGGCCGTCGACGTCGAGCGTGTGGAGAACGAAGACCGGCGTAACTACCGAGTTTCATTTGATAAGATTCATACCAGGCTGGGGTTCGTATGTGAACGAAGCTTGGAAGACGGCATCCGGGAGCTAGCCGATATGGTCAGAAAATCCCCAGCCGAGGATTTTTCTACGGAGATGTTCAACAACCGGGCCATGGTCAGGCTCTACGTTCAGAACGGCGACTCCGGACGCTCCAGCATACGGATGCTGGAATCCTTGGCAAGAGCAGCAAGAGCAGAATGAGAGCGCACACACTGCCATAGCCATGCACGTTTTATATTTCCATCAGCATTTTACAACCCCGGATGGATCCACCGGCACACGCTCCTACGAAGTCTCGAAGCGGCTACTGGCAACCGGCCATCGGGTCACCATGGTGTGTGGCGCTGCGGTATTGTCTAAAACGGGACTTTCCGGCCCGTTCTTGAACGGGCGACGCGAAGGCAGCGTGGATGGCATTTACGTCATTGAACTGGAATTGCCGTACTCAAACTACCAAAGTTTTCTGCGCCGCTCTTGGACGTTTCTACATTTCGCGTTTCGCAGCATTGTTTTGGCCCTGAGGCTGGACTACGACGTACTATTTGCGACCTCGACGCCGCTGACAGCTGCGTTGCCGGGGATCGCTGCGCGGTGGCTCCGGCGCAAACCATTCGTCTTTGAGGTGCGCGACCTCTGGCCAGAGCTGCCGCGGGCAATGGGCGTTATCCGCAATCGCATGGTGCTGTTGATGATGGACTGGCTGGAATTCGTGGCTTACCGCTCCGCAAATTCCTGCGTTGCACTTTCGCCGGGAATCGCGCTGGGCATCACTCGTCGGGGCGTTCCCGACGGCCGCGTCGTGACCGTGCCGAACGGCAGTGATATGGATTTGTTTGCGCCCGACCCTGTTCAGCCGCTACCTGAAATCCCCGGCTTACGGGAAGACGCATTTGTGGCGACCTTTACGGGAGCCCACGGTGTTGCCAATGGTTTGGGGGCAGTCCTGGATGCAGCTGCGGAGCTGCGCCTGCGCGGGCGGACCGATATCTCTTTTGTCTTTATTGGTGCCGGGAAGGAAAAACCAGGTCTGATCGAACGAGCACACCGCGAAAAGCTGGAAAATTGCATTTTCGTGGACGCTATGCCAAAGAGGGCTTTGGCCCAGTTTCTGTGCCGGCGTGCGAACGTGGGGTTGATGATCCTGGACAATGTGCCGGCTTTTTACTATGGGACTTCTCCTAACAAATTCTTTGATTATCTGGCCAGCGGTTTACCAGTTCTGGTGAACTACCCTGGGTGGATGGCGGAGATGGTTACTGCAGAAGGCGCGGGCGTGGTGGTTCCTCCGCGAGATGCGCTGGCGTTCGCAAATGCTTTAATTCACATGGCGGATGCTCTTGCCGCGACAGAAGAAATGGGGAAGCGGGGCCGTAACTTGCGGAGCGCGAGTTCTTAAGGACAACGCTCGCACAACGTTGCGTTTCAACGATGGAGAGCGCCGCCGCTACGCGATCAGTTGGAGAAACCAGCGCCTATCGGCGATGGGGCAAGCGCGCGTTGGATCTTTTGGGGCTGCTCGTTGCTTCCCCGTTTGTGTTGCCGGTGGTGATGATTGTGGCTCTGGTGGTGCGGCTGCAGTTGGGAAGTCCGGTGTTTTTCCGCCAGGTGCGGCCCGGGCATAAAGCCAAGCCGTTCACGCTGCTGAAGTTTCGAACCATGAATTCAGTGCGCGACGAACAGGGCAATTTACTCTCTGACGAGAAGAGACTCACGAAGTTAGGAGCGCTGCTGCGTCGGCACAGCCTGGATGAAATCCCCCAACTCTGGAACGTGCTGAGGGGTGAGATGACCCTAGTGGGGCCAAGGCCGCTCCTTCTGCAATATCTGGACCGGTACACGTCAGAGCAGGCTCGCCGCCACGAAGCCAAGCCGGGGATTACCGGCTGGGCTCAGGTGCAAGGCAGGAATGCGCTTAGTTGGGAAGAGAAATTCGCACTAGACGTGTGGTATGTCGATCACATGAACTGGTTCCTGGATATAAAGATCCTCGCAATGACTCTGTGGAAAGTCGCGAAATCCGAAGGAGTAAACCAACCTGGACAAGCAACAGCCGAAGAGTTCAGGGGCATATTGCGGTGAAATCGAAAGCCGCTAGCTCACCTAGGAAATCTCTGCGCGCAAGATTCGTCTCATCCATCTATGCAACCCACAATAATTCGCGCCAAGTTGGGTTAGCTTTGGGGCAGTGTTTGAGCGTCCTCAGTTCAGGGTCGCGAGGCTTAGTTGTTGGCGCGGGTTCAACGAAACTGCATCCAGCGCTCATAAACCTGGATATAGCTTGCGGAGAAACTATTGATGTGTGTGCATCGGCGGAACATTTGCCTTTTCCAGATGAAGTTTTTGATTTGGTCTTGTCGCAGGAGGTCCTTGAGCACGTGCGCGATCCTTTCCAGGCTATGTGCGAAATGAAACGCGTTCTCAAGAAAGGGGGGATACTATACTGCCAGGTGCCCTTTATAATCGGTTATCACCCTGGTCCGACTGATTTCTGGCGTTTCACGAAGGAAGGAGTTCAGGAGCTCATCCAAAGAGCGGGCTTAACATGCCAGGAGCTCAAAGTCGCTGTCGGTCCGGGCACAGGGTTTTATCGCATATTCGTGGAATTCTTGGCAGTAATAGCGGCTCGGTTGTGGAGGAAACTCTATATTCCTGTGAAAGGTACCTGCGCCCTTTTTTTTTACCCGCTAAAGTGGCTGGATCCGATCCTCGCTGGCGGCCCGCAGTGCGACCGTATCTCCGGAGGTTACCTTGCGATTGCCCGCCGATAAGAGTCTATCTGTCTGTCTTGGGTAATGAAAACCGGTGATTTAGTGCCATGGAAATAACCATCCTAATCTCTTCGGTTGGGCGGCGGGCCCAGTTGATCGACTGTTTTCGCCGTTCAATGCGAGCTATGAAACTGACGGGTTGCATTATAGGAATCGACTGCTCGTCTTCCGCACCTGGCGCTCACCTTGTGGATCATTTCATTAAGGTGCCGGGATGTGCTACTCCCGATTTCTTGGCGACGATTCTGAGGCTATGTGAGCAGCACCGCGTCTCGCTGCTAGTGCCCACGATCGACACGGAGCTCTCAATTTATGCGAGACATCGCGCGGACTTTGCCGCTGTCGGAACTACGGTGGTAATTTCTGCGTCGGAAACGGTCAGTGTTTGTGCAGACAAGTTCATCTCACACTCTTGGTTAGTAGAAAACGACTTTCCAACTGTGCGCCAAGGGACGTCAGGCCAAGTAGTCGCTCGTCCTTCCGATTGGGAGTTCCCTCTTATTGCAAAACCTCGCCGGGGGAGCGCCTCGGTGGGAGTAAGAATCCTACACTCGCTTGATTCTCTTTTGGACTTTTCGAAAGATCGCGAAGACTTGGTCGTAGAAGAAATCGCACGCGGCTTCGAATACACGGTGAATGTGTTCGTTAACCGTGAGGGTCAATGCGTATGCGCGGTGCCTCATCGCAGGCTTGAAGTAAGGGCCGGCGAGGTAAGCAAAGGCGTAACCGTTAGGCACCGCAAGATGATGGAGTTCGCTTCATTAGTTTCAGAACGACTGCCCGGGGCATATGGACCGCTAAACTTGCAAGGCTTTCTGAGCTCTGATGACGAATTCCGCGTTACTGAAATCAATCCCCGCTTCGGCGGTGGATACCCGCTCGCCCACCAAGCGGGAGCTGACTTCCCTCGCTGGCTCATCGAAGAATGGCTGGGTTTGCCCTCGTCTGCCTCGTTTGATGGGTGGCAAGATGGGCTAGCTATGCTTCGTTATGACAGCGCCGTTTTTCTGCCAAGCCAAGAACTGGAAAATCACCGGCCTTGAATCCTGTGTGTATTGTCTTCGATCTAGATGACACGCTATATCTGGAGCGAGACTATGTCTGGAGTGGTTTCCGCGCATTAGAGCCATGGGCAAAGATAAACCTCGGCGTGGAAGAGTTTTGCGTTCGTGCATGGAAGCTCTTCAGGCGAGGAGAACGCGGGCATATTTTCGACTCGATTCTTGAAAGCGCTGGTATACAACAAGATCGAAATACGATACAAGCGATGGTGAATCTCTATCGAGGACATACACCCGATATTCAGCTAACGGCAGATGCCGCCGACTGCCTCCAGGATCTTCGCGGTCAGGTTCATTTGGCTTTAGTGAGCGACGGGCCAGAGCAATCACAAAGGAATAAGATCAAAGCGCTGGGTCTTGAAGGGAGTTTCGAAGCAGTCGTCCTCACGTCGGCACTGGGAAGTGAGTACGCAAAGCCTCATCTCAAAGGATTTCTGGAGGTTCAGAAGTATTTTGGACCTGCCGTCCAGGAATACACCTATGTCGCAGACAATCCCACGAAGGATTTTATTGGACCTCGCAGTTTGGGTTGGAAAACGATACGCGTTCGCCGAGATGAGGGGCTCTATTCGCATTTGGAAGCGGACAAATCCGCAACTGCAGATCTTGAGATCCTAGATCTAAGTCCGCTGATGAAAACCATAGTCAGAGGGGGGTAACAGTTATCGTGCTAAGCCAAGACCTTTTGACGATCCTTGGTGCGCAGCCTGTCCGCAAGACCTCTTTCGCACCATGGCCGCATTTTGAGGCGGACGAAATAGATGCGGTGACTCGCGTCCTGCAGTCTGGAAAGGTCAATTACTGGACAGGCGAAGAGGGCCGGCGGTTCGAGGAGGAATTTGCAGCGCAGGCAGGCTGCAAGTACGGCATTGCTGTGGCCAATGGAACGGTCGCTCTGGAACTCGCGCTCCACGCCCTGGGGATTGGCCCAGGTCACGAAGTTATCGTGCCGAGCAGAACGTTTATTGCCTCGGCAAGTTGTGTGGTAATTCGTGGTGCAAAACCGGTTGTCGCCGATGTCGATCCGAACAGCCAGGACATTACTGCCGAAACCATCCGACCTCTGCTGACAGCAAGGACCAAGGCCATCGTCGCGGTGCATTTGGCTGGCTGGCCTTGTGATATGGACCCGATCGTTGCACTGGCAAGCGAGCACGGACTGAAGGTGATTGAGGATTGTGCTCAGTGTCACGGAGCCACTTATAAAGGGCGACCCGTAGGCTCGCTGGGCGATGTAGGTGCCTTTTCCTTCTGCCAGGATAAGATCATGACCACTGGAGGGGAAGGCGGCATGGTCACGACCAATGAGAGGGCCATCTGGGAAAAGGCTTGGAGTTATAAGGATCACGGCAAGAGCTACGAGGCTGTCTACAACCGCGAACACCCGCCGGGCTTTCGCTGGCTTCATGAATCGTTTGGGACCAACTGGCGCCTGACGGAATTTCAGTCGGCGCTCGGACGTTCCCTGCTCCGCAAACTTCCCCGGATGGTGGAAATCCGGCGGAGGAATGCAGCGATTCTGACGCAGGGGTTTATGCACCATGACGCTCTGCGGGTCCCGCAGCCTCCTAGCCACATAGGTCATTCCTACTACAAGTATTACGCGTTTGTTCGTCCGGAAAAGCTGCACAAGGGATGGACCAGAGACCGGATTCTCTCGGCGATTGTCGCCGAAGGGATACCCTGCTTCACAGGGAGTTGCAGCGAGATCTACCTCGAGAAAGCCTTCACCCCGGAACTTCGGCCCGTGGAATGTTTCGCCCTGGCAAAAGAATTGGGAGAGACAAGTCTGATGTTCCTCGTTCATCCCACGCTATCGGAAACCGACATGCGCGATACATGCCAGGCGGTCGCCAAAGCTCTGGATGCGGCCGCCTCTAACGGAGAGGATCGGCATGTTGGTCGACGTATGAGCCTCGA
>QIAN01000350.1 GCA_003225005.1 Acidobacteriota bacterium | reverse complement strand
GCTCGGTCGCGACGACCACGTCTTGATACTTATCCTGCATCATATCATCGTCGACGGCTGGTCCATCGGAGTCTTCTTTGAGGAGATCTCGGAGGTCTATTCCGCTTTAGAGGCCGGTCGCGAAGTGCAGTTGCCGGCGCAAGCGCTGCAGTTTTCCGACTTCGCTAACTGGCAGCGTCGGTGGTGTACTGCCGAGTTAGCGACCCGGCAGTTTGCCTATTGGAAGGACTGTTTGCACGAGGCCTCACCTGTTTTCCCCACAAATGTTGGCGCTGCAGGCGCGCTGCTAACCTCGCGCATTGCCCACGAACCGTTTCATCTGTCCAGTGACCTGGTTGTTCGTCTGAGCGCCCTGAGCCGCAGCCAAGGAGGGACTCTTTTAATGGCGTTGCTGGCGGGTTTCAAGGCTATGCTGTTGGCTCGGACGGGACGCGGTGACATTTGCGTCGCCACTGCAATGGCCAACCGCACTCAGCAGTGGACAGAGCGCGTTATCGGGCCGATGGAGAACACCACGCTCATCCGAACCCGAATGGATTCGGATCTGTCATTTCTGGAAGCCCTCAGTCGCGTGCGCGATTCTGTCTTGGAGGCCTACGCAAGGCAGGAGTTGCCGTTCGAGATTCTCTCCGCCAGGCTAGCGGAACACGACGATGTGGATCCAGCATCGCTTATTCAAGTGTTCTTCGTCCTTCAGAACGCGATTCGCCGACCATTTGAGCTGCCCGACATGGTGGCCCAATCGTTCGGAAGCGCTCACAGGGAAGGGCAGCCGGTCCTGCCCATCGATCGCGCCCGGCTTACGTTGATGCTCAGGGAGGGGCCGTCGGGCATCGGCGGCTCGGTCACTTACAATAAGGCCTTGTTCGCGACCGACGAGCTCCAGCATTGGATCGCAAATTACAAAGCGATCCTGGCCAAAGCGGCCTCGCACCCTGATATGTCGCTGGGCCGTCTGGCCGATCATTTGGGCTAGGTGACATTGATCGCGCAAGCACGAAGAGAGTCTTAGAGCATGGTCAGGAAAAGTGGAGACCGGTCTTCCGAAAAGATTATGCTCAAACAAAATGATAACGCTAGAGCCTGATTCAACTCAGTTGAATCAGGCTCTAGCAGCGCAACTAGATTCAGTTCTATAATTGACTCTCCAGAGCTTCAACGGTTACTAATATGCGGTTGGCCTATCAAGTTTGAGAAACCACTGATATTTGTAGGTGAAGCCATGGCGCTCATCGCAGCTATAGACCTTCTCGATTTGGACAGTTTGAGTCCTGCCGACGCTGCCGATCTGAAGAAAGCGTTTCAAGACAAGAAGCGCGAACTTGCGAAAGCAATGAGGGCCGTCGACCGAGGCATCGCAAAGCTTGCAAAAGGGCCGAGGCGCAAGAAAGCCAAGAAGGGGAAGACCGCGAAACGCAAGGGTTGATCGTCCTGGCCGGCGCAATCCCAGCGCATCGTGTACAGTCTCAAATGTTCAGCCAGGGGCTTTGGCTCTTAGGTCCTGTAAAGCCTATGCGCGAAAAAGGCAGGAGCTAATCTAAATCTAGCTGTTGCCCCCTGGCCTTTTGATTTGCGTATCTGACAAGTCCCTCAGCTTGTCCAAGAGGGCTTTGGCATCTTTCGAATCTGGCGTGTCGAAACCCTCGACGAACCAGCTATAAATCGGCTGCAGAAGGGAATGAGCTTCAACGTACCTGCCTTCGTCGTACCAATGCTTCGCGAGGTCGTTGGCGGCGCGTAATTCCCACCAACGGGCCTGCTGTTGCCGCGCAATCGTCAATGAGTGCTGCAGTACAGCTTCCCCCTTACCTTTCTTGCCCAAACTCAACAGAATCTTTCCCCGCAGACGATGCAGTTCAGGCTCGAAGAACTTTTCGCTTGTTATTTCGGCTGTTTGAATAGCTTCGTCTAGCAAACCAAGGCCGACTTCAAGCTGGCCGAGGCTCGCATGGGCAGAAGCGATATGGCACAGATAAAGACTGCGACGGCTCCGTTCAGAGTGGCCTTCGGCCGCCGCCACGGCTTTTCGCATCAACTCGTTCCCAAGTTGGGGATCACCGCCTTGGGCTAACAAAGCCCCCCGAAAGAAACGCGCCCTGTGATAGGGACTTGCAAATTCGTTCTCGCCGCTGATGGCTATCGCTTCATCAGCGTTCGCTAAGGCACGCCGTGGATCACCACCTATGGTGCCGAGGACAGCAATGTTGCTCAAAGCCAAGGCGGTCGTGAAGGCGAGTCCTATCGCTCGCGCACCGGTCTCGGCTTTTTCCGCTGCAGCGGCGGACTGCTCCGGATAGCCGAGGAACAAGAGTGTCGATGCGAGAAACGACAGGGTATTAACTCGGTCGTCGACGCCGAAACGGCGATAAGTCGCAATCGTCTCTGGATTGGTCGCGCAGAGCGCGAGCGTCCGCTCCAGATGAGCGCGCGCATCAACGAAAGCGCCCATATAACATAACGTCTGGCCCATGAACCGGTTGGCCAGCGCCGATACCCCGGGATGCTCATGATCTGCAGCTAAGACCAGGCATTGCCGCGCAACTTCGAGCGCCGCGGTATGTTCCGCGCGCATGCTGTGAGCCAAGAAAGTACCCCAAAGGATCGTCATCTGTTCCTTCAAGGTGCCACCATCGCCGAGCAGGTCGCGAGCGAGTTGGAATACCCTTGACGTTTCGTGCGCGGCATCGCCTTCGGTTGCCGCCACTGCCGGTCCGAGGGCAAGGTAAAAATCCAGTTCTTTGCGAGCGCGTTCAGGCGACTGCGCTAACTCCTGAGTAAGCTCAATTCCCCGTCTGAGATGTTTGACGGCTTCAGCGTTTGCTGAGCGGCTGAGTGCGCGATTTCCGGCCTTGAGCCAGTAGCTGGTGGCGAGGCCAACGATGCCGGCTTCAGTGAAATGGCGCGCCAAGATTTCCGGCTCGCCCGTTACCACATCGGGAAACCTCTCCTCTAATGTGCGCGCAATTTGACCGTGCAGTAGGTGCCGCCGGCTCTTAAGCAGACTCTCATAGGCCGCATCTCGCACTAGCGCGTGTTTGAAGCTGTAGACGGCTTCCGGCGGCTCGCCTTGGCGGTACACGAGCTCCGCCTGCTCGAGTGCGGCGAGTGCATGCTTCAATGCGATCTCGTCGCGTGCGACCACAGCACGGATCAACGAATAGGAGAATTCACGCCCGATGGCGGCGCCAACTTGGGCGATCTCCTTTACCGAGTGCAGGCGGTCAAGCCGCGCCATTAGAGAGTCTTGAAGGGTTTCCGGGATGGCCAGATGCGGTAGGGGCCCATCGAGCCGATAGCCGTCAGCGTGTTTGACCAGGATGCCCGCTTCCAGAACCGCTTTGGTGAGTTCTTCGACGAACAGCGGATTTCCATCGGTCTTCGCGACGATCTGTTTCATCACTTCGATGGGCAGCGCACGGCCGCTGGCCACCTGCGTAACTATACCTTCAACGTTCTCACGGTCGAGTCGGCCGAGCGTCAAGGTGCCGACGTTGGCGAGACCAGCCCAAGGCGGCTCGAACTCCGGTCGGAAGGTGACCAGTGCAAGGATCGGCAGTTGGCGCGCCCGCTCGACTACGAGATTGAGTAGCTCCAGGGAGGTGTCGTCGGCCCATTGCGAGTCTTCTATCAGCAACAGGATTGGTTGTTGGCGCGCATGACTCTCGAACTGATCAAGCAGCGCCGCGAGCGTCCGGCGGCGCTGCTGCGCCGGGCTAAATGCTAGTTGGGGATATCGGTCGCCGGACGGGATTGATAGCAGTGCGGCGAAAAGGGGCGCTACCGCCTGAACCTGCGTTGTGCCTAACGCTAGTAGCGCCTCCAGCTTGTCGAGGCGTAGCCCAGGCGTATCGTCTGCTTTGAACTGCGCCACTCGTTCCAACTGGTCGATGATTGGATGAAGCGCGCTATTGGCATGGTACGGTGAGCATTGGTAACGAAATTGCGTGTGCGGTTGCCTGGCGACGCGTTCGGCGAGAGCTGCTGCAAGACGGGACCTGCCGATTCCCGGCTCGCCTGAAATCAAAATGATCTGCCCTTCACCCTTCCAGGCCAAGCGTTGGCGTTCCAGCAGGAAATCCATCTCGGTCTTACGATCGATCAGATCAGCCAGACTGGCCGGGCGGACCGACCTGAAGCGGCTCTCGGAGGCCGACAGGCCCTCGACCGCCCACGCCCCGGCCGGCTCGCCAATACCCTTAAGCTTGTGCTGGCCAAGATCGCGCAGAAGGAAAAGATCGCCAAGCAGCCGGCGCGTGGACTCAGCGACTACGACCGTATTTGGCTCGACCAACGTCTGCAGGCGAGCTGCAAGGTTCGGCGAGTCCCCGACCACAGCATGCTCGCGGAGCCTGCCCTCGCCGCCGCGGTCGCCGACCACCACTATGCCGGTGGCGATGCCAATGCGGACCGAGAGAGGTTCTCCAGCACGTGTTTCGAGCCGCGCAACAGCGGCAATGATATCAAGCCCTGCTCGTACGGTTCGCTCGGCATCGTCCTCGTGCGCGCGGGGATAGCCAAAATAGGCCAATATCCCGTCTCCCCGGAAATCGGCAAGGAAACCGTCATAGGATAGCGTGATACGGGCACAGGCGGCATGGTAGGCATCGATCACGGCACCCATATCCTCCGGATCAAGTCGGGCCGTTAGGGCAGTCGAACCGACCAGATCGCAGATCATGACCGTGAGGTGACGGCGTTCAGCACCTGGCGCGTTTTGCGCATCCTCCCCAATGTCCGTCTTGGTGACCGCGTGCGGAGAGCCGGCGACCATTGCGCTGATCGCTCTCATAAGGCGTTTCCTGTCGCCTAGTGGGATCCCCATCTTTTCGAAATCGACCTCTGTCAATTCCGCCAGCACATCGCTGTCGATCGCGTTCGCGACGAATGCTGGCTCGTATTGTCCCAATCCTAGGTTTCGCAGCCAACTGCCAACGTCCATGGTAGGGGCCTAGTTTGTTAAACGGCGTCTAGTATATTCGAGCGGTTGGGACCACTCGGCCGGTCCTGCACAAGCGTTAGTCAAAAGATCCATATATTGATGTTTCGTCCTTAGTGTTCGTCGGTTGACAAGAATTGTCAACGGACGGCTGTCCGGGACTAATCCACATGCAGTCCAAAAGGCAGATGGGTTACTTTTCTGGCCTTAGTCGAACGCACGCTTCCGTGAGCGCTAACTAGCCATGCGCCTATTCTAAAACCTACTCGCGACCGCATAGGCTGTAGTTGAAGGCGCGAGCACCAGACGCTCTGACGCGAACCCGGAAACCGCGTGAAGCTTTTGAAGGCGAACCGATGCTTTGAGCAGCTCGCGCTCGACATGGCAGCGCAGACGCGTGCCAACGAGAATGCCACCTTCGCCAGGGCCTGCCGTCCCAGAACAGGATCTTGATGATGCGCGCCCGCTTGCCCCGGAAGGCGAACAGATGGCCCGAGAATGCGTCCTTCTTCAGCGTGTCCTGAACCAGCATCGCAAGCCCATTGCATGTCCCCGCAACCACTTTCGTTATAACTCACTCACCGTCCCTGTGTGTACCGAAAACCTTATCCGGGTTTATCGAATGATGGAATCGGCAAGATTGGCGCAATGGTTGCGCTGATTTGCTTTGTTCTGGCCGTCCTGACCTCGCCATTCAAGTCGAAGAGCCGGCTTGAGGCCGAGAATGCTACGCTCCGACATCAGTTGATTGTTCTGCGGCGCAAGATGCCGGACCGGCCGCGGCTCACGAACAACGATCGCTGGTTCTTTATCCAGATTTACCGATGGTTTCCGTCGATCCTGCAGGTTCTAACGATCATCCGTCCCGAGACGCTGGTACGTTGGCATCGAGCCGGCTTTCGTTGTTATTGGCGCTGGAAATCATTGCGGCGGGGAGGGCGG
>QIAN01000052.1 GCA_003225005.1 Acidobacteriota bacterium | reverse complement strand
GTTGAGTGTTGCTTGTGCTGTGCGAAAGGTTCAAAGAGCAGCAATAGAGAGATGGAAAACAATAAAAGTGGACATTGAGCATATAAGGGGATTTCTTTATACATTACGCTGCCCTTTCCGCCCTCCGCTGCTCGTAAGATTCCCAGAGCGCCACTTAGATCATTCACATCCCAGAGGCGATGCGTGACGCCAGCGGCCATCGCTGGAAATTCAAAGTAGCCCACTACCCGTCTTTACTGGCTCTGGACTGAAGCCGCGCCCTTTCAAACCACTCGGCCAGTTCTTAGCTGCTCTCGCGAGTCAGCGCGGTGCGGCGCGGCTCAACTTACCGTTCCTCAGGTGGAAATTGTCTCCTCGCCATGAAACTGTGTGACCGGCAAAGCTGGTGATCCAAACTGCTACGGCGGTGAGGTCTCGCAGTGGAAAGAGCCACAGATTTCGCAACAGCTGGCGGTCCGCTAAGACCACTCTGCCAATCACAAGTGCCACCAGCAGGCGCAGAAAGCTGACGCTGGCGAACAATTCCCAGCTCCAGCGCGCGCCATTCGCCAAGATCACAGTCACCACCGACCACATGAGGCCGAATGTAAAAATCAAACCGACGTATCCGCGGACGCGAGCATCTCTGATGGCGCGGGACCAGCGCAATTGATGTTGCAAAAAATTGTGCACGCTGTACGGCGGCAGAACGGTTTCCACAACGACGTCTGATAGCTCCACCTTCAAGCCAAGGTCCGCGATGCGCCGACCCAACTCGTAGTCGTCAGCGAGATAGTCTGCGAACGATTCAAATCCGCCAATGAGTTGCACATCACCGCGGCGGAAAGCCAGGGTTGACCCCAGTCCAAAGCGCATGCCGCCTTCCAATTGACGGGCCGCCAAGACTCCCGCGCAGAAGTCAGTACTGATGCCCAGCGCTTCCAATCGCGAACCGAGGCTTGGAGCGGCGACGCCACGGTACAGACAGGTAACCATCCCCACAGTCGGATCGGCGAGTGGCGCGATCACACGCCGCAGGTAGCTGCTCTCCACTCGGATGTCGCTGTCATTGACGATGAGATGATCGTGGCGCGCGAACGGCAACATCTGCGCCAGGTTGCTCACCTTGATGTTTGCGCCCAGGATCTTTGGGCAGACGATCAGCTGGATTCTATTAGCAGGGAACTCGCTTTGTAGTCTCTTCACGGTTGCAATCGCCGGATCATTCGGATCGCTCGCGCCAAAGATGATTTCATATTCTGGATAGTCTTGCAGGCAGTGACTGCGAAGGCATTCGTAGATTTCCGGGTCGGTGCCCTTCAGAGGCTTAAGGATGGAGATTGGCGGCGTAGCTTCCGTAAGTGCGGGACGAGATCTGGACGCCGTTTGTCGGCGCAGAAACACAGAGGCACTCCACCAGCAAATCAGATAATAAATTGCACTACTGATCGCGCCGATAAGGGCAGCAAGCTGAATGATTCTAGTTGCGTAATGAATCATGCTCGGTGAGGCAAGCTCATTCGTAACGCAGCGCCTCGATCGGATCGAGGTTCGCCGCCTTCCACGCCGGATAGATTCCGAAAACGAGTCCGACTCCGGCAGCGGAGCTGAAGCCGAAGACAGTCCAGAACATTGACATGCGGGCAGGCAATGATGGCCAGAGTGCCGGGATGCCCCAAACGATCATTGCGCCCAGCAGCACGCCGATGACGCCGCCCACCGCGGTCAGGATGATTGCTTCCAGAGTGAACTGCAGCAGAATATCCCGCTTGAGCGCACCAATTGCCTTCCGAACGCCGATCTCGCGCGTGCGCTCGGTGACACTGACGAGCATGATATTCATCACGCCCACGCCGCCTACGATCAAGCCCACGCTGGAAATAGCGAACATTCCGATGAAGAGCATGCCGGTCAGTTGGTTCCACACGTCGGAGATCGAGTCGGAGGTGAAAACGGCGAAGTTATCCGCCTTATTAGGCGGCACCTTGCGACGTCGGCGCAGCAATTCGCGGATCTCATCGACCGCCTTCGGCATGTCATCGTGGGAAGTGGCCTTGACGCTGATCCAGTGTTGCTTCATTTCAGGATGCAGCTTCCTGAATGTCGTGAGCGGCATTAACACTTTATTGTCTTCCGGATTCTTCCCGCCGCCAAAAACTGATTTAACAGCTTGGACGACGCCGATCACGGTGAAGAGCTCGCCCTCAATGTTGACTTCCTTCCGGAGAGGGTCGGTGTTGCCAAACAATTCCTCCGCGGTGTCGGACCCCAGCAGAACCACGGGCGCGTGATGCTGTTCGTCGACTTCGCTGAACCAGCGTCCGGAGCCGATCAACAAGTCGAACACATCTTTGGCTGAGGCCTGATCGCCTTCCAGAATCGTGTTCTTTGCCTTCCGATCCCCATATTTCACTGCGAAACTGCCGACACCCAGCTCGGGCCGGAAATAGCGAAGCCCGGCAGTGACTGCTTTGACGTGGGGCAACTGAGCTATGGCAAGAGAGTCCTCGTAAGTCAGCTCCTTGCGGGTGCGCATTTCTTCGGTCGGACGGCTGAAGGTGAAAGGCTCAATGTGAAAAGCAAAGATGATGTTTGAGCCCATGCTGCCGACCATGTTGCGGACATTGTCGTCGAGGCCGCGTCCGATGGAAGAAACGCCGATGACCATGGCTACGCCGATCACGATTCCGAGCACGGTCAGTGACGAGCGCAGCTTGTTGCTGCGGATCGTGTCCGTTGCCATCTGGACTATTTCGCCGAATTCATCTTTGCGAATCATACGGATTGAGTAGTTGTGTAATTCAAACCCGCCCTCCGCGAGGGCATCAGGCCTTCAAATTACGCAATTGCTCATTCTTCTCTACATCTCGAAGCGCAGGGCGACAATCGGATCCAATTTTGCGGCTTTGCGTGCGGGATAGACTCCAAAGAACACTCCCACACTGGCCGCCACAATCAATCCCGCTGCCACTGCCCACAATTTGATAGCGGAGGGCATGCCGATCAGCAAAGTAATCGTTTCGGCGATGGTGACCCCCAGCAACACTCCGAACGCGCCACCCATCACCGCAAGCGTCACCGACTCAATCAGGAACTGTAGCAGAACGTCTCCGCGGCGGGCGCCTAGCGCCTTTCGTATGCCGATTTCGCGGGTGCGCTCGGTTACGGTTACCAGCATGATGTTCATAATGACGATCCCGCCCACAACCAGCGAGATACAGGCAATGCCGATCGTGGCGATAAAGAATGTGCTGCTGAAGTCTGCCCAGACACCTAACAGGCTGGCATTGGTTTCGATGTCAAAACTGTCGTCGGCTTCCGGCCGGTCGTGGCGGCTTGCGCGCAGCGCGGCACGGGCTTCGTCTAGGGCTATGTTGAGCGGAGGACCCGCGCTGGCGGCCTTGCCGGAAATTCGAATGTTCTGATTGTGTACCCCGTACTGCTTCAGATATGCCGTGATGGGGATCATGACGTAGTTGTCCTGGCTCTGCCCCATCGTCTTGCCCTTCTTCTTGCCCACTCCGATCACCTGGTAGGTCCAGCCGTCCAGGCGAACTTCTTTGCCGAGCGGATCGCTGCCCGTCATTAGGTGCTCGACAATATCAGTTCCCACAACAATAACCGGAGACTTGTTGTTGAGATCGGTCTCATTCAGCATGCGGCCGGCGGTCAGGTCGGTGTCGTAAATCGGCGCCATGGAAGGCGTGATCCCCTGCACCGTGGTGTCGGTGATGGATTGCTCCGCGTACTTTACGTGCCCGCTGTTGTTGCGAACCGCTGCTCCCACATAAACGCAGTGGCGGCAGGCATCCCGCACAGTTTGGTAGTCTTCGATCAACAAGTCCTTGCGTTTTTCGGCTTCCAGATAGTGATCGACATTGGTTAGAGCGGGCGAGACCTTGAAGATGATGAACACATCCGCTCCTAGATTAAAAATTTTTTCCGCAACGTAGGTGTTGATGCCCTCTACGAAGGTCACGACGGCGATTACGGCAGCCACGCCGATGACCACGCCGAGAAGCGTGAGCACCGAGCGAAGCTTGTTCGCCCATAGCGATTGCAGCGCAATGCGGATGGCTTCGATGCTATTCATGGAACTGGCGCTGGACGTTAGAAACTCGGCCGACCGCTCTTAGCCCTGGGCCCCGGGGGCGCCGGCGGCAGTTCTCAGTCTAACAGCGACCATCAGCTCCACGATGGATCTGGCTCCGTTGTCAATTTTAAGTGCCTTTACTCGGCGGTCAGTCATTCGGGACATCGCATATAATGATTAAGTGGGCAGCTGGACCGGACGGCCGCTCTTGTCGCGTCAAGTGATGAGGGAGGAAAGTCCGAACTCCGCAGAGCAGTGTGCCGGATAACGTCCGGGAGGCCGGGTTCAAGCCCGGTTGACGGAAAGTGCCACAGAAAATATACCGCCTCGGCGGCAACGCCGGAGTAAGGGTGAAAAGGTGCGGTAAGAGCGCACCGCCGCTGCAGTAATGCAGCGGGCAGGGCAAACCCCACACGGAGCAAGACCAAATAGGGAGGGAGCGCGGAATTTCGGTTCCGCGCACGCGCCGGCTCGGCGCGTCAAACCTCCGGGTAGGTCGCTAGAGCCTCGCAGCGATGCCGGGCCCAGAGGAATGGCCGTCCCGCCCGGAGCGATCCGGCGGACAGAATTCGGCTTACAGGTCCGGCTGCCACAATGATATGAAAACAAGGTAGTTGTTGACTCGACCCCGCCTTCTTTGCGATCCAGAATGCCCAAGGCAGGCGGCGCCACTTCTTTGTCGAAGCCGACCGGGGCTCCATGATGCTGGAACGATTCACGCGCAAGCTCCAGGCCTATGCCACCTATGGGCGCGCAGGAAAACAGACGGAAAAATTCGGCATCAAGCACTTTCGGGTGCTGACCGTGACGACAAGCCCGGCGCGCTGCAAGAACCTGATTGCGGCCGCGGCTGCAGATGCAGACATCCGCAAAGACGGGCGCATGTTCTTTTTCACCACGGAAGAAGAGCTTCCGCTGGCGGAGCCCGCAAAGATTTTCGACAAGATTTGGACCATGCCCGGAATAAGTGAGCGCGCATCGCTCACTGGGAGTTAGGAGAATGAAAAATCCGTCGGTCGCGGCAAGATGTTCGATTGCCCTGGCCGGAAACCATCAACGGCGGCGGATGCGTTATGAGCGCATTGCTGCGGATGCGAAACGGAAAACGCCGTTTCGAGAAGGGAAAGGAATCGCGATGACAACGATGTGCAACACCAAAACCATGGAGTCGCCTGATGGACCATAGCGCGCCAATGCTCGCAAGCTTCGAGGCTTTGCCCGATATGCTGACGGCCAAAGACCTCGAAGCGGTGCTGCAGATTGACCGCAAGACGATTTATGCGTATGTACAGCGCGGACTTATACCGTATATGCGGATCGAGTCGAATGTCCGCTTCTCCAAGCACCAGGTCATGCGCTGGCTGGAAGAACGCAGCTTCCAGCCCCGACTGGTGCATGGCAAGGGCGCCAAGCGCCAATGAAGAATCTGCGGCGGGGATAACGATAGGACACCCGCCGCAAGTAGCCCAACATCATGGCAAGAAAACAAAAGCCCCGATGCCGGCATCGGGGCTTTTCATATGTGTGCCAAGCATGTTCAACAGCTAGGAGGTGAGAGCCCTCTACCCAGTCTGATGGAGACGAAGGGTTAGTGAAGCGCAAGGGTGAAATAACACCCGCCGCGAGGCGGGGCCTGAAAGAAGCGTGGAGCAAAGGCGCGAGCCGATGAACAAGAACCGGATATGAGGCCTACGGTGGCGGGCGAGCGGGCATATGACTGCAAAGCCCATATCCATCAAGCCCACTGGTGGTAAATCCGGCGGTTGTGCGTCGAAAGCGGTTGAACTTACCTTGGGAGATCTGCGGCATGTCACGGAATCGTGACTGAGGGTGAAGCGATTCATCCTGACCGTGGCGCAGAAGTCAGCAGAGGGCAAAGTAGGTCAGGCAGTCGGCGAAGCTAGTGAGGCACTCCAATGCCGAAAGGCGGAGAAACAGATAGGCCAAGCCGGGAACGATGATCCGAAGGCCCGAACGGTACCCCGCAAGGGGAATAAAGGAAAGGGCAAGTAAGCGGCGCGACTCATGAGCGGACAGCGGCAGAAAAACCGGCCCGAACAAGAGGTGCTGGCCTTTCCGGCGGAAAGTAGGAGTGATGCTCCGAGGGCCGCCGAGCAAGGGACCGAAACGCTTATGGCGAAGCGCAAGTCTGAAAGCCTGGCCGGAACCGAACGACTGATGGAAGAAGTCTGCGAGCTGGAAAACTGCAAGCAGGCATTACAACGCGTCAAGGCGAATAAAGGGAGTCCGGGAGTAGACGGGATGACCGTCGACGAGCTCTCGGAGTACCTGAAGCAACATGGGTTGAAGATCGGGGAACAGTTACGAAGCGGAACTTATCAACCGCAGCCGGTAAGACGGGTGGAAATCCCGAAGCCGGATGGCAGTGGAATGCGCAAGCTAGGCATTCCTTGCGTGCTGGACCGCTTTGTCCAGCAGGCGGTGCTGCAGGTTCTGCAGAAGCGCTGGGACCCGACGTTCTCCGAACATAGCCACGGTTTCCGACCGGGGCGCAGTGCGAAGCAAGCGGTGCACAAGGCGCAGCAGTATATCGCCGAAGGATACCGCTGGGTGGTGGACCTCGACTTGGAGAAATTTTTCGATCGAGTCAATCACGACCGTCTGTTAGCGGCGGTGGCCGAGCGCGTGGCCGACAAACGAATGCTCAAGCTGATTCGAGCATTCCTGGAGGCCGGTGTGATGGAGGATGGATTGGTGAGCGCGGTGGATGAGGGAACGCCTCAGGGCGGTCCGCTTTCACCGTTGCTCAGTAATCTGGTGCTGGACGAACTGGACCGAGAGTTAGAGCGGCGCGGTCACTACTTCGTCCGCTATGCCGACGATTGCAACATCTACGTCAGCAGCGAGCGAGCAGGACAGCGAGTGATGGAGAGCGTTACGCGCTTTATCACGCACCAACTCCAACTGAAGGTAAATCAGACGTCGCTCGCTTTAAGGCGAGGATTCGGGAACAGACACGTCGAACCCGTGGCATCAGTCTGACGCAGATGGTCACACAGATTGCGACTTATCTGCGGGGATGGCTCGGATACTTCGCCGATTGTCAAACGCCCTCGGTGTTGCAAACCCTTGAATCGTGGCTACGCCGTCGACTTCGGTCGGTGGTGTGGAAGCAATGGAAACGGGGACGAACGCGATTTCGCGAACTTCGCAAACGGGGTGTGGGCAAAGACCTGGCGGCGCAAACCGCCGGGAGTCCCCACGGCCCGTGGCGCATCGCAAACTCGCCCGCCCTGGCCATCGCTTTGCCGAATGCTTACTTTGCCCAGCTCGGACTCCCGCCTCTGGTCGTGCGGTCGGCTTAATCCGCCGAACCGCCGGATGCGGACCCGCATGTCCGGTGGTGTGGCAGGGGAGGCGGGGCGACCCGTCCCCCTATGCCGATTTATGTTGACTCCCCTCCGCTCTCGGCGCAGACTTTGCTCGAACCACCTTCCTGAAGAGGGCGCGCTCGTTTCCGGGGGTGTCCCATGTATCGCCCACCACTTCGTGGCCGCCCGGCTCTTGCCGATAAGAAAGTTCTCCTGATCGACCGCTGCCACGCAACCCGCGAAGCGCGCGGTGCGGTCCTGCGGAGTAGCGGAGTCGAGGTGCATGAGGCTGAAGAGATCCCCGCCGCACGATTTCTGTGGCAACCCGATGTCTACGATCTCGTGATGCTCGACGTTCGCAGATACTCCCCGGCGGAAGCGCTCGAATTCTACGAGCAGATCAAGCAAGCCAGCCCCCGCGAGCAAGTTGTCTTTCTCGTCGGCCCCCCAACCTATCTTTCGCTTGCTTGGCCCGGTGAAGTCTTCGCCGAAGATGCCTCATCCGGACAGTGGGGAGCGACCGTCAGACGCTTCCTCGCTGCTTGACAGTCTTTCTGCGGCCGCACCGGAGCATCAGGTTGGTTGAGGCACTCTTGCCGTGAAAGCAGACTCTGGTCGACTCGGAGCAGGTTGAATGGCGTTAAAGGTACAGACACAGATAGCTGGTGATGTGTGCATCCTCCACTGTTCCGGTCGCATTGTGTTTGGCGACGAAGGCGCTGCCTTCCGCGAAAGAGGCAGAAACATACTGGCAGGCACACCGAAAGTTGTCGTTGACCTAAATGAGGTGGATTACATCGACAGCGGGGGACTGGTATCCTAGTGGGACTCTGGGTCTCGGCGAGAAACAAAGGTGGCGAACTCAAGCTGGTCTCTCCCACCCAGCGCATTAAGGAATTGCTTCGACGCACAAGTCTAGCCAAGATATTCAGGGTGTACGGGAACAACGACGAGGCGGTCGCAGCTTTCCGTAAAACAGGTAACCTGAGCGAATCTTCTCGACGGGGTAGACCATGACGCAACGAATCTTTTCTCTAGTCACGGCAGTGCTCTTCTTTCTGATAGCTCTCCTTCATGCCGTTCGCCTCCTGCGTGGATGGCAGGCCACTATTGCCGGGGCCGTCGTGCCAATTTGGATCAGCTGGATAGGGCTTGCCATCGCGGCGTACTTGGCCTATCAAGGATTCCGGTTGGCGAGGAAATGACCGAGTACAGCGAGAGCTTCCGCAACCCACGGCACTGATCCGTCACGTTGAAAAACGGAGTACGATAACGCCGTTCGCCAATATGGCTTCATCCTATTGGACCTTTCGAATGCATGGGTCCAACAGTGAGGTGCTGGAAGTTAACCATGAAGGATCCGTACCAGGTTCTGAGTCAAAAAGAGATGGATATCGAGCGCGTGCGGAGAGAGATCGAAGCGCTCCGATTTGTGATTCCCTTGCTCGCCGAGAACGCAGATTGGGTCGAAGATGGGCTGGCTTCGCCTGGCTCGCACTCTCGGGAGACTGGGATTGCGACTGCGAAAGGGTGGCAACAAAGGGAACACCAGCCGCCGCGTTGAACCGCCGCGTTGAACCTCTTGACTTCCACCCATCCCGGGCGCACAATCCGCCCGTCCATTCATTCCGCAGTCTTCTTTGACGCTCTGCCAGCGTTCGGGCCAAGTTGCTAGGCCGAACGAACTATGGGTTGAACCCGCGTTGGGACGGGCCTATAATCTCGACGTTTCCAAGGAGGCACAATGGCCGAACACCGCAGAGTGATCGATTGCCGCCGTTTCCCGTCGGAGAAGTCCTGCTCAATCGTCATTTCAGGCACAGAAGACGACGTTCTGGACCTCGCTGTCCTGCATGCGAAGACAGTGCATGGCCACCAAGAGACGTCTGAACTGCGCGAGCAGATCCGCTCCATGCTCCAGGATGAGGATGAGGACGCCACAGCAGCATAGCCATAGCAAACAAGCAAAAGGCGCGCTCCCCCGCGCCTTTTTTCCCCTCCAGACACCGCAAAATCCGAGACCCAGGCCTCATGAGAAATCCGGGACCTAACCGGCAGAATTCGTGACCGGTCGCCATGTTGAATCCCCTGTCTCCCGGGTCTAGAATGCTTCCACTACCCTTCTAAAACTTTTGGAGGTCCCCAATGCCCCACTACGAGTTCTTCTGTCACGCCTGCAAGAAAAAATTTTCGAAGAGTTTGACCATCGCCGAACATGAGGAGGGAAAGATCGTCTGCCCGCACTGCCGTAGCAAGAATGTCGAGCAGGGCTGGTCTGACTTCTCCGCCATCACGTCGAAGAAGAGCGCCTGAGCCGCTGGCTGCACCAAATCTGGGCAATTGACTCGGAGGATTGGCAGGGGTAAGGTGGTGCCTTCCAAGGCAAATAGCCTCTCCGCTGCCGCGCCGGCGGCGGGTTCCTTTCACCTTCCAACCTTAGAAAGGAGCAAGGACATGTTCACGCGCGTAGTGGAAATGACCAGCAAATCAGGGAAATCGCAAGAGCTTGCCAACACCATCAATGAGAAAGCGGTGCCGATCCTGAAAAAGCAACGCGGCTTCGTGGACGAGGTTGTGCTCGTTTCGTCCGGCGAGCTCGATCGCGTTTTGGCTCTCAGCTTTTGGAACAAGAAGGAGGATGCCGAAGAATATCAGCGCAAACAGTATCCGAAGATCCACGATACGCTACTGCACCTCCTCCAGACCGAACCCACCGTTCGAACATTTGACGTTCATACGTCCATCGCCCACAAAGTCACCGCAAAACAAGCCGCCTGAAAAGAACCATCCGGAAACAATGGGCGGGCGAGAATGTAGCCCGCCCAAACTTTTCCCCCTCCAGACCCCGCAAAATCCGAGACCCAGGCCTCATGAGAAATCCGGGACCGAACCCCGCAGAATTCGGGACCCCTCGACACCACGAATAAGAATCCCCATCAAACTGCTTTCTCTCCTCGCCTTCTTCTCAGGGTAGCCAGCACCCCACCCAGTCAAGGTCTGCAATTTTCAAAAGCCCGCCATCTCCGGCGGGCTAGTTTCTGTTGTTTCTGCCTGCGGCGCTCCACCTTGACCCGATGGGGAACCCCAACTCGCTTCCCATGAGACGTGGCGAGTCGCCAGCCCGACCAACCACACATAAAATATAGTGGCTGGAAAAAGACTATTAACTATGTCGTACGGTCTTCCGAAGCACTACTTCCGGGACATCCCGGCCTACCTGATGGACGAAATCATTGCCGGAATGATCGATGGCAAGCCCGAGCCGACACCCGAAGAGATGGAGGATTGGCTCACCACCGAGCTTGAGCGCGAAGCCGAAGCGCTCCTCGCATAGAACTGTTAGCGCACCAGAGAGCGGGAGTAACCTCCCGCTCTCTTTCTCTTTGCTCGGACAAGGAGTCTAAGATTTTTGTCTCCTCGCCTTCTTCTCAGGGTAGCGAGCACCCCACCCATTCAAGGTTTGCAATTTTCAAAAGCCCGCCATCTCCGGCGGCTCGTTCTGTTTGTTTCTGCCTACGGTGTCCACCTTGACCGGGCGGGGACCCCCACTCGCTTCCCTTGAGGCGTGGCGAGTCGCCAGCGGACAAGCCACGAACAACAAACAACAGCTGGAAAAAGAAATAATTAGTATGACCGAGAACAACGGGATCTCTCGAAGTTCGGCCTTCGGGAAATCGGGATCGCCGCCGAGTTACTCACCAAGTATTCGGATGGGCATCGCTCCTGGGCGAGCAACCAGGACGAGCTGGCTCACGAAATCGCAGTGGAGTTCAATCCGAACTCCGGGAACGTCTTCCTGGTGGACGGGGACTGCCGCGTGGCGATGGTGAATGACAATGGGAACCTGGAGAATTGGGTCGATTGCTCCAACTGCGGCGCAGAAGGGTTCAGAAGCGAATTGCCGCTCGATGTAGACGGCAACTGCGCTGAGTGCGCAGGCAAATAGCAAAAGAGAGCGGGAGGAAGAACCTCCCGCTCTCTTTCTTCTTGCTCGGACGCTGCCTTCGCAGAAGAGATATCCCGTTGCCGATGGCTTTTTTTTGATCATCCGGAACCCATCAGCCACGGATCTGGATGACGTAGACTGGGCCAATGTCTGTGACAGCTCAATATCTACTGGAGGGCTGTGCATACGCCCTTGAACAATGCGGTGTGTTGCTCAACGACGCGGGGCACTCCTATTGCTTTCTTTCATCCTCAGCTTGCTTCTTGAGTCTCCCAAGATTGCTCTGAGGGAGCATTCGATCCGAAAACCCCGAACTTCGTGGCCAGCGTTCTGAATGGCAGTTTGCCCTGGACGCGTTCTCGCCTCAGTTGCAGATGGCTTCCGGTTAGTTCGTCGGGCGGAACCGGGCGTCGTCATGGGCACGGTGGGTTATATGTCCCCCGAGCAAGTCCGGGGCAAGGATGCAGATGCTCGCTCTGACATCTTTTCCTTCGGCGCCATTCTTTACGAGATGATCTCTGGGAAACGTGCATTTCATGCTGAAACCGCAGCCGACACCATGAGCGCCATCCTCAAAGAGGAGCCACCAGAACTCGCCGAAACTGCTCTCAATGTTCCGCCAGCGCTGGAACGTATTGTCCGGCACTGCCTGGAAAAGAATCCCGCACAGCGCTTTCACTCCATCAGCGATGTCGCCTTCGGTCTGGAAGTCCTCCCCGGTATCTCGTCCACCACCACATCACGCGCACAGCGATTAGCACCCGTACCTCAGCGACGAGGATTGCTGCTGCCGGTAGGCGCTGTAATTGCGCTTTGCGTGATATTGGCGGTCGTCTACCTCGCCGGTCAACGTTCGGCCAACACGTCCATCCCCCACTTTCATCGTCTAACTTTCCGGCGTGGCACAATTCTCTCGGCGCGGTTTTCTCCAGATGGTCAGACTATCATCTATGGCGCCGCGCTCGAAGGCCGACCGACGGAATTGTTCACGACTCGCTTCGACAGCACCGATTCCCGCTCTCTAGGCTTGGACAAAACGCAACTGCTGAGCGTGTCAGCCAATGGCGAACTCGCCGTGAGCATGGAGCAGCGTCAATTGTCCCCATTTACGGCTGCGGGGACCATGGGTCGAGTCCCGCTCGCG
This sequence comes from Acidobacteriota bacterium, assembly GCA_003225005.1. GTDB lineage: Bacteria > Acidobacteriota > Terriglobia > Terriglobales > Acidobacteriaceae > Sulfotelmatobacter. Next base: position 1,857 of record QIAN01000052.1, on the reverse strand, counting down.
GGCGGCGCGCCGCGGGAAATTGCGGAGGGAGTTACTTGGGCGGATTGGACGCCCGACGGTTCCGACCTCGCGGTGGCCAAAGTCGCCGGTCGTGGCATCAACCTCGAGTTCCCCGTGGGAAAGATCATTTACCAGCCTCGGGGCTGGCTAAGCCATGTGCGTTTCTCCCCTCGGGGCGACTTAATTGCCATGGAAGACCATGTGCCGAACGGCGATGATGGTCGAGTCGTAATTCTCGACCGCAACGGCAACATCAAGGTCACGTCTAGCTTCTTTATTACCGTTCAAGGCCTGGCCTGGTCCCCGGACGGGAAGGAAGTCTGGTTCACAGCTTCCAAGGAAGGCGCCTCGCGTGCCCTGTATGCAATGAATCTCTCCGGGAAGGAGCGTCTGGTGCTGCGCGTCCCGGGGGTGCTGACGTTGCAGGATCTTACACGCAGCGGTCGGGCCCTCTTAACCGTCGAGAGCGATCATTTCGGCATTCTTGGCTTCCATGATGGCGACAAAAATGAACGAGACCTCTCCTGGTTCGACTGGAGCTTGATCGCCAATGTCTCGCCAGATGGCAAGAACCTGGTATTTTTTGAAAGTGGAGAAGGCGTAGGGAGCAACTATTCCGTGTTCATGCGCGGGATGGACGGAAGTTCGGCAGTACGTTTGGGCAGCGGAGCGTTTCCCGCTCTCTCGCCCGACGGAAAGTGGGTGGCTGCGATTAATCTTGCTTCTCCGGCACAGATTGAACTTCTGCCCACCGGCGCTGGGCAACCCAGGGTCGTCACCAACGATTCTCTGGAGCACACTCGGGTCAACTGGCTTCCATCCGGACACGGCATTGTATTCTTCGCTTCCGAGGCAAATCACCGTGCGCGCACGTACTTGATGGATTTGGACAGCGGCAAAACGCGGGCCGTAACCCCTGAAGGCATCCTTGGACTCTTAGTATCACCCGATGGCAAGTTCGTTCTGGTCACAGACCAGGAGAGAAAGCGCTGGTTGTACCCGCTCGACGGCGGCGATCGGCAGCCCTTTACCATCACGCTCGCGCCAGGTGACGACGTAATCGACTGGGAGAAAGATGGGAAGACTATTCTCGTGCTGAGACCGGGAGTTCCGGCGAAGGTTTTGCAAGCATATGTCGACTCGTCAAAACTTGAGGAGGTGAAAACTTTCTCGCCGTCCGATCCAGCGGGCGTCGTGACCGTGGGAGGCGCTCGCTTCAGCTCCGATCGCAAATCCTACGCGTATGACTATTTTCGAATCCTCTCTGACTTGTACGTCGTAGATGGGCTGAAATAGAAAGAATGTTACGCGCCTAAGATCCAACTAGTACATCGTCCAGTTAATTCTTTATACTATGCGCCTTGCGACGCCGCTTCCTGAGTTTGCGCGGGTGAGCCGCCTGATATTCCTGGGTGGCCTCGATGATGCGCTGGAGCTTCTCCGGTCCCTTGGTCCACGCGAACGGCTTGGGGTTCTTGTTGTTCTGGACGATGTAATTCAACAGGAACTCCTTGAGTTGGCGTTTCGAAGTGTGCACGCTTTGCGACAGACCCTGTTTGCCAAGGATGCTGAAGAAGCATTCGATCATGTTAACCCAGGAGGCAGGTGTGGGTGTGTGGTGGAAGTGCACGTGGGGATGTCGTCTCAGCCAGCGCTTGACGCTTCGTTTTTGTGAATGTTGAGGTTGTCGAGGACGACGTGCAACTCCCGTTTTGGAAAGGCGCCGACCGCGTCATTCATGAATCGCAGAAAGTTCACCGACGTGCAGCGTTGTTTGATGTGTGCCACGACCTCTCCGCTAGCGATCTCCAGAGCAGCCAGCAGGGTCTGGGTGCCGTGACGGACGTACTCGTTGGT
>QIAN01000349.1 GCA_003225005.1 Acidobacteriota bacterium | reverse complement strand
GTGCTTGGAGTACCAGTCGGGATAGTCGGTGCCGCCGCCGAAGAATGAGATACGGAATGGAGTTCGGCTGATGATCATGACACCATGCTCCCGGCCGTGGACGCCGCTGGAGAAGAGAAGAGCTCGTGTTCCACGAGCCAGCAGATCAGATGTTCGATCGCCAGATGCGCTTCTTGAATGTGCTGGGTGTCGCCGCTCGGGACCGAGATGGCGACGTCCGCCAAGGTCGCGAGCAGGCCGTGGGCACCGGCCAGGACGACTGAACGTAGACCTGCGGTTCGGGCCCTCCGCACAGCCCGGACCACGTTCGGTGAATTGCCGCTCGTGCTGATTCCGACCAAGACATCGCCTGGCCGACCCAGGGCCTCTACCTGCCGCTCAAAGACTCCGTCGAATCCACAGTCGTTCGCAAAGGCGGTCAGAAAGGATGTGTCGGTGGTCAGCGCGATGGCCGGCAACCCTGGCCGCTCAAAGCTCTTCGTCAAGCGACTCACGAACTCCGTGGCCATATGCTGGCAATCGGCGGCACTTCCGCCATTTCCGCAAAGCAGCACCTTGGCGTCAGCGCGAAAAGCCGCCGCGATCAGGTCAGCCGCCGCGATAATAGCCTCTCCGCACGCCTCGGCAGTTCGTCGTTTCGTCTCAGCGCTTTCGCGAAGGTATGCTCCTACCGTCGCTCGACGCTCAGCTCCTGTCAACATTAGCGTCTCTCCTTTGGGTCAGGGGGCTGTTTCCGGCAACGCCGGGGCTGCGCCGTCTCTGCTCAAGCCGGGCATGCAGTAGATTGTTTTGCAATGGGCGCGGAGCGAGCGATTCGGAAAAGACGAGTGCTTGAGGGCGTCTTACTTCTCGAAGACGAACATGGCCATCAGTGTCGTCAGAGGATGGCCTTCCTTACCGATCGTGTCGCGCGGCATTTCTGACGCGGCTAGTTGCGGCACCGGGCTGAACCGCACTCTGCTCCAGCAGCCGGGCACACTCACTGAACGCGGAGCAACGGAGCGGTGGGTACAGCTTGCCCGGATTGTCCGTAGCACGTGCTTGCGTCGAACAGCAGTATCCGTGGGTTACTGTTCGGATAAGCTGGATCAACTGTCGCTTTCTCAAAGCACAGCCGCGCCGGAATCTTGTACGCATGACCCGCGTAACCCGCAATATTACCGCCGGTTACCTCGGGGCCGACGGCGGGCCACGGCGGCGTGCCCGACGCCGTTGACCACCACGGAGGCTGCGCCGGTAGATAAAACGACGGCGGGAGTATCTGAATCCCCGGAACCTGGTTCGAGAAGTTCGTGATACCAGATGGCACCTCGGCGCTGACAAATCGCGTCGTGTTGGTCACGTTATCCCAGTTGCCCCAGCGCATCACGGTACGACCGACATTCGTATCGTTACTTATGGTCGTACCACTTCCCGTGCCTTGGAACCCGAAGCTGAAAATCGCATTTTGATTGCTAGTCAGGTCCGTTTCATAGGTCGTGAAGTGAGAGTCCCCGATCACGTTGCCGATCAGGTTGAAGAAGCGATTATGCGTCAGCAGCATGACGCCCGAGTTTTCGTTCACCTGCTGCGGGTTGTGGGCATAGCCGTCCATATGGTTGCGGAACAGAGTCTCGAAGTAGTGCGGGCCGTGGAGGATGTCGCCCAGATACGAGGGGAGATTGTTCCCCTCGTATAGGTTCATCATCGATCCGGCGCTGTGGAGCTGGACCGCGCCGCTGTAAAAGAGGTCGTTCACGTAGTTATAGGCATAAACTGATCCTGTCTCGGGATCGTTCGGAATCATGGCTGACACGTTGTGGTGGAAGATGTTGTTTTCGAGGAGCAATGACCCCGCCACGTGGGGCGTGTAGGCATACTGCGTATTGCCCTGCACCGTGGGGCCATAGAAGTAGCTGTCGCGGGTCGTTATCTGGAACCCATTAATAATTGCGACGTGGAACACGAAACTCCCGGGCCCACTAGTGAAGATCGCCCGAACGTTCTTGATCCAGCAATTGGTGGCGTTGACCATCAGGAGGCCCGTGGCACCACCCCCGCTGAAGTCGTAGGTGAGATTCTCGATTCCGGAATCGGTGAGCACTTCGCTCGTATTGCCCCACCACGCCCCGGGACTCTGCCCAGCGCGGAAGTTGGGTGTCCGAATGGGCGGGGTGACCGTCACAGCGCTGCCGGTGATGCTCGTTACGCGATGCACCTCGGTCTGGGTTCGACCGGAACGCGGCCAGCTTCCGCCGCCCTGGTTCGAACATGGTGAACTGCCTGAACAGATATACAGGTCCCCGGTCGCGGGCCACCCGTCAGACGCATCATCGAGCTGATCGAGAAAGATTGTGCTGCCGACCGCGAGCCCAGTAGTGCTCGACAGCGTGACGACCGTCGTGCCCTGGATATAACCGGCGGTCCAGGTGGCGGTGTGCGTCGGTCCAGGTCCGCCGCCAGAACTGTTGCCGATATTGCCACTCCCGGTGCACATGCTGATCGCTGCCTTATAGAAGAGCGAGCATCGACTCACGTTCCCGTTGATGACGAGTTTCGTGAGGGCTGGTCCGCTGCCGCGGAGGGTGACGCCGCTCTTGGCGAATACGAGTCCGGTTGACAGCGTGAAGGTCCCGGAACCAAGCTGCACGAACTGCCCGCTGGGACACGCGGCGATCGCGTTGTTGATCGTGTCCGCGGGGCCGGCGTAGGACGCAATCGTCGCGCCGCATTGCGTTGTGCGATTAGTGATCGTCGCGCCGGCCGTGCTCCAGTCGGCAGCCCGGGAGAGGCTCAGAATTCCCGACCACGGCTGGGCGTGGGCAACCATCGGGGCGAAAATGCTGAGGAGCCCGACGAACCAACCAACCCCACGCAGCACTAGCCTCATTTTGATCCACCCCCAGGCGGCCGTCATCTGGCCGACCCGGAACTCGTACCTGCAATAATTGTTCCCGGAAGTTGACTCTCAGGGGGAAGTCAAAAATACGTGATGTTGCCGACTTACAACCGAAGCGGTACCCGGCCCCCCGCGTACGCCACGGCAGAATCGCGACAATGTTCCGCTTTGGACGGTCGAGGCGACGCAGCCTTGGGAACGGCGACTATCGACAACACGAAGACGATCCAGACGGGATTTAACACCCTGAACGCTGCCTCAGTGAGGCCGTACGTAACCCCGGCAACGAAATATCCGACCCTGAGCCCGCCCGTATCCGGATCGCCTCCGATCGCGCTGACGACATTCCGATATCCTGCTGCAATGACCACGGCGAGCAGGGCCACCCCTATCCATCCCAGGTTCAAGAAAACCTCGAGATAACCATTATGAGACTCGTTCGGGCGCCACCAGTAAATCTCCCAGAGTTCCTTCAGTCGATCCCCGAGCCAGAAACTCTCAAAGCCGGTCCCAAATAGCTGGTGCTGGTTCATGCCAAGAAGCTGTATCCAGAGACCAGTGCGACCCTTGAGTGTCGGGTCCCTTCCCAGTGTTTCCAACAGCCCTGCTCCGACATCGAGAAACAGGGCAGCCGAGGCGGCACACAGTACCGACACTACCAGGAGATGCACGACCGCGCGCCTCCTCGCTAACGCGCGAGAGCTCGTCACCCCAATCAAGACCGCCGCCAGCGCGAAACATGCCAGCGAGGTCATCGAATCGGCCTTCCAAAAGAGCCACAACACCATTGCCAGAAGGCCGCCCTGAGCGATGAGCGGCCCAGTCTTGCGGGCACTCCCTCGGCTCCGGAAGACCACGATGAGACGCCACACGCATCCAAGTCCGGAGACCAGGCAGATGGCCCCGAGCATGTTCTTGTCCATTGTGACGCCGGCGTAGCGCACTGTCCCTTCCGCGCCGCCGTATACCTGGCCCAGGGCGGGGTAATACTTGATCAGCAGGATGGACGCGGGTACAAGTAGGAAGCCAATCCGAGCCAGGAGCCGCTTGACTGCGGCAGCCCGTTCAGGGTCGGTCAAGACGATCAGGATCATCAGAAGGTCGCCGACGTCCTTCGTCCAACGTTTGAACGCCACAAAGGGGTAGTCGGACCACAGGACGCTTACGGCGCAGTAGAAGAAGAACACAAGGATGGCCGGATTTGCGCCCAAGAGCGTTCCGACTTCGTGCCGTCTTCCCATGAGCACGACCACGCCGATCGCCATGAGCCCGACCAAGATGTTCCGATCGAGGGGGTTTCCCTCTAGGGCTTGGACGGATGACTCCATCGGCGCTGCGAGCTGCAGCCACTGCGATACCGTCCGCGATCCCGCAAGTGACACCCACACTACAGGGATCCACAGTGCCTTCGAAGGCCGCGCATTCTCGTCCCGATCAAGAGCGAACAGTCCGAGAACAATGGCGGCAAAGACTACAGTGGCGATTCCCGGCGGCATCAGCGCTTCCGTCCGAGGCTTTCCGCGGGGCAGCGGTGAGTCATCTCGAATCAATGAAGAGCCGATGTATCAGCTCAAGTGTCAGAACCTTGTGGATCTCGGCGGTGTAATTCCGATGCCCGTTGAGGTGGCCCCGCACCGTAGCCTCAAGCCCGTTCCGATTGAGATACGGCCGAGACATCGCCCGCGAGTCGAGAAGCGTTTCCCGCACGTACTCGGAAAGGGCATCCCGATACCAGACTCGGAAGTGAAACGGCTTGTGCCGACCGAGAAAGACGCGTTCCGGGTGGAGCCAGGACAGCAGGTGATCGATCCGGGCCAACCACTGCGGCATTCCGTAGTCGTAGGCGTGCTCCGCCTTGAACGTGAGTTCGAGAAGAGCACGACAGGCCGTCGCTAAAAGGGGTCCCGAGCTTCCCCCGACGCCACGGTCGGTCCGGATTCGCCGCAGCATCGGGGACCCTTCGCTGATTAACCGCAGGCGAACGTCGCCGTTTCCGCGCGGATGTCTTGGCGCGCGAAACACCGTTCGGACGAACTCGTTGTCGAGATATGGCGACCGAACGGTAAGCTGAGTCTCCTCCAGCGCGAGAACTCCGTGATGCCACCACGGGGACTGGCGGAATGCGGCAAAAGTCACTGGATGCTCTCGGCGGGCCTCAGCGTAGGTACTTTCCGCCTGCTGAACGTGGGCGAGCAGCTCAGAACTGAACAGACCCGGTGCGGGCTTCACCGGTTTGAACGTCGGCACCTGGGTGAGGAGCTCGCTGCCGTAAGTCCCTACGATCTTCACGGGGGCAATTTGGCGGGCCTTCTCACTGAGGTACAGGTCCGGTGAGCGACGCACATCGACACAACCGTCGCTCAGGTATACACTCCGCTCGGCATAGTGGGCAAAGCGGGAGAGAAACTCGGAAGCCACGGGAATCACCAGGTGCCCTTGCCCGCACATCTTCGCAACTTGCCGGGCCACCACGACGTCTTGGCAGTCGCGGAACATTCCCCCGAAAGTGTAACAACGAAGCGTCTCTGGGGCGGCGTTCCGCCAGGCCATGATCGCCCGAGTGTCCAGTCCCCCGGTTAGGGCCACTCCGACCGGCTGTCGGCCATTGAAGTACCGCGGGAGGTTGTGGGCGAACACGTCGCGGAGCTCCTCGTAATAGCGCTCCGGATCCAGGGCCTCCTGATTCTCCCACTCCAGCGGCCGGAAATACGTGTTTCTCGTCAGAATCCCACCGTCGCGGAACACCCAGGCGGCAGCTGGTGGCAAGAGCTGGAGGCCCTGAAAGATCGTCCGGTTCTCCAACACGCAGTCGCACGCGATGAACTCTCCCAACCCACGAGCGTCCACCGTTCGTAGCTCCGGGCGGACAGCGAGGATCGCCTTCGCTTCCACAGCGAAGTAGAAGGCATCCTTCGATTCGTGATAGTACATCCGGTGCATCCCGTACCGGTCGTTAAAGAGCGTCACCGTTCGCCGTCGCCGATCGGCCACCAAGCCGTGAAACCGTCCGTTCAACCCAGCCGGAAAGCTACGGTCGGTTTCATACACATGGGCAAGATAGGATGGTCCGTTTCCGCGGTATCGCTGCCTCCGTCCCGTCAGGCCTCCAGGCGTTTCCGGTTCAGAGAACTCTTCCCCGGAGAAGAACAGATTGACATCGCCCCGCTCGTTCGCGACCGCCATTGCGTCGGCGGCCGAGTCCGCGCGCGTGGACCATCCGACGTACACCCCGAGCGATTCATCAATCCATGTACCTGTCTCATAGAAGGACTCGTGGCGGACAAGATCAACCATCCGTCGAAGCTCACGCTCCGCAAGTTCGCGAGGTTTTCTGCTCACAAGACCGACGATACCCGGCACGGCTATCTCGTGCTGCCGATCATAGGAAGACGCGCTCGCCACTTACTCATGGGTCTTTTCCGCTGGCTCACGCGGTTCCCGTCGTGCGAGGTCATCCTGAAGTGTCAAGCCTCGTCGATCAACAACTGCGTGAAGCACGCCGATCGGCCAGTCCGCGGCATTCGTATCAAGACTGCTCTCTTGCCAGCCCCAACCTGCGGACGTACCAGACCCGTCTGATTGCCCGCAGTCGCGCGAGAAGCGGTTCAGGAATACGGTCCGCGAACCTGCGATGCATTCCCATGCGGAGCGCCACGCGGCCCCGAAGGGTGATCGCGACATAATAGCGAGGAATTTCTACCCGCTGGAATCCGTTGCTTTCCTTGAAATCCACAAGGCTGTCGCGTTCCTTCCTTCCGTATGAGAACTTCGCGTATACGAGATATGGGATTCGACGATTGGCGCAAGACCGTACGGCCTGGGCAATGAGCGCATTATTCGGTGATCTGTCCTTGTGTGACGTCATCGAGATAATATGCATGATATTCGCCTGACCGCAGTTTTCATCACTTACGAGCTTTGCAAACCCGATGAGCTTCTCTTCGTAGAATGCGCCAATAAATACGCTGCGCTCGAGGAATGTGGAGCTCATCCGTCGGACGGTGTCGACGTCCTTGCCACGGTGGGCGAAAGGTTTCCCTTGCCGAAAGGCAATCTCGTTATAAATCTCATGGATCCCTTCGACTAGGGTGTCGTCGAATGGCACTTCGCGCGTGACTACGCCCTTCTTCTCGGCTCGTCGAACCATGTTGCGCGTCTTACCGTTGATCTGCCTCGCCCACCAATGATCGAACGTCGAAATCGGCACCGCGGCGAGGTTGTCCCATAACATGACGGGGTAGTCGTATCGCGGTGTCGACTGCGGCAGGACTTGCATGAACGTGAAGAGATCGATTCGAGCTGGCGACCGCCGAATCTCTTCGATTACGATTCTGGGGTCGAGCAACTCATATCCGTCACCGTCGAGGTGGCCAATCCGGATCAATCGCCCGTTTATGTGGACTCGCCTGCCACGAACCTCCACGGTATGCTTCTCGGCCCGGTTCTGGGTGACCGACGGCTCGACGGCAAAACTGCCCCGATGAGAAGATCCCAGTGCGGCCCGTGTGCCGCGGCCGGAGGCAGACAAGTTTCCGTGACGGTCCATCATGGTACAGCGGTCTTAGCGGTGTATCACAGGAGGGATGAACCGACAGCCTCGTCTGGCGCCGGCGAACGGAGCGCGCGATCAATATCGAAGTGGGTCTCACCGTTCCACGCGAGGTCGAGGGGTGGCGAGCTCGGACGGTGAACCCTCACGGTCAAAGGAGGGCGAATCTCCTCTCCTTGGTATCGGAGGCAGACTCGGTCGATGCTGCCCGCGTCACCCACACGTTCGAAGTTGACCGCGCGACGTTTCCGAAACCAATCGACCACCTGGCCAGCCGTGCCAAACCACGCGCCGAGGGAGTTCAAGTCTTGGACAAGCCGGACGTAGAAATCGCCCCAAAACCGCTCTGGTCCAGGGCTCCTGTCATGCCAAAGAATCGTGAGCACGCCCCCGAACGCCCGGGCGTGATCAATCAGGTCTTCGCAGCGCCTCCAAGCTTCGGACTGGGGCAGGTCGAGGCGTTCTGGATAGAAGAGTGCGCCATCCTGGATGTGGAGGGGAAGCTCGAGGAGGGCTCGTGCACCCGCTGGGCAAAAGACTTGGGTCGTGCCGCCTCGATACCCGACCGTCTCGTTGTAGCCGAAAGTCGAGTCGTACGCGAAGCCCGCCTCGTCGAGCACAGAAAAGGTTCCCTGGTCGAGCAGCAACCAATGCATGCGAATGCCGATGCTGGATTTGCCGCTGACCGCGGCGATTCTCGCGCGCTCGTCCCGCCCCTTCTCCACGCTGTGCCAGGCGTCGATCCCGTGCACGGCGAGCTCGCCCCCCGCCCTCAACAGCGCCGCGATCCCGTTTGCCAGATCGCTCAGGTCGTATGCAGCGCGACGTCGTGACGCGTGCTTTCCAGCAACCCTGCTGCCGGGCCGTCCCCTGAACGGAATGGCGAAGTAGGTCGCTGGAAGACCCCTTTCGACCTTCAAGTACCAGCCGAACGGCTCCCAAAAATCCCTCGCCCAGCCCATGAACACGAGGGGAAGGGACGCAGCGGCGCGCCAGCTCTGGAATAGCTGCCGCTTCGAGAGCCGGCCCCGCAAAAGATTTCGGACCGCGCCAACGGTGGACCGATAAACGAATCCCCACATGGTGTGGTCGAACCGGTGATTGCGCATCCCCCCAAAATCAATGTCGTGAGTCAGGCAAACAGCGAAATCGTGACCCACGGGCACGGGAGGAATCTCGACGAGGGCGATCCCGGCATTCAGGATCCACTCCCGCAACATCATGATGTGAAGATCGAGTGTCGGGACGTGCGCGTATTCGAGCGGCTGGCCGGCTGACAGGAGAACACCGACCTCAGCGAATAGGTCATATCCGAGGCGCACCACGCTGGCCTCAGCGACACGGATTCTGAGCCCCGCGGCCTCACCGCCCGCAGCGACACACGGCACCGCCGTCCCTCGCGGCTCGAACGTGAGAACCTCACCGTACACGGGCAGCTTGAACACGCCATAGTTCAGCAACCCGCCTCGATGACGCGAACGGGCCAACACGCCGTGCCGGGCATCCGTGTTCTTGAGGTCGGCGCCACAGATGACGAACAGCCTGGCGTCAACCTCCGGTATCTCGCTGGCGGTCGCCACCACGACGTCGTAGGCCCGTCCCGGCCGATAAAACTCCCAGGGGGTCTTGAACAGCTGGAAAAATTCGCCGACCCAGGCGCTTTGACCGGCCTTGGCGATGACGGCGATCACGACGTTTTCACTCCGTGTCTACCCGGCGTTCACGGAGATCTGACATTGCGTCGTCGGGTCTCATCTGCTCATGACCGTGTTGCCTGAGGGGCTCCCGCCGTTTAACAGACCTGCGTAGAAAGAGAGGAACTCGGTCTTTTCCGCCTGCCAGGATAGGCGCGCTATCACCTGCCTCGCTCGCGCCAAGCGTGTCAAGACCTCATCCGGGTTGTGCCACATGAACCGAAGAGTATTCGCCAACGCGGCATCGCTCCCCGGTTCGAAGTAAAACACACAGTCATCGGGGAGATATTTACCGACGGTGTATGTCCGTGGTGACACCGCGGGAAGACCCTGGGTGAGATACTCGACGATCTTGGTCGAGAAATACAGATCGCCAAAGATGCCCGCCCGGTGGCAGGAGATGCCCACATCCGCTTTCTGCATCTCGAGGGCGACTCTCTCCAGCGGTACCGACCCGACATGTTCCACCGACTCCCTGACGCCCAGCGTCGCCGCCAATTCAAGGACCTCAGCCAGCGTCTTCCCCTCGCCAATAATCCTGAGCTTCACCGGGACCTCACCGGCGAGCCCGCGGATGGCCCTGACCGCCAAGCCGAGGTCATAATGATCGCTAACGGTCCCGCAATACAACATGACCAGGCTATCAACGTTCCGAGGCCAGGCCGGCGGGCTATCACATGTCGGGAACACCTTCTGATCCGGGAAGTTGTTGACGATGAAGATCTTCTCGTCGCCAATCCCCTTGCGCCGAAGGTTCTCTCTCATGCTTTCGTTGACCGAGATGACCCGGTCGGCAAGCCAGCAACTGATCCTTTCCTGAAGCCGGAGAAGCCTAGCCACTAGCGTGTTCGCCGTACCGTGGTGACGACTCATGAAGAGCTCGGGCATCGGGTCGTGAACATCCAAGACCAGCTTGCTTCCACCCAGTCGAGGAATGATTGCCGCCCAAATCAGTATGTCTGGCATGTTATGGACGTGAACGACCTTCAGCCCACCTCGAAAGCTCAACCGCGCGAGTTCCAGGCCACCGAGAACTCCCGTCATGAGGTACTCGTACAGATACCGCAGAACATTCCCTCTCCGTCTCCTGATCGGCAGGCGATGTATCTCGACACCATTCACAATCGCATGATCCGGTTCACGCTCTCCCGGCGTGTTGCTCTCTTCCGCCAGGCATATGGCATGAACCTCGATACCCTTCTCTGCCAGGGCTTCGGCCTCTCGGCGCACCCGCGCATCACGCAAGTAGCAGGTGTGGGCCAGCATTGCTACTCTCTCCACGCCCGGAGTCTTAGCCCCCATATCGTTTCACCAATACGTCGACGATCTTCTGGTGAGCCGCTCCGTCCCCGAACAGTTCGCGATGTGGCCCGAGCGGCTCGAAGTTCCGTATCAGCTTGGCTATCTGGTCGGGCTCTGGCCCCGTCAAGACCTTCCATCCCGCCTGGGAGATTTCAGGGAACCAAGAGAGCTCGATCAACACGATACACGGCTTATGCAGCAGGTATGCCTCGCGCCGAACCCCGCCGGAGTCGGTCAGAATCTTGTCGGCTCCAGCCGCCAGGCGAACGAAGTCGACGTAGCCCAGCGGCTTGCAGAGTTCAATCTGTGAGTTGCGAAGCAACTCCATCACGCCAAAGTTCTCCATGCACCGCAGCGTTCTCGGATGGACGGGGAATATGATTCGTCGTCCCGCGTTGACGAGTCCTTCGATGATCGCCCGGAGGCGCCGTTCGTCCGTAACGTTCTCCTGACGATGCAGAGTCAGCACGTGATAATCCCCTCGCACGGGTTTTATCTGATATTTGCTGAGTGTCATCAGGAGCGCATCCTTCATCAGATCTCCTGAATACTCTATTCGATCCGCGTCATAGCCCTCTCTTTCCAAGTTCCTGACGTCGGTTGTCGTACAACAGAAGATCACATCCGCCAGGACATCCGACACTCGCCGGTTAATCTCCTCGGGATTGTATCGGTCGGCCGCCCGGATCCCGCCTTCGATATGAGCAAATGGGATGCGCAGCTTGCTCGCCGCGATTGCCGCGGCCATGGTGGAGTTGACGTCGCCGTAGCTCGAGACGCAGTCGGGCTTTTCAGCCTCGAACACAGTCGCCAGCTCCAGCATAGCTCGAGCAGAGAACGTCAGGGCATCGCTATTGTCTATCCGAAGGTGGTAATCAGGAGCGGGCAAGGCGAAGCAGTCAAAGAAGGCCTGTGACATTTCGTAGTCGTGGTGCTGGCCAGTGTGGACCAGAACTTCGCGTATCCCCCGACGCTTCAGTTCCAGGTTGAGAAGATATTCCTTGACGAAATTGGGCCTGGTCCCGACTACCGAGCAGATCTTCATTCGCAGCCGTGTCGCTCGCCTGTGCCGGCGTCTCTCTCGATCTTTCGTCTGTTGGACGTCTGGATCGATTTGAGAATCATCGAATCGTCACACTTGCTCAAGATCTCGATGTTGGGCAGGACGCAATGGCCGCCGATAATTCCTGGAAAGTACTTGACAGGAGGAAAGAATTTCACTTCCTCGTAGAATGAGACAACCTCGTCGTACTGCTGGCCCAGCCGATCACAGTATCTCTCTACCTCTTGTGCCCAGGCGATCATGAGGCCGAAGTAGGTCGTTTCGGTCAGCTTCGCGAGCTCGGTAGCTTCCGGAGACGACAGGATCCTGGTCTTCAAGCCGATCGACGCGAAATGCTCGGCGGCCCGTTGCCCGGTCGAAGGATCGATCGCCCCCACGAACTTCGTGTAAGTGGCGAGATCGTCTCGCATGCGCGCATGCTTGCCGCGCACCGGGCTGTGCACCACGGCGCCATCTGTTCGCTCGGCAATGGCTCGTGTCGTTCCGATCCCGACCGTGCTGTTGACGATCGTGAGGTCGGGCCTGAAACGCTCGATGTAGCGGGCCGACTCGCCGACAAAGTCCGCGATGTTGAACGGGTAGCAGATGTGCATGACGTCGACACGCTCGACTCTCTCGTGGAGCGGCGAGACGTCGACTCCAACCGCGTCGTGGCACTTTGAGACGAGCTCGAGAAGAGGTCTTCCAACCTCTCCGAGCCCGACGACAACGACGGTCTCAGGCCCGTTCATAGCCGGTCGCCGGGTGTCGGTTCCGAGACTGGAGTCCGCCGGGTCGTTGCATTTATGGACTCCACGACACGGATGACCACTCGCTCCTGCTGTCCAGGGGAGAGACTCGGGAACATCGGCAACGAGAGCACCTGGGAGGCGGCATGCTCTGCGACTGGAAAGTCGCCCGGCGAGAAGCCCAGCGTCTCATAGGCCTTGGCGAGGTGAATCGGGATCGGATAGTGGACGCCGGTTGCGATGCCTGCGGCGGCCAGGGCCTTCTGGATGGGTTCCCTCTCCGCGATCCGCACCACGTAGAGATGGTAGACTGGTCGCGACCAGAGTGGCACGTGCGGGCGCACGACCGTTTCTCCGGCGTCGGCGAAGAGCTCACCGTACTCGCGCGCCCGCTCCCGCCGCTGCTCGTTCCACTTCGCCAGATGACGAAGCTTCACTAGCAAGAGACCTGCCTGGATGGCGTCGAGCCGGCCGTTGTAGCCTTCGAAGTCGTGAAAATACTTCCTCGACTGGCCGTGATCCCGGAGCATCTGGCAGCGCCGCGCCACGCGCGCGTCGTCGGTGGTGACTGCACCCGCTTCGCCGCAGGCGCCCAGATTCTTGCCGGGATAGAAGCTGAACGCCGCCGCCCGTCCCATAGATCCGGCCTTCCGCCAGCGTCCCTCTCGCTTCGAGAAGTATTCCGCGCCGTGCGCTTGGCAGGCATCCTCGACGACCGTCAAGCCATACCGCGCGGCCAGCTCCAGAATCGGGTCCATATCGGCCATCTGTCCGTACAAATGTACCGGGATGATCGTCGTCACCGGGCTGCCGGTCCGCTTGCAGATCATGCGGCCCGTCGTCAGCTCGCGCGTGCAGTCGGTCTCCAGGTAAGCGCGTAGGCTCTCCGGGTCCATCGTGTAGGTCCGCTCGTCGATGTCGACGAACTCTGGCCTTGCGCCCGCCTGCGAAATAGCCTCGGTCGTAGCGATGAATGTGAGCGGCGTCGTCACCGCGATGTCGCCACGTTGCACGCCGGCGGCGATCAGCGCGAAGCGCAGCGCGTCGGTGCCGCTGGCCACTCCAACACAGAACCGCGATTCGCAGAACTCGGCAAAGTCGCGCTCGAACTCCTCGACCACAGTCCCCCCAACGAACCCCGCCGTGTCCAGGGTTACCTCGAACGCCGACCGGAGCTCCTCGCGGAGCTCGCGATGAACCGTCACTAGGTCAAGAAAGGGAATTTCAGTCGTGCCCATCGCTGCTCCTATGTCCGCTGGCGCTGCGTCGCGTGCTTGTCACCGCGAGCCTGGACCGTCCAGTGACCGTCGCGGTCGGTCCCCGACGCTCGGGTATCCCGTCGCCGCGACTGGCCGTCAGGATCGCCTGTGTGGAATAGATCATCGAGCCGCGCATCGATGACGACCTTCCGCTCGAGCCGCTTCGCCCAGCCGGAACACTGAAGCGTAACGAATTCTCGCGTCTCGCCGCCTCGGCTGGAATGGCTCCAGCCCCCAGTACTCGAGGGGCCAGTCGCGCGTTAGCGAGGCATCACCCTCGTGAATCTCTTTCATCAGATCCGTCATGGGCGTCCATCCCATCTCTCGCGCGACCTTAGTCCGTACGTCCAAGTCAATCCCAGAGACAAAGAGATGACCGCCCGGCTTCACCAGTCTCCCGATGTTACGCAGGCATGCTGCCGCAGACTGGGCATCCATGTGGCACAAGAAACGATCGGCCACGACTATGTCCTGCGGACCCACCACGCTCGCGATCTTCGGATCTGCCGCATTCCCGGGGTACCAGTGAATCCCTTCGCGGAGCCACGACCTGACTGTGACCCGGTCATCGCTCCTCTCAAACATCGCCTCCATCTCCGCGGCAGTCATACGCTCACACACTGACGCGCTCTGATCCATGCACGTCCGCCCGCCCGCATCTCCGCTGCTGATCTCATCAGTCGGCCCCGTCAGACCGCTGGGGGTGGTGAGCGAATACACTCCTCTCTCCGCGTATTCCAAAATCTCCCGCGAGATGTCGATCGCATGCACGTGCAGCCTCACGTCCGGCCGGGCGGAGCGCATGACCCACGCAATCGAATACACCTCGGCGCCCTTGCTACACCCCACGACCGAGATGGCCACGTTGGCGCCATGACCTCTTTCCTCCAGCAGCCGACGCATCAGCTCCAGCTCTGGTCTGTTTCTCAAAAAGAACGTCCCGAACGACTGCCTCCGGACTGCCCGCCGCCGGATTAGGGATTGCAAATGCATGCCATACCGGCGCACAGGAGTCAGACGCTGTAACGAGACTGGCAGACTCCGCCATATCGACGTAGTTAGAAGCAGGTAGGGCCTTCCCAGGCAGACCCGCAGAATCCTCGATTCCGACAACATTCCGAGACTGAGCCTCCTCTGCGCCCCGCCCTCGACACTCGTCACGCCATTCGACTTCATCTCTCTGCGTCGCCTGCTTCGTCACGCGTCCGTTCCGACGCAATCCCAATCGGTGCCGGACCGGACCGCTCTGCCGAAGAGCCCGGCGCCAGGCACACACGCACGACACCGTACAGCACGACAAGCCTCGTTTCGTGTCCGACGGCGACATCCGCCGCACGCCGACCGCACAGGGCATTCCTTCTCTGACATCGAATCATGCCGATCCACGACGATTCGTCCTGCGCGTCGTGGGGATTGGCGTCAACGACTCACGCCGGTGTGGAGAGAAGCTGAGGCCGAAACGCGGTCGGCACTGACGACCTCGGACCGGGTGTTTGGAGAGGCAGACTCCCCGATCGGATCCTTCCATACCTCCCACGGGGCGTGTCCTCTCGAGTGCAGGTCATCCAGCATCTGTTTGTCTTTGAAGGTGTCCATACCGACCCAGAAGCCGTCGTACGTAAAGGCCACCAGGTTCCTCTCTCCCGCTAGCCTCCGGAACGGCTCGTAGAGTAGCTCCTCTCCGTCGTGAATATATTTGAAGATATCCTTGCGGAAGATGAAATAGCCCCCGTTGATCCGAAGTTGAGAGTGGCTGACATCGGTTATACCGTCGACCAGGTCGTGTTCGTCCGTTGAAACAAAATGGTAACTGAGATTCGGCCTGACGCGAAGAAAACTCGCCACCTTACCACGGCGCCGAAATTGATCCATCTGCATGGGAAGGGGCGCATCCG
>QIAN01000348.1 GCA_003225005.1 Acidobacteriota bacterium | reverse complement strand
CCCGGTGCGCGGTTAACGGTTGCGGAAAACCCGATTAAATTAGATAGGTAGAATCGTGGCTCTCCCGATCATCGGGAACGCGCTGCGATTCGTTTTTTTCCTCGCCTCGCGTGGGAGATCATCCAACGGTAGGACTCCAGATTCTGGATCAGGTCATATCACTGCGCTTTGCTTATTTTTCAAGAGCTTACGTTAGGGCACGTTTGTCAAATTGGCATGTTTTTGGATACATCAGTGAAAAAGTCAATGAAAGAATGCAACGTTTTTGTGCAGTATAATTCCGACGAAAATCTAGTTGTTTTCGCCGAACACAGACAAGGGCTAGGGGCGAACCAGGATTCCGATGCAGAGCCCAACAAATCGAAGCAGCCGATTCGTGATCGAAATTGCGGAATAGGGAAAACAAAGTCAGCCTGTTCTCGGGCCGCTTTGAACCTACGTTGAAGAAGGCCAGAATTCTTGAGATGGTGTATTCTGGTAGCACCTAAAAAGGTGCTTTCATAGGAGCTGGCTCATGCTTGACATAACCAAGGACATCCAGTCGCTGACGACCTTCCGCCGCCGTTCCGGTGACTTCATGAAGCAGCTAAAAAAAAGCAAGCGCCCTGTGGTGCTCACCGTCAAGGGGAAGGCTGCCGCCATCGTGCAGGACGCCGAAGCGTACCAGCGCCTGCTCGACATCGCCGCTCGCGCGGATTCTGAAGAGGGAATCCGCCAGGGACTCGATGACGTGGCCCACGGACGCACCCGACCTGCCAAAGAGGTATTTGACGAGATCCGTCGCAAACATGGCATACCTCATTGAATTTGCCGATCGCGCGGCCCGCGATCTTGAAGCCCTCTATGTGGAAAAGAACGCTGCTGAATCTCAAGCGGCCTCCCGATGGTACAACGGGCTCGAGGAGGCGGTATACGCGCTTGCAAATTATCCCCGTCGTTGTCCTGTAGCAACGGAAGCTAGAAAGCTAAGGCGAGAATTGCGCCACTTGCTCTACGGCAAGAAGCCTCACGTCTATCGGGTCATATATGAAGTCGATGAGAGTCGACAGACGGTCTGGGTGCTCACGGTTCGACACGGCGCAAGACGGAAGCTCAAGGCGGCCGACGTTAAGTAAACCCCGAGCTTCTGGCAGCCTGAGATTCTCGAGAAATCCAAAATCATAACGCTACGGGAGTTTATTAGTCTCACAGTCCCTCATTTAATGAAACCCAGCTGTTTCGTAATTCCTCTGGCAATGATGGGAGGCAGGAACGTCTGATAAAAACCCTCGGTAATCTGCAAGACCTGAGCCTAGCATTAATCCAATCAAACATTTCGATAAATTCCTGCCCACGTCAATCTGAAACTGCTCTTGCGAGCAGCTCTCAAGAATTGTCAGGGAATGACGGCATTCCGCAATTCTTGAGCATGTGTCGAGGAATCGGCTCCTGGCAATGCAGCCACTCCTTCGGTATGCCCTGCACTCCTGTGCGCATTACAACTACGCCGCCAACCATGGCGCAAGTCGTGTCACGGTCACCCAGCCCACTTACTGTTGCCCACAACGCTTCCTCGTAGTCGTTCAGATGACAGGCGGCACTCCACAAGGCAAAGGGAACTGTGTCGTGCGCTGTGACCATGGAACCGTTCCCCAAAGCCGAGGCCACAGTCTGCACCGCAGTGCCCTGCGGGAAATCGATGGCGTTCTCAATCCCTTTGCGAACCTCACTTGGCGGAGTGCTTTGACGGATTTGCTGCAGAAATTCCTCGCTGCTGGACAATTGCGAGGAATTTCCATGCCGCCACGCCAGCGCCGCTGCCAGGGCCACGGCAATTGCTCCAGCGACAGCCTCCCGGTGACAGTGCGTCGTTACGGCAGACCGTTCCGCCTGGTCAACAACCTTGTCCAGATCGTCTGCGAAATAAGCCCCCAGCTTCGCCACACGCATCGCCGATCCGTTGCCAAAGGAACCCTGCCCGCCAAATAACATCTTCGCTTCGTGTTGCCAGTAGCCTCCTTGCCTGATTCTTGCCAGCAGTTCATGCATCGCCGTACCATACCCTCGCGACGGATCATAATTTCTCGCAAAGCTCTTCGCTAGGTGATCCTGATCAATCTCTGCGTGCTCTTCCAATGTGGAAACTACGGAGATTGCCATCATTGTATCGTCAGTGAAACCCCATGGTGTCCTAGCGGTAGTTTACTCGGAATTTGAAAAAAAGAGAGGTAAGCCGCTGATCGGCAAGAAGTTCAGGAAGCAGCGGGCGTATTGCCCTCTTTAGGCAACCGCAGCGCGTCCAGGCCCAGCTCTTTGGCCAAGCTTTGCTGTGCCAGAGTCTGCGTTGAGAGGGCCAGAGCCACGCGGTTGGGCCCCTTTTCACTCTGGGGAGGATAGAGCAGAGCAAACTGTTGGATCTGACGAAGTTCTTCCAGCAACTGTTCCATCGACAGCCCAGCCCAGGCAGCCTGGGCTTTCCTATGGATGTACTGCAGCAGCGAG
>QIAN01000347.1 GCA_003225005.1 Acidobacteriota bacterium | reverse complement strand
CTTCCACAAGGCGGGACGTTTGTGGAATTGCGGGCCCGTGTGCGCTTCAACTGCGGAAGCGGTGTCGCCGTACCCAGTGCAGAGTGGCTGTATGCGCGCGACCGCAACGGCAAACTCGTCGTCAGTAAGAAAACCCGACGGGATGACGAATTCGGACAGCCATCCGAAGGTGGCTTTATTGAAATGGCCAGCAAGTACGTTTGCGGGCAAAGCCGCTAACGGCCGATCGCTGTGAACTTCCGCCGCATAGCACTCCGGTAACCACCCCTTCCCCTTTCAGGATTTCAGCATCCAGCTTATGCTGATACTAGGGGTGGGCGCTGCGTCCCTGACATCCAATCACTTCAGTATGGGCTCATTTCATTCTTACTGGCTAATAGCGGCAGGGTGCGCAGTTGTGTTCGTCGTGTATGCGCTTTTGCGGCGCAAGAAGAAAACGCCGGAGGAGCTGGAGCGCGAACGCCGTGCCTGGCTCGATGGTGTTGGGCGCATAACAGACGGCACGGTCATCGATGTGCAGGAAATTCCTTCCGAAGGAAGAAGCGCGGCCATCCACTTGATCTATAAATACGACGTGGCCGGAGTTTCTTACGAGTGCTCGCAGGATGTGACCTACCTGCGGCAGTGGATCAACCTTCACTCCTGCCGCCTGGGTCTGCATACTTCGGTGAAATATGATCCGCAGAATCCCGGAAATTCGCTTGTCGTGTCGGAGAGCTGGATGGGACTAAGGCACTAGAAGTCACGGCCTCCGTTTGTCGCTGCTACTCGAGGCTTAACTGCATGGTGGTGTTGTGCTTGTCGAAGGTGACATGCAAGGTCTTGTCATCGCCATTAGCAAACTTCGCAGCAATCGTCCTCGAGAGATCCACGGATTGGTCGGCGGACTGAGCCCGCAGCCGAAGGGTGTGGGGGCCGGCCGTGAGCTGAAGGGTTTCAGATGCATTGCCGTGAACGCTTTTGAAAACCACCAGGTGCTTCTGACTGCCTCCGCGTAAGGGACGGATTAATGCCAGGGTGTCGTCAACCCACAGCGAGAGCGTCGCTTCTCTGAACTGATGCTGGACCGCCAGCTCAAGGGAAGAGGCTGCCGGTTTGGATGGCTGAGACGCCGGGCTTGCATCCTGCGACGTAGGGATTCTTCCATTCGCGCCAGTCTTCGGGTCATTCGCGGAAAGCGAGCTCAGTCGCCTGGAAGGGACGCCGCCAGCGATTGGTTTGGTTCCCCGGGCTGAGTCAAATGTGTCAGCGTCGGTCCCGGAATATTTCTGTGCCTCTTTTTGTGCTTGTGCAAGGCGCTCGCGATCTGCCTCCGCCACAGGGTTTACATTCTCTTGCGCAGCCGCTGCCTTCTCGGCAGTCGTGCCTTGTCTAGCCGGGATGGCGACAATCAGTAGTGCCACGACCAGGACCCCAGCCAACACCAAGTCTCGCACCGCAGCGCCTTTCACGGCTGTTCGAAGCATGCGGTGAGCGTGCACGAAACCGGCGACTGGAGCAGCATTGGACGGAAGCTGTGAGAGTGTCAGCGACGATGTGCCTCTGTCGATCGGCTGCAGAAGGCGCAAGGTTGTGGTCGTGCCTGCAGCCAGAGCTTGCCGCAGTTCGCGAAGGTCACGGGCCAAATCGGCACCGGATTGGTAGCGCTGCGCCGGATCCTTGGCCATGGCACGGGAAATAACCGCGTCCAATTCGGGAGGCAGACCCAGGTCAAATGCCGAAGCCGGCACGGGCTCACGATTTACCACTTTGAAGCAGACCGTGGTTGCACTGTTCCCGTGGAAAGCGGAGTGGCCGGTAACCATGGCGTAAAGCAGTACGCCCAGCGAGAATAGGTCCGATCGTCCGTCGGCTGGTTCGCCGCTGAGTTGCTCGGGGGCCATGTAGGCCGGCGTTCCCAGCACACGACCGGGAAGGGTGAATTGGGCCAGATTGAGCTTGGCAATGCCAAAGTCGGCGATCTTGGCGTGTCCTTCCTCGGTAATTAAGATGTTTGCGGGTTTGATGTCGCGGTGGACGACTCCCTGCGTATGGGCGTAGTCGAGGGCGTCGGCAATTTCCTCCGCCAGTTGCAGCGCGGTGCGAAGCGGCAGTTTTTTCTCCCGCACCAATAACTGATTTAGAGACTGGCCGGTGACGTACTCCAGGACGATGTAGGGGTCGTGTTTTTCAGGATCTTCGCCGACATCAAAAATGGTGACGATTCCGGGATGCTGAAGCCTGCCCGCGGCTTGTGCCTCAACCAGGAAACGCTGGCGATACTCCTGTTCTTCTTTGGGATCCAAGCCCGGCAGCAGGATGGTCTTGAGTGCAACCATTCGATCAATCTGCGGATCGCGGGCTTGATACACCACTCCCACCGCTCCGCGACCGAGTTCGGCCACGATCTCATATCGTCCAAAACGCCTGGATTGTCGGGTTTCCATTCCGCAAAAAAGATCGAGGTGCTCAGATCATCTTAGTGCAGGTGGTTGCCTGATTCGCGTGCCCTCTATTACTCAGCGCATTACGGGAGTAACCGGAAAAACGGGTTTGGCGAGTGCCTGAGGAGCCAGTCGATTCTCGTTTGTTGTGTTGAGATTCAGAGCTTGGATCCGCTGGAGATGCCAGCTCGGCGCTTAGCCGCCGGCGGCAAATCCCCCGGTGTGCGCGATGTTGAGGCGGAGGTACTTGTAAGGATTGACGGGCGTGTCGTTGATGCGGACTTCATAGTGGAGATGCGGGCCAGTCGATCGTCCGCTCGCGCCGACATAACCAATGACGTCGCCACGATGAACGTGCTGGCCGGGGGTTGCGGCGAAGCCTGAAAGATGGCCGTAGCGGGTACTAATGCCGTGACCATGGTCGAGCATGATGGCTTTGCCGTAACCGCCAAGGAAATCGACGAAGGTGACGACCCCGTCGGCCGGTGCAATCACTTGATGTCCATAGTGGCTACTGATATCTACACCGCTGTGGAATGCGCCTTCACCGTTAAACGGATCGATGCGCTCCCCGAAGCTGCCCGTTACCTGCCCTTCGACCGGCCAGAGGTTTGGTGCCGAATTGGCACGGAACCAGTCCGCCGTGGTGGCATTACGCGTCAGGCCAAGCGTAATGCCGACCGTGGCCGCGCCGCTCAGCGCCGAACTACGCAAGGCGTGCAGCTGATCAAGCGATGAAATCACTTCCGCGTCCTGAATCTGCTCCTGGCTCGCGGTTACCAGAGTTGGCTGGGACTTCAACCCATAAAGCGCCGAGACCTCGTTGGCAATCGATCCCAGAGATGCGACTTGCACATCGCGTTCCTTGGCCACTTGCTCAAGCCGAGAATAGCGGTCCTTGAGCTGCTCTTTTTCAGTACGCAATTCGTTATAACGCGAGACTTTGAACAGCATGCGGGCGTAGGAACTGGCTATGCCGGTGAGGCCGAGGAATCCAATGGCGGCTCCCACCACGAATATGTAGAGATACTGGACGGGAATAGAGATCTTGCGTAACTGGCCGTCGTCGCCGCGAGCCACGAAAAGGATGTAGAAGCGCTTCTGCAAGTCGGTTCCTCTTTAATTCTTGAAAAATCAGGCTCGCAAATCCAGGGTGGTCTGTGGTTGCAGAAACCCTGAGCGATCATTCTGATTCGGGCTACGCTCCCTCTTGGGGACGGATACTTCTTACCTGCCCATTCCTACCGGAACCAAGGCCACCAAACGTAAAAGGCTTACGCGTCTGCAATTCTTACCGAATACAGAACTTAACTCGGCCAAAAGGTGTTGCGAATAACTGGTAAAAGGTAACAAACCGGGTTCCCCCTGTCAACGCAGCGGGAGGACATGTCGGGGTTACTTAAGGGGTGGTAACGAACTTGGTCAAGGGCTGGTTACGATGGTTCGCGAGGTGGAATTGGTGCATGGCCAGATTCGTGCCCCAAGCCTGCAGCGGCTCCCTTTGGGCTATGATTTCTTCGCCGTGCCTCTGCCAGAAAAAACTCTCATTGCCCACATCCGCCGAATGGCGCTCCAGCGAGGCGCGAGGGGCGGGAATCGTGCCCTCCTCACCGGCATCGGAGACGACTGTGCGGTGCTGCGGTTGTGGCCCGAACACGAACTGCTGGTCACCACGGACTTCAGCCTTGAAGGTGTTCATTTCCGGCGGAACTGGCATCCGCCCGAATCTGTCGGCCATCGATGCTTAGCTCGCGGACTGAGCGATATCGCAGCCATGGGCGGACTGCCGACGGCGGTGTTTCTGTCGCTCGCACTGCCGGCGGAGTTGCCCCAGAGATGGGTCGAGCGGTTTGCTCGTGGCTTACTGACGTTGGCGCGAAAGTATGGCGCAACGCTGGCGGGAGGGGATACGGCGGAGTCTCCCCATGGGATTCTTGCAGACATGGTTGTGATTGGGACGGTGCCGCGAGGTGAGGCCGTTGGGCGGGCGGGGGCGCGGCCTGGTGACCGAATATATGTCAGCGGCGCACTGGGCGGATCCGCTGCTGCATTGGCCCGAATGACGGAAAAGCGTCAGGGCACGCTCAAGCCGCGGGATTATCCTGGGCATTTCTTTCCCGAACCGCGGATTGAGCTGGGCCGAGCGTTACGAGAGAAGGGGTTGGTGTCCGCCATGATCGACATCAGCGATGGGCTCTCGACCGATCTAGGCCACATTTGCGAAGAAAGCGGGGTAGGAGCTGAAGTCGAAGCCGAGGCCGTCCCGCGGGCCGGCGTCGGCAAACCGGCGCACGAAGTGGATCTCGAAGTTGCGCTTCACGGCGGAGAAGACTACGAATTGCTGTTTACCGTGCCCCGCGGCAAGCGCATTCCCTCGCAGATTCGAGGCGTACCCATTACGCGCATAGGCAATATCGTGCGCCGTCGAAAAATATTGCTCATGAGTCGAGGCGGCATGGGATGCGAGCTCGGGCCAGAGGGGTGGGAGCACTTCAAGAAGTAGCCGTTACTTCCGTTACCCTCTATGTCTATACCCATCGGCGGAGAAGCAGCATACAGTAACGCCATGTGCTCCCGTAGATTTACACTGATTCTTCTATTAGCCGGTTTGTTGGTCATATCGATCGTAAGCTCAGCCGCGGCAGAACCATCAAAAAAGCCGGCGCCGCCGCCCGCGCCCGCCAAGGCTCCTTCCCCTGCGGTGACCGATGAATTGGTACACAAGCAATTCGGCGAGAACTGTACGCTGCTGGTCGGGCCTCCGCAGTTTACGATGGACCTCGATGGCGATGGTGTGGATGACCTGGTTGTTGCGGCCCGCTGCAAGAATCCGATGGCTGATCGTGATGAGTACAGCTTTCAAATCGTCGACCCCTATGACTCCTTTCTGGGCTTCGGCGACGTCAAAGTAACATCGAGCTTTGCTTCCGATGCCCCCGAGCGCCGAGGCGTATGTTTGTTGATCATTCACGGTGACGGCCCGGATGCCTGGCGTTCGGAGAAACCCAAGGCTAAGTTCATGTTGATCAACTTGCCCTTTAAAACCCTGGCGGCTAAGAAGCTAAGCCTGAAGAAGAAAATGGCAATGGCGATCTACATGGAAGAAACCGGTGAGGCAGAAAACCTGTCGTCGGTAGTTTTCTGGGACGGCAAGAAGTATCGCTACCAGCCGCTGGGATCGAGCATGGAGTAAGGTAAATTGTTGATCTCTCTCACAAAAAGCTCCCTATACAAGCTCGAATAGGCATCTAACCAAGAAAGTCTTCGCCTCGGCAGAGTTCTCCGCGTGGAAATTGTTGGTCAAGCCGCTGCGAGCACCTGGCATATTTTGATTCCGCTGGCTCTAGCCCTGCCGGCCTTTGCCCAACAGGGCCTAGGCGACAGTGCTTCTGGTGCCACGACAATCTCTGGGCTTCAGGCCGGGAACTTCCTCTCCGTTGAGAAGCATGGGGAGGGGCGGCGTTTGACTGGGTCAGAGGGGGTTTGGCATTAATCCCTGTGTACGACCACTATGCCTTCTATAACATCGCCATCCAGTTGAGTGGCAAGAACTAAGTGGTGCGTTAGGAGACCCAGCCGGATGAATTCACTTCGCTAGTGCTAGTGGAAGACATCTGCGACCAGGAACCCTCTGCGGTTCAACAGGAGCAAATGTCCACCGACTAACAGGTGCTCGCAATTAGCGGCGGTGGTCCGAAGCGGCGCTCTCAGCCATCGGGACAACGGTAAATCTCTTTTCGCAGGCCCGGCGGCAGAGTGCCACGCACAGCGAGTTGCCTCTCCAGGCCGGGCGGCAAATTACGGTAGTTCGTGTTCCACGCGAGTCTTGACCGAAGCGCGTGGGCCTCCTGGCCGGCGCTCCATTGCGAGAAGCCAAGCCCTATAATCGAATTCCGATGAAATCTTTTTTCCGCGTCGCGCTGCTGGCCTTGCTGCTGGTGATCGTCGCGCTGGTCTCGGCGCTGACCGCAATGCGTTTTGCCATCCACGGACAGGAAGTCGCGGTCCCTGCGCTGGTCGGTCTTACGCCCGCCGACGCCGAGCGCGCCGCCGCGGCGCTGGGATTGCAGGTCCAGATCGAACGGCAATACTACAGTGCGCAGATTCCCGAGGGGCGCATAACCTCGCAGCTTCCCATGCCCGGCACCAAAGTCCGCCGCGGATGGGACCTGCGCGTGGCCCAGAGCCTGGGCCCGCAGCGCGTGGCGATTCCCGATGTTGCCGGTGAAAGCGAGCGCGCTGCGGAGTTGAACATTCGCCGCCGGGGTCTCGACATCTCTTCCATTGCGCAGATGCAGATGCCCGGCACCCCGGCCGATCAAGTGCTCGCCCAAAGTCCTCCCGCAAATGCGAGTCAGGTGGCGGCGCCGAAAATTAATTTGCTGGTGACGGCAGCCGTCGATGGTCAGGCGTATGTGATGCCGAGTTTCATTGGACAGCCGCTCGGCACCGCCAGCCGCGCGCTACAGGATTCAGGATTCAAGTTGGGCAATATCAGCGTGGCCCAAGCTCCGGCAAATGGTGCGACAACGTCACCAGCCAATTCTTCGGCATCCGGCGCAAATCCTGCCGGTGCAACCGCCGGAACGCCTGCTCTCTCAACGCCCGCCCCAGCAATATCGGCACAATCGTCGTCGCTCCCGTCGCCTGCGCCCGGGAATGCGTCGCCATCTGCAGTGCCGGGTATGCCCTTACCGTCTGTGCCGCCTCCGCAGCCGACGCCGGCCAGCATCATCGTTTCGCAGACGCCCGCCGCGGGACAAAAAGTGGTGGCGGGAGCGATTGTCAATTTTGAAGTGCGATGAAGAGTATTGCGTGAAAACCTTAAAGTATCCTCAACCCACAAGTTCCGAACCAGTCCGCGGAGATCCGTTGAGAATCGATGGCTAGAGCTTTTCGATGATTGCCGCAAAAAATCCATCGCAGGGATGCACGCCGGGAAGCGTCCGCAGGTAGGGTCCGCGAGTGAGCGATGCTGCGTCGTTCCAGACCAATTCGCCTTCGGCTTTGAGCCGTTCGAGTTCAACCCGGCAATCGAGCAGACGAAATGAGTTATCGTCGGCGAGAGCTTGCTCGACCGCGTTTTCGTTTTCTTCTATTTCGAGAGAACAGGTTGCGTAGATAACTCGCCCGCCAGCAGCCACGGAATTCATCGCCCCGCGCAGAATTGCAAGTTGCCGCGCGTGAAGATCGTCAAGGTCCTCAGGCTTGAGCCTCCACTTGATTTCAGGATTGCGCGCCAGCGTACCCGTTCCCGAGCAGGGAACATCAGCTAACACACGATCGAACTTGCCATCAAACGGCAATTGTCGTGCGTCGGCGGAGACCACGAAAATATTTTCTGTCTCCAACTTCGCCGGTTGAGAGCGCTCAGCAGATTCTTCATCGCCGTTCCGACTCTGCTTGTTCTCACGGCTCGAGTTGTCTGCTCGGGCGTCGTCAAGAATTGTCTTTCCGGAATCGATCAGACGACGCAAAAGATGCGCGCGCTGGGGATGAAGATCGACAGCAATGATTTGCGCACGAGAATCGCGCTGCGCGATCGCCATCGTCTTGCCTCCTGGAGCCGCGCAGCAATCCAGTATCCGCGCCCCTTTGCCGACAAGCACTGCGACCAACTGCGAGCCTTCGTCTTGAATGGCGATCTGTCCGTGAGCAAACGCCTGGCTCCGGGTGACATCGCCGGAGCGAATACGTCTTGCCGAGGCAAGCAGCGCGCCCGGGTCGAAGACAACGCCTTCCTTCGGAAGTGCGTCCTCGGCAGCGTGATGGTAAAGCCGAATCGCTGTCACCGGGATGGTTTGGTTGTATTGGCAGATGCGGTGAGCGGCGGCGAGCCCGTATTCTTTGGCCCAACGTTCGACCAGCCAAACTGGATGCGCGAAGGCCTGCGCGAGATCTTCACTGCTGCGATATGCCCTCGCCGGCTCTTCGGCGAGCTGCGACAGCTGGCGCAGAAGCGCGTTCACGAACGGAGCCGCCGACCGTTTGCGGGCGCGCTTTACCAGTTCCACACTCTCGTTGATCGCGGCGCGCGCTGGAATGCGATTGAGCCAGCGCAACTGATAAAGCCCCAATCGCAGCGCAATGAGAACCTCAAGATCAAGTTTTCGCATCGGCTGGGCTGAAGATCCAGCGAGGTCAGCGTCGAGACGAGAGCGCCAGCGCAGAACTCCCATGACAAGTTCGGTGGTTAATCCGTGATCGGCCTTGGAAAAGCGTTCGTAGGCAGCAGAATGCAGCAGCTCAGATGCAAAAGACGCCTCCTGCTCGACGCGGAGCAGAATATCGAACGCCGCCGCGCGCGCAGGAGAAACCGCCACTTTCGACTTTCGAATTTCCGGCTCCACCTTACAAGCGTCCTAGCTTTTCGGCATTTGTGGGCCGATAACCATTCAGGAAATCTCGCGCGGACATGCGCTTTTTGCCTTCGGGCTGAACCTCGAAGAGTTCAAGCGCGCTGTTGTGGGCAGAGCCGACGAGCAGATGGTTCTGCTCGACGTGAAGCTGCCCGGGAGCCAGCGCCTGCTTAATGGGCGCTGCCTTGCGTACTTGCAGATTGTTGCCGCGAAAAATCGTGTATGCCCCTGGCCATGGCTGGAATCCGCGGAGGCGATTGACGATCTCTGTTGCTGAGCGGGAGAAATCAATCAGGCCATCTTGTTTTTTTAGAATTGGCGCGAGACTAGCTTGCGCGTCATCCTGCGGGCGTGGATGAACCGATTCCGATTGCAGACCGCGTAAGGTTTCCACCAATAGATCGGCTCCGATGGATGCGAGGCGCGGCGCCAGCATTTCCGAAGTGTCGTCGGCTGTAATGGGCAGTTCGCGCTGAAGAAGGATGTCACCGGTGTCGAGTCCGGCGTCTATCTTCATGGTTGTGACGCCAGTGACGCATTCCCCCCGTGCGATGGCCCACTGGACGGGAGCCGCACCGCGATATTTGGGCAACAAGGAAGCATGGAGATTGATGTTGCCTAGAGGGGGGAGATCGAGCATCCATTGCGGGATAATGTGTCCGTAACCCACAACCACGATCGCGTCGGGAGCGAGAGCTGTCAATTTGGCGCGGAACTCGTCGTTATTTTTGATTTTGTCAGGCTGGGTGATCGGCAGTCTGAGTTCCAGCGAGCGTTGTTTGACTGGAGATATCGCAGATTCCAGGCCTCGGCCTTTCGGTCTATCGGGTTGGGTAACTACCAGACGGATATCGAATCCGGCGCCGGCGAGTTTTTCGAGCGAAGGGACTGCGAAGCTGGGCGTGCCGCAGAAAACGAGTTGAAGGGAGGGAGGCATTCAGTAATTGAGCAATCGGGTAATCTGGTAACTGAACCGCCCGTGCAGGCCAGGCTGTAACTCAAATTTACCCGATTGCCAGATGGTTCTACCATTCCCCCGCTTTAACCAGCTTACGAATTTTTCGCTTGATCAGGTCGCGCTTCAAGGCGCTGATGTGGCTGATGTATAGCTTACCGTTCAAATGGTCGGTCTCGTGTTGCAAAGCACGGGCTAATAGCTCTTCGCCGGTCAGCTCGAAGATTTTTCCATGCTCGTCCTGGGCGCGAACGCTGACCGCCCGGGGGCGGGTGACATTCTCACGAAAATCGGGAATGCTGAGACAGCCTTCGCTCTGCTTGAAGCGTCCTTCGGTGTGAATGATTTCCGGGTTAATCAATGCGAACTTGGCCTTGGGATCTTCCTTGAAGGTCACGTCGATGACCGCAATGCGGCGAGAGATGCCAATCTGCGGTGCAGCTAGACCGACACCGCGCGCGGCATACATCGACTCGAACATATCGTCGATGAGCTTCCTGAGCTCGTCGTCGAAGACCGTAACCATTTCGGCTTTCTTTTCCAGGACGGGATTGCCGAACTTTACGATGGGATAGATCATCAGTAGTTTTTCAGCTGCAGGCGGTAGCCTTCAAAGTTACGGAGAGTCTCTCCTATGGAATCGCCGCCAAACTTTTCGAGGGCGCAGCGGGCCAGCGTGAGCGCGACCATGGATTCACCGGCGACTCCGGCGGCGGGCACTACACAGACATCGGAACGTTCGTAAGCGGCCTTGACTGGCTCGCGCGAGGCGAAGTCCACCGACTGCAAAGGGCGGCGCAGTGTTGAAATGGGCTTCAAGTATCCGCGGACGCGGATATCTTCTCCGTTGGAGACGCCGCCTTCGATCCCGCCGGCGTTGTTGCGGACGCGGGTAAATCCGGCGAAGCCCGCCGCTTTGCGATAGCCGATTTCATCGTGCACCGCGGAACCGGGCGAGGCGGCCGCGACGACCCCGGAACCGATCTCAACCGCCTTGACGGCCTGAAGGGACATGACGGCGGCGGCGAGAAGAGCATCGAGACGTTCGTCCCATTGCGCGTAGGTGCCTAGGCCCGGAGGAACACGGTGCGCGACGACTTCAAACACTCCTCCGAGAGAATCGCCGGATTTGAGAACCTTGTCGACTTCTTCTTTCATGCGCTCTTCGGCTTTGGGGTCCGCGCAGTTGAGCAGGATTTCTTCCTTCTGATAGAGCGAAAGAATCTGCTCCCATGCGACTTCATGTTCGAGAGCCACAGCGCCAACCGCAATCACGTGGCTGAGAATCTCGATACCGAGCTGATGCAAGAAGAGTTTGGCCAGGGCTCCGACGGCAACGCGCGCGGCGGATTCACGCGCTGAGGCGCGCTCAAGGACGTAGCGGGCTTCGGAAAAATTGTACTTCAGCGCTCCGGCGAGGTCGGCATGTCCGGGGCGGGGCGAGGCAACGCGTTTGTGTTTTGCGGGATCGCCTTCGCCAATGGGGAGGGATTCCTGCCAATTCTTCCAATCTTTATTTTCCAGCTGGATGGCGACGGGAGAGCCGATCGTCATGCTCTGACGGACGCCGGAAAGGATATGTGCGGTGTCGCGCTCGATCTTCATGCGGCCGCCGCGGCCATAGCCCTGCTGGCGGCGCCAGAGTTCGCGGTCGACGAACGCCTGATCGACTTTCAATCCCGCCGGCAGGCCGGAAAGGAAGGCGACCAGAGCCTCGCCGTGAGATTCTCCGGCAGTGAAATAACGCAGCATAAACGTTCGATTGTACCTGATGGGTGGGACGGGACGTGGGGCGGGGACTTCGGGGAAGGGTTAAATCTGTGTGGCTCAGAGCGGCCACTCAATCCGAACTGATTTTGATGTAAGCATGATGTCAATTTGTCGGAATGTTGAAAATGGCGGTCCCTGTGGATCACGCTTGCCCATGGAAGGCGCTGTTGACCTCAGAACCCTGATGAGCGTGGGGCACTTTCAGGCTAGAACATCTGGTTCGATACCATACACAATTTCCTGTATTTCACTCCATCCTGCCTTGTATGAGACTGCCCTGTCTGGGGAGGGCCGCTTAGATGTACAACTCCGATCTCGTGCGCAAGCTCTGCGGAGACATCCTCAACGCGAAGGATCCCGGGAGGGTTCAAGACCTCATTTCCCTCCTGCAAGCGGTCATAAAAGAAGATCAGGAAGAAATTCGAATCAGAATGGCCTTCCTCGCCAAGCAGTACGCGAATGCCCTCAAGGACTCGCAGGCTGCGGACTAGGGCATTCCAACCTCTGCCATGTCCATCGCACAAGCTCCAATCAAGTGCGCCATCTGCGGCAAACCGATCGCGCTCGAACGGGGCAAAGCTGAGCGAGGAGGGGAAGCCTGTGCATGAAGAATGCTTCGTTGCCAAGATCAGGTTGAGCCAGCGCAATCCTCCTGCCACCGACTAATACAACCTGACCCAAGGGCACGCTGACATAATTATCCGACTTTCATGCCATTCGATGTGCGCTGAACCGACGACAGGGTTACAATGACATAACGCCCCGCTCAGCGTTCCAATTCTTGCCGGCTTTGTGTCCAGCGCTGGCGGGAAATGCCGCTTCAGACTATCTCTGGCTAACGAGGAGGGAACTGTGTGCCCCCAGGCACAGGTCCAAGATGAAAATTTGTTTCCCCGCAAGAAGGTTCGCTGCGTGCTTGTGCACGAACATGTCCTGCTGCGTCAGGGTCTACGGCGGTTGTTGGAAGACGAACCGGACCTGGAGGTAGTAGGTGAAGCCAGCAATGCCGTAGAGGCGCTTCAGAATGTGTTCCAATGCCGTCCTGATGTCCTATTGACGGAGGCGAGTGCGTTTGGGCTTTCCGCCCGCGAGGCAGAGCGTTGGCTCAATCGGGCGTCTCCGCATACAAGCATATTGTTCTTAGGCGCGGAAGAAAATAAGGGACCAGGGCTGCGCGACGTGCGAACTGAAACGGCGGGTTGCGTGGTCAGGGAGACTTCCGCTAAAGAGTTGGTGGAGATGGTCAGGAGCGCGTCTCCCGGCGGCTCCCAGGAGATGTTTTCTAAGGTGGATGGCTCGCGGCAGCGGACCGAGGGGTTGTTCCCCAAGAAGCGCTCGCTCACTAGCCGCGAACGTGAAGTCTTGAAGCTGCTAGCGGAGGGGAGAACGGTGCGCGTGGTGGCCGGCATTTTGGGAGTTAGCGCGAAGACGGTGGATGCCCATAAGTTCAACCTTATGCGGAAGCTGGGCATACACAATAAGGCAGAGCTGGTTATGTGGGCCATTCAGAAGAGAGTGGTGAAGATGCCGGCGAGTTAAATGATGCATTTTGCGCCGGAAGGAACGCCCTTAGCGCTCTGAAGTCTGGAGTGGAAATGTCTTAATGAGCTGCTCGAAGTGCAATCCCAGCATGGGGTATTCCGCTCGGCGGAGAATGACAGTTTTGAAATTGGTCAAATGACAGAGTGAAAGTCACTGGGCGACTCGGGCAGCTAGTTCGGCGAGGCTGGATAGTTCAAGATCCGGGTTCCCTTCAGCGGAGATCACCGCTCCAATCCCCTTTCGAGCCGACGGCCGGTTCACCCATACAGTCGAGAGTCCGAGCGACTGCGCGGGAATAACGTCGTGATAGACGCTTTGGCCGACGTGCAGAATTGCGCGGGCGGGCAGGCCGATGCGGCTTATTGCTACCTCAAAAACCCTTCGCGAAGGCTTGTAGGCCTGGGCTTGCTGCGCGGTAATGATCTGGGAGAATTCAACTTCCAACCTGGGCAGAGTTGCCGCGAACAGGTCGTCGTCCACATTGGAGATGATGGCCAGATGGAAACGCTGTTTAAGCTGGCGCAGCGCTCGAATCGTGTCGGGCCACGGCTTCCAGCTCGCCAACGATTCGGGAAGCGAGCGCGTTTCGTGGTCTGTGGGTATGAAGCCGAGTTCCTCTCCGAACTGGCGCACCACGGACTGAAGAACCTGACGGTAGGGCTGGAACTGGCCTTGCTCGGCCCGGACTTCGAAATCTCCGAAGAGCTTCAGCAGCGTGGCGTCATCAACTTTCTTACCGTAGGCTACGAGAATGCGGTGCAGGCTTGAGAGAATCCCGGTTTCCCAATCGATCAGGGTGCCATAGCAGTCGAAAGTCAGGACCCGGAAGCGATTGAAGTCGAGCATGGGGTGCAGACTCACTCGCGGATTATGCACGCTGGGCTGCCTTCCTTTGCTGCTCCGTGGCAGGGTTCTTTCGCAGCCTCCGGCCTGCTTTAGGGCGCAGGTTGTCGCGCTCTTCGAAAATGGCGTTTGTACCAGTCGCCGTTACCTGAACTCGAGCGGCCGCGTCAGTTGAAAGGCGACATGGGACTCGGCCGGTAGAACGATGTCTTTATTTCCGGTGAACGCAGCACCTGCCCCGCCGGCGCCGCCTCCGGCAGCCAATCCAATGGCGGCACCTTTGCCGCCGCCGGCCAGTCCCCCGATGATTCCGCCCAACGCGGCTCCGCCACCTGCCATTACAGCGGTGCGCTTGCCTTTACCTTTCGCCGTAAATGTCCGCATGGCGGTCTGCACGGGCATATCCGCGCCGTTCACGTTCATGGAGTCAACACGAAGCGACAGTACGGCTCCGCCGGCAAACCTGCCGAGCGGTTTCGCATCAACCACTGTGCCGGTGACGGTGGTGCCTCGCGGAATGGCAACGACGTTGTCGGCGATCACGTCTTTGGCAATTGTGGCCGTGAAAGTCTGGCCAGACTGGCTCAGCTTGGAGCCAAGAGCAGAACCCAGAGCGACAGTTATGGTGGTTCTCGCGGGGACAATGATGGGCTGTCTTTTGGCTTCCTCGGCGCCCTTTTTCGAGCTTCGATTGTCCCCTTCATTGTTTGCAGCACTGTTGTCAGGCGTCCCATTGGTGTTCGGGTTGGCATTGCTGGAGTTGTCTGTCGCCGGCTTGCTGGTGCAGCCAAGACTAAAGATCAGATAAAAAGCGAGTGTCAAAAGCAGCAAGCGTGAACGCATGAGGACCTCCACCGTTGCCAATGTACCGGAAGCTGGTATTAGGGGCAATGGTCGAGGCGAAATCGAAAGTCCATGCGCGGACGAGTTTGGTTTCCGGCGCTGGCCGTTCCTCGAGGCAGCGGAGAGTTGTTTGCCGCCTGGATCGTACTCTGTCACTTAGAAGCTGCCGAGCTTAACTGCCAGCGAGTGGCGTTTTTCGGAAACTCTTTCTCGGTCCAGGCCAGCACCACACAGGGCTGGACCCTGTAAAGCACGGTTTCACCCGGAATTGTGGTCAGCGGCATTTTGTACTTGGCTCGGGAGGCGGCGTCTAATTTCTTGAGCGTAGCGCGTTCGTCGTGGCTGACTTCGACCACGGTCCCTTCCAGGATGACCACATCATCGCCCGAATCCAAATGCACAGAGACGGCCGGATTTCGGGCCAAGTTGCGCGCCTTGCGGGAGGACCGGGCGGTGCCGAAATAGAAAGCGCCATCCATCCAGAATCCCCAAACCGGAATTGAATGAGGGCGGCCATCAGCACGGGTAGTGCAAATCCAATAATTGCGTGACCGCGCCAGCCGATCCTCAGCATGGCGGAAAGGGAGATACTTGGCGCGGGGCTTGAGCCCGTATAAAGCTGGGACTTGCGGTAGACCGGCGCGAATATCACGCGGGTCGCCTGCGGGTTTGGTGGCTTTCTTTTTCGCAGTGGGCATCTTGTTCCCTCAGGAACTGAGCTACGAGGGGTACAAGCTTAACCCTGTGGATCGAGTCCGGGCAAGGTCGGGATTTCGTCGATGGAAGAAGCGTCGCTGGGCGGCGCGGATTCTGGATCAGCTTCGACAACAGGTCCAAGTGAGGAAGAATGTTGAGGATGCGATGATTTTTTCGGCGCCAGGAATTTCGAAGTATTTAAAAGCGGCCGGCCGAGCGAGCCATTATAGCTGGTCCATGGACTCTCGAGGTCCGCTTCGCGCTCGAAATGGGCGCGCATGGCCTCCATCTTGGAGTCGAGATCGTCGAGGTAGTGCAACATCAGCGCTTCAGGAAACATGGGAAGCTTGGGAGAGCCGAAGTCATACTGACCGTGATGACTAATAATGAGATGCTCAAGCAGCGTTTTGAGTTCGTCAGGAAATCCCGGGACGAGAGCAATCTTCGCGTGCAGCATTTCCAGTTCGATGACCATGTGGCCGAGCAACTGGCCCCGGGTGGTGTACGAAAATGAGCGGTTGTAGGTGAGTTCGTGGATCTTGCCGACATCGTGAAGGAACGCGCCGCTGAGCAGGAGGTCGCGATTAATCTGGGGATAGTTGCGGCACATCAGGTCGCAGCTGCGAAACAGAGAGACCACGTGATCGAGAAGCCCTCCGATGTAGGCATGATGGAGCGTCTTGGCGGCTGGGGCGTTGCGATACGCAGCGCCGATTTCAGGGTCAGCCATGAAAGCCTGAATTACCGACCTTAAGTGCGGGCTCCGAATAGAGGCAACAAAGTCACTCAAAGTCTGCCAGAGTTCATCAATGTTCTTAGTGGTTTTGGGGAGGTAGTCCGCGAACTCAATTTCTGATTCGCCAAGTTTTCGCAGTTTGTGGACCGTAAGCTGGAAACGATTCTTGTATTTGTTGACCAAGCCTTTGATTTTGAGAAAATCGTCCTGCTCGAAGGCGTTGAGGACCTCTTCCACGTTGTCCCACATCTTGGCTTCGAGATGGCCGCTGCGGTCGCCGAGGGTAAGTGCGAGGTATGGCTCACCGCTCTTCTTCGGTTTTATCTGCTTGGAAACTACGACGAAGCTGGAGGTAATGATCTTGTTTTCGTGGTGGACGCACTCCGAGATGTAGAAGTCTTTCATGCGCAACGATCTCGTAGGACTGCTCTGGACTCAGGCACGTCGCACTGGCGGACTACTTCGACTGGCTCACAACACGCCCAATTTTTTCTTTCTCTTGTTCTTCAGCTTCTTGGCGTCCGCTTCCTTTGCCGTAGCCGTTTCGACGGGCTTGGTCTGATTGGGGCTGGCGCCTGTGTCGATGAATCCCCCCTTAATGTCAATGTAGGCCTCCTCACGCAGTTTGGTGAGGTAAGCGCGAAGAGCGGGCTGCAGCTTTTGATAATAGAGCGCATCCTGTAACCGAGGCAGAACGTCCTTCATGTCAGGAATACCGGCGGCCTGATGTTGATTCACTTTCAGAATTACGTAGCCCTGCTTGGTGCGGATCACGTCGGAAATGTCGCCGGCCTTCATGGCGAAAGTCTTGTCTTCGAGCTCTTTGGCAAGCGCACCACGTTTGAAGAGTCCGAGATCGCCACCCTGGGCCGCAGTGGGACCGTCGGAATATTTTTTGGCAATGTCCTCAAAACTCGCGCCCTTGCGAATCTGCTCTAGCACATCGTTGGCCTTGGCCTGAGCAGCCGCGAGGGCAGCAGCTTCGTCGTAGTTGCCGGCGGCTGCAGCGGGAGCCGGAGTGCCGGCGGCGGCATTATCGGCGATGGCCTTATCCGCCGTGGGCTTATTCTCGGCGGCGGGAGGCTTCGCGGGCGCAACCAGGATTTCGCTGAGCTGGATGGCTTCCGGCTGTTCCATCTCGCTCTTGTGCTCGTCGTAGAACTTTTGCTCTTCCTCCTTGGTAATGGTCAGGTGCGAGCCTACTTCTTCGCCAATCACCTTTTGCGTAATGATCTGGTTGCGCAGGTTCTGCTTGAAGTCCTCGTAGGAGAGGCCCTGGGCCGCGGCCGCTTTCTCCAGATCCTCCATGGCTTCAAGTTTCATTTCCTTGCGCATCTGGTCGAGCCGCTTGATGAGTTCGGTGTCGCCCGTGATGCCGAGGTCCTTGCCCTTTTCGAGCAAAAGTTGCTGATCAATCAAGTCGCGCAGGATGTCTTTCTCGCGCTGCCCGTAGACTTTGTCGGCGTTGGCGGCGTCTTGCTGCTTGACTTCCTCTTTAAGCTGATCTTTGCTACGCAGGAATTCGGAGCGAGTGACGATCTGATTGTTAACGCGAGTGATGATCTCTTCGACGACCTGGGTCGCCGCCAGGGTGGAGAGGAAGGTCACGCCAATGAGGGAGAAGCATATTTTTTTCATAGTTTCAGGTGGGCATCGCCAGTTGGCCGTCTGTCGGCGGCCAAAACGGGGAAGCCTCGAGTCATCTTACTCCTCTTATTTTACTTGGCGGAAGCACGAGCGGCCAGTGGTGGAACAGAGTACTCGCCTGCGAAGGTGGACGACAGGCAGGAGCGAGATCAGGGTCTCCGTATCAAGGCCAAAGCCGTCGCATCATCAATCACCGGGCTACCGCACATAAACTCGCCGACTGCCGTAAGAATGGAGGAACACATCTGCTCGGCGCTCGTAGACTCGTCGTCCCGCAGGCGATCCTTTACGCGCTCCAGCCCGAATTCGGGGTCTTTGATTTTGTCGCCTTTTCCTTCGCATTCCACCACCCCGCGCGAAACCAACAGCAAGGCGGCGCTCCGCTCCATGGCGACAATGGGCGCTTCAGAGGTGGCATGTGAGAAAAGACCAAGCGGCAAACCGGTGGACGCGATTTCCACGATTCCAGTGCTGTCGCGGAGAAGTCCCGAAGTGTGGCCGGCATTGCTATAGCAGAGCGTGCCCAATTTTTCGTGATAACAGCCGAGGAATGCGGGACAGGAACGGACACCATCAGCAGCCTCCATGATGCTGCGATTGAGTGCGAGGCAAAGTTCGCTCATGGCGTCGGACTCATTGGCTTCCGGCGGTGCGAACAGACTCGTGCCCAGGCCGCGAAATGTCTCTTGTGCTGCGGACAAAATGGCTTGGTTATCCTTACGCCGGCCAGCCACATCGAGCAGGCCAAACAAGATCCGTTCGGGGCCGACGCGCAGAGAGTCGTACAAGTCGCCGGCTACGCGCTTGCCGTAGGAAGCAGCCGCAATTTCGGCGTCCTCGACCTTCGGGAACTGGCCTGGAACGGGCTCCACCACTGCGGCTAGCTCGGGGGCACGAGAATGGAACAGGGCGTGCATCAGCGGCCAAGACTGATCGAAAAGTAGCATAACACCCTGAGCTGAGCAAACCTGATTGGCCAATCTGATTGGCCAATGGGAGTAGATTCTAATTGCCGTACGTATCGGACAGGTACTTGCCCACTTCGGATTCGAGCTGGCCATAGTCGGAATGAATAGTGGCTCGTAGAGCGGCCTCGGTGGAACTCCCCTGGCTGAGAAGCTGCAAGAGGCGCTGAATGTCGCCCATGCCGTAGGAATCCTTGATGTAGGAAACGGCAGCCAGAGATTCCGCATAGGCCATATATGCCTGCACGCCAGAGAACCGCATGAAGCTTCCTTCCAGCACATTCAGAGGGAGGTTATGTTGTGACTGGAATAGCTGGGCCAGTTGGCGGCCATTAGCTCCGAGAGTTTTGGGCTCGAGAAGCTGCGCGATTCCTTCGTGCAGCCAGGGCGGGCAGCGTCCGGCAGAGAGTTGATTAATAAAAGAATGAGCCAGCTCATGCTTCAGCACATGAGCCAGTTCCGCTGTCACCGATGTAAGGCCGCTAATGGGGATGCGGAGTTTTCCATCATTGATGGCCCCGGTCCAAGAGGGACCGCGGGTGACGTCATAGAAAGCCTGCTCGGTATAGAGGGTCACCAAGATATGGTCACGAGGTGGTGTGCCAAGGTCGCGGACTAGATCGTCGTAGTCCGATTCCAGGGCGGTGAGAATTTGTCCGCGGAACATCTCGGAGGTTTGTTTGCCTTCATAGTGAAGGACAAAATGACTACTCTCACGCTGGGCGAAGTCGGTCTCCACCGAATCCTCCCGCTGTGCCTTAGCCAAGAATTGCTGGACGGCAGAATCAGGCCGTAGTTCTATAGAGTGCTTCCATGATGCAATAGCTTCTTTTGTGCGATCGCAAGCAAACTGGGCATAACCCAGAATAGCGAAGGCATCTGGTGAATCGGGCGCTGCACGTGTGGCACGGTGGGCAAAAGGCACCGCTTGCGAGGGATTACCGGTACGCACAAGCAGCGCGGCATGATAAATGAGGATCGTCGAATTTTCCGGCTGGAAGCGGAGGGCACTCTCGAAATAGCGGCGAGCCTGGTAAATGTTTCCGTGTTCGAACTCGAACTTGCCCGCAATAAAATTGGCCGTAGCACTCAGTTCCAGGTTGCCTTTACCTTCCAGGTTTGACAACACATCGGAGTCGACTTTGCCATCGTGAACTATTTTGGTGGGTAGGTCGCCTTCATTCGCCAGGCTGTCCGTGGGCGCGAACGACGGCAAGTCGCCCGCAACCTTCGCTGCGCCGGAAGAGGTACTGGCGGGAGCGCCTCCGGCTTCCACGCGCTCCACCGAGGACTTAGGAATGGCGTAGGCGTTATCGCCGATGTTGTATTCGCAGCGCTCGCCATTTTCGCGGACGCTGTCGGCGAGAATGGTCCGGCCGTTCTTCAGGTGGATGGTGGCCGCACTCGCGCAGGAAGCGCCGAGTTCTATCGATACGATTAAGAGGATAGTGACACGTGCCCTCATTGAAGAGCATTCTACCAATGGCGGCCTGACCCACCCATGTCACGAAAGTACCAATAAAAAATGCGCCTTGGAATCATGCTCGGGATCTGCCTGGCAATCTGCGCCCGGCCAGTCTTTGGGGTTGCGCCCCAGCCCACGGCCTCGGGCAAATCGGGAACGGCTGAGGCGCTTTACCTCGAGCTGAGCAATACGCCTCTAGATCCTGCCCGCGTCTATCAAGTCCGGGACGCGTCTTTGGATCGGGCGGCGATTCACATCACGCTCGAAGACGGTACCATTGCTCTTACGCAAGATGTCCTCGGCCGGATCACCGGCGCCTTTTTTGAAGGCGAGGGCGAAGTGCTTCTGATTCCTCCCGATGAAGTGGAACGCAAATCCATCGGCCTGTTCACAGGCATGGCGATACTGGAAGAGCGTTTCACGTCGGCATACTTCCGCTTTAACGATGACACAGCCGCTGAACTCAAACCTGGCCTGCGAGCAGCGGACAACGCAGATGGCTTCATCAGTCGATGGGGAGATACGGCACGCACCCTGGCGCAAGCCGACGCTCTGAGATTGCTAGTAACCTTCAGCCAGATGCTGCCGGTGGAGGGCAGATCTTTCACTTCCGCTACGCCTCGATCCCTCGATCCTCGGGATCGAATGCTGCATGCACGACTGCAGGGCGTGAAACTGGGAATCTTTGACATCCACTTTGATTCGAAGGCTACGGAGCAGATTCAGGCGGGACAAGCGAGAGCGGCGAAGAACGGAGTGGTTTATTACGACATCTGGACCTCGTTCTCGATCAATCCCGCCTCGTTGGATCCCAACCGGCAGGCCCCAGCATGGCCCGGGGAATCGCTGACGACCGCTCGGGAAGAAGGAGAACCGCGTGAGGAGTTCGCGGTTCACCGCTATGAGATCGAGGCCGAAGTCCGGCCGCCCAAACAGCTCAACGCCGAGGCACGTCTCGAGGTCGATATCGCACACGGCGGAGTGCGGGCGCTGATATTCGAGTTATCCCGCTTTTTGCACCTGATGGTCGTGGAGGCGAATGGACAGCCGGTGGAATTCATCCACAACCCATCGATTGAGGGAACACAAGTCTCGCGCCGCGGGAACGATTTGGTGGTGGTGATTTTGCCGGAACCGACACCAGCAGGGCAAAAAATCGAACTCCGGTTTGTTTACGGGGGAGAAGTTCTTGCCGAAGCCGGTAACGGCTTGCTCTATGTAGGTGCGCGCGGGACCTGGTATCCCAATCGGGGGATGGCCATGGCCGATTTCGATCTCAAGTTTCACTACCCGCGCGGCTGGACGCTGCTCGCGACGGGGAAGCCAATGACAACCTCAATCCGACCTGGCGATTTGCCGCCCGCGGGAGCAATGCCGAACATAGCGGACGTACAGACTGCTCGTTGGATTTCAGAACGGCCGATCCCGGTGGCCGGATTCAATCTTGGAAGGTACACCCGCGCTACGGCCCAGGCTGGAAACGTCACGGTGGAAAGCTATGCAGCCCCCGGCGTAGAAAGAGAATTTCCGAAGGCTCCGGTACGCATTATTGAGCCTGATCCCGCGGTGTCGCCGGAATTGAAGAGACCGCAAGAAGTAATTGTGCCAGTCCCGCCCTCCCCCGCCCGGAATGCGCTGCATGTAGCGGAAGCGACGGCGCAGGCACTACAGTTTTATTCCCGTCGCTTCGGTCCGTTTCCCTACAGCCACCTTGCCCTCACCCAGATGCCGGGACCCGAAAGCCAGGGCTGGCCTGGCTTGGTGTTTCTTTCTTCCTACGCTTTTCTTAGCGAACAGGAGCGCGCTGACCTCCACATGGATCTCTCGAGAAGTATTTTAGCTCAGCAGGTGCCGGCGCACGAGACAGCACACCAATGGTGGGGCGATCTGGTCACCTGGAAGAGTTATCGCGATCAGTGGATCTCCGAGGGGTTGTCTAATTACAGCTCCCTGATGATGTTACAAGAAAAAAACCCAGTGGCTTTCCATCAGATCATGGAAAGATACAGGCAAGAGTTGGTCGAGAATAAAGATGGGGAGCTTCCGAAAGATGCCGGGCCCGTAACCTTGGGAGTGCGCCTGCTGTCGTCTCACGCTCCGGAAGGATATGAAGCCATCAGTTATGGGCGCGGCACGTGGCTGTTTCACATGCTTCGTTCGATGCTGCTGGACGTTGCCG
The DNA here is from genome assembly GCA_003225005.1 of Acidobacteriota bacterium. Taxonomy (GTDB): domain Bacteria; phylum Acidobacteriota; class Terriglobia; order Terriglobales; family Acidobacteriaceae; genus Sulfotelmatobacter. Next base: position 8,302 of record QIAN01000347.1, on the reverse strand, counting down.
CGCAGGGTCCTGGCAAGGGCAAACATGGCCGCAACAACGCGGAGGAGCCTTTCGTGCTGGCCCTACGCAAGCTTCGTCAGCGTTTTGAAGGCAAGGCCATCAGCACCCGTGAGCTGCTGGAGATTTTCGCGGAGGATCTTCCGCCGTCACTGCGCTACGAGGGCAGAGCGTCGCTGGACTGGTTCTTGCAGGGTTGGATCAACGGCACAGCCCTTCCGAAGCTGCAATTAGAATCGGTCAAGTTTGCGCCAAGGGGAAATGCCACCATGGTGAGCGGGACGATCTTGCAGAAAAATGCGTCCGAAGACTTAGTCACGTCAGTTCCCATCTATGCCGTGCTGTCAGGCAACGCGTCTGTATTCATCGGTCGAGTATTTGCTGATGGAACGGAATCTTCGTTTCATCTATCCGCGCCCGCCGGAACACGTAAGATCTTATTAGACCCGAAACAAACCATCCTCACGGCTCCTAAATAGAATTGCAGTCAACGGCTTGGCGATTTCATCGTTAGATTTCGCCGGCAGCGGCAAACATGTTTTGTCTGATTCCTTGAAACGCGGCTTCTGATGCGGATCTTCAACATCACAACCAAAGATGGGATTTGCTCCTGAGATTTTCCGATCGGGAAGTTCCGAAGGCCAACGGATTATACATCGGGTTAACCAAACCTCAGCCGTTGTTGCGCAACTTTCACGAACCATTTTTCGGAGTCACAGAAATCGGAGGAGGGTCGCCAGAAACTGCATCCCCGGCCTGGTTGACATTGCAAAACCCTGCAACCGAACGCAGCGAAGAAGCGGAAGCGAGATCAATCTCTCGAACAGTTAGTCTTTGAGCAGTGACTGGGGGCGAAACTCACGCCGCCCAGTCATTCTTCATCTGATACAGCTTCGTGCTTGCGGACGTCAGACTCCAAACGCAGTTCCGGCAAGCTCGCGCCACGGAGTTCACGATTAAAGGCAGGCAGGTCAGTGCTCTTAAATGCGTCCCAGCGCCTCATCACGTCCGATAAATCGCGCTCAACAGCGGCGGCAGCCTGAAGTTGTGACGCAGTTGGCTCCGCGTCGACTTGCCACACCTGCCCATACAGTGGGTCGACTTGGCCATTGACGCGGGCAAGAGTTCGTTCGGCAGACGGCGGGGCGAGGAGACCTGCCGTAGCGCCGAGGATTGCGCCGAGTTTTTTCTGCAATGCCTGAATCGAATCGCTTGCACTCCCAGGTTGCTCGTTCATCTTTTGCAGTTGTTCACGAATCGAGCCAGCTTGCACGACGGCTTCCGAAGTCTGACTCATGAGTGAAACCAAACGCATTTCAAGCTGAAATTTCCTTTCGAGTCCCACAGGCGAGGTTTTCACTCGAGGATCCATCTTTACAATAAGCGGAGCCGAGTAGGTTATCCCATTCACGGTAAGGCGCACGTTGTAGTGTCCTGGCAACGCGGTTGGACCGAGCGGCATCCGGGGGGTGTCGTGAGGAATTGCGGCAATTGGATATTCGTGTCTCGTCGAAACCGGCGCGGGATAGTGTAAATCCCAGACCCAGCGGTGCATGCCGGCATCGATGGAAAGCTGTTTGGGCGTGCCTATCCAGTAGAGGGGAATTAACTGTTTTTTCACCTGTTCTTGTGTAACTTCAGGCTTATCCGCGCTCGAGAAACGGCGCACAAGTTTGCCCTCAGCATCGAGGATTTCCAGCGTGACCGGGGCGGAAGACGCGCGCGCCAGGTAATAGTCGATGATGGCGCCATCTGGAGGGTTCTGAGCTGCGGGCTCATCCGGCGGAAGTGGCGTGTCTGTGTTGCTATCGCGCTGCACCCGATAAGCAGGTGCCGGCTTGAAGAGATAGTCTTCGGATTGCGCCGACGGTCCGGCAAGCTCCCGCAGCAGACTGATGTCGTCCAGAATCCAAAACGAGCGCCCGTGAGTCGCCACGATGAGATCGCTTTCATTGATCCACAGGTCGCGCATCGAGGTGTGCGGCAAATTCAACTGCAAAGACTGCCAGTGATCCCCATCATTGAAAGAGACCCAAACTCCATTCTCCGTGCCGGCAAACAGCAGGCCCTTACGAATCGGATCTTCTCGCACAGTATCCACCGGTCCGACGTCCGGAAGCCCGGCGGTAATTAGCATCCACGTTTTGCCACTGTCGTGGGTGCGGTAGATATAGGGCCGGGTGTCATTGATGCGGAATCGGCTCACGGAGGCATAGGCGGAGTCGTCATCGAAGTGCGCGGTTGTGATCTGTGTAACCTTGCTCCAGGGCGTCAGCTCAGGCGGGGTAACATCGTTCCATTTCTTTCCGCCATCTCTGGTCAGCCAGATCAAACCGTCGTCGGTGCCTGCCCACAGAGTGTCAGGGCTCTTAAATGACGGGCTGAGCGCGTAAATGACGCCCCGTTGGGTGTCGGCGCCCTTGGGGATCAGAGTGCCAACGCTGGCGGGAGCGCCTGGATTTGCGCGAGTCAGGTCGGGGCTGATGGTTTGCCAGGAATTTCCGCCATCCCTCGTCTTGAACACAAAATTGGTGGCGTAGTAAAGCGTGTGCGGATCCAGCGGAGAGAAGATCAAGGGCTCGGTCCGATCTGCGCGGTACTTGGCATCGCGCACCGGGATGGGTGTGACGTTCTGCACCTGGCCCGTCGACCAATGGAACTTAGAGACTTCGGTCCGGCCGCCTCCGTAGATCACGTCAGGGTCCAGCGGATCGGGCGCTACATATCCATATTCAATGACGCCGACCGGATGCCAGTCGCGAAAGGTAATCTCTCCGTCGTTGCCGCGGCTTAAGATGCAAACAGAACCACTTTCCTGCTGTCCCGCGCAAACGCGATAAGGGAAAGTATTGGTCACTGCGACGTGATAGAGCTGCGCCGTGGGCTGGTTATACCAGGAACTCCACGTGGACCCGCCGTTCGCCGTTACAAGCGCTCCTTGATCGCTGACCAGAAGAATGATGTTGGGATTATTGGGGTTGATCCATAGGTTTTGATAGTCGTCACCGCCCGGTGCGCCCCGGAAGCTGGTCCAGGTCTTGCCGCCATCAGCGGACTTCATGGTCACAGTGCTCGCGCTGTAAACGATGTCGGGATTCTTAGGGTCCACCTTCGGAATGGGAAGATCGCCACCGCCGATGCGTCCTGCGGGACGGGGATCATCGGTCACGCGCGCCCAACTCTGGCCGGAATCATCGGACCGGTACACTGCAAGAATGCCAGCGCCGGTTGCTAAGGTTGCGTAGAGGCGATGCGGATCGCTGGGAGCGATGGCTACATAAATTTGCGAGAGATCAGAAGGCAGGCCTTGGGTGAGTGCATGCCAGGTATTCCCTCCGTCAGTCGATTTGAAAAGGCCACCCGCGGTTCCATTGAACACGTTATTGTCTTCCCAAGGACCCTCGCGCGCTTCCCACAGCGAGGCGTAGACAACATCAGGATTTGACGGATCGATTTCTACATCCCAGCCGCCGGTGTTCTCGTTCCTGTAAATCAGTTTTTGCCAGGTTTGACCGCCATCGCTGGAACGGAAAATGCCACGCTCCTGGCTAGGCCCATAGGGATGGCCAAGCACTGCGGCAAAAACCCGGTTGGGATCACGCGGGTCAATGGCTAGGGCGGGAATCTGCTGGCCGTCGCGCAGGCCGAGGTGAGTCCAGGTCTTGCCAGCATCCGTGGACTTATAGATTCCATCGCCGACAGAGAGGTCCGGACGATGCAGTCCTTCGCCGCTGGCCACATAAATGATATTGACGTCGGAAGGGGCAACCGCGATCGCGCCTATGGACTGCGTGGGCTGGTTATCGAAGATCGGTTCCCATGTCCGGCCGTAGTCGTCCGACTTCCAAACGCCTCCGTTTACCTGGCCGACGTAGAACAAGTTCGGCTGGTTCGGAACTCCAGCCGCGGCGCGAGTGCGTCCGCCGCGAAAGGGCCCGATCATGCGCCACCTCAGATCTTGATAGGTGTTCTCGGGAATTTGCTGTGCGCTGCCAGGAACTGCGGACAAGAACGCGAAGATCGAAACAACCACCCCTAGGACCCAATGGAATCGGATCACGTGCCCCTCCGGCGTGTAGAAACCAAAGCACACAGAATAAACCAACGGCATAGTAATTCCGAATGCGCAATGGTGTAACAAGGAAGGTTCGCGCAGGAAGAATTCATTTTGAACCGCTTTGGGCGCGGGGTTTAAGATGACTGAGCCTCTTTTTTCCCAAACCATGAATCCCCACCGTTTGAGGTTGCTTCGCCGGTTTGTGTTCTCACGCATTCGATCAGTGACCGCAATCGCGCTTTGCCTATGTGGAGTTGATCAGACGCACGCCGCAGGGTCGGGGAAGTCGGCGCAAGATGCGGGCCTCAAGCCCATCTTGCAATATATTTCCTCGGCGTGGGACACGCTGACGCGGTCGATGACTGACTGCCAAAGCATTGTCGATCCTAAGATCAAAGCGTCTCCAGTGTTATACCTGCCTGCCAATTTCGCGACACCGGCGGCCGTGCAAAAGCTTTCGACCGAATGCAACGTACGAATCGAGCATCTACCGATGGAAATCCATCATTTGGGAGAAATCGATAGCAGCAAGATTCAGCCGCACGGGCTGCTTTATTTGGAGCACAAGTACGTAGTTCCAGGCGGCCGCTTCAATGAAATGTATGGCTGGGATAGCTACTTTATTATTCGTGGCCTGCTGCGTGAAGGGCGCGTAGAGCTGGCCCGGGGCATGGTGGACAATTTCTTTTTTGAGATCGAGCATTACGGCGCGATGCTCAACGCCAACCGAACTTACTATCTGAGTCGCTCCCAGCCTCCCTTTCTGAGCTCGATGTTCGTCGATGTCTATGATGCCATGCAGAAAGGCGGCCACGCCGACACCGCCTGGCTGGCGAAAGCCTATGCGGACCTGGAGAAAGATTATGCGATGTGGACGCACGAGCCGCATCTGGCGGGGCAAACCGGGTTGTCGCGTTACTACGATTTCGGCGAGGGACCACCGGCCGAGGCGGTTCAGGATGAGAGCGGTTTTTACCGTAAGGTGGCGATGTACTTCTTGCTGAATCCTTCGCAAGCCGACGAGTACATCGTAGACGGCAACCCTGGGCAGACGCAGCCGGTGGCCGGCGCAAGCTATTCACTCGAGGTGTGCGATGTTTCGCACACCATGGCGCAGCCGGAGTGCGAAAAAAACCGCGAGTTCAAACTCAGCTCCGACTATTACAAGGGTGACCGCTCCATGCGGGAGTCGGGATTTGATGTGAGCTTTCGCTTCGGTCCCTTTGGTGCAGCGACTCACCACTACGCTCCCGACTGCCTGAACAGCCTGCTCTATAAAACTGAGAAAGACATGGAGCAGATCAGCAAATGGCTTGGTCACGGGAGAGAGGCTGAAAGATGGGCAAAGCGGGCGGAGGAGCGCAAGAGATTGATCACTCATTACCTCTGGAGTGGCGAGCGCGGATTCTTTACCGACCTCAACTTTCAGACCCTGCAAAAATCTTCGCATGAATACGCAACCATGTTCTATCCGCTTTGGGCAGGGCTGGCCACACTCGAACAGGCGAAAGCGGTTGTCAGCAATTTGAAGGGTTTTGAGCGGCCTGGCGGTCTGCCCATGAGCACGGAGGATACCGGGGCGCAATGGGACTTGCCGTATGGCTGGGGAAACATCGAGATGTTGGCCATCGACGGGCTGCGCCGTTACGGCTACAACGCCGATGCGGATCGTGTGTCGTATGAATTTTTGTCGATGGTGGCGGAGAACTTCCGGCGTGACGGCAACATTCGGGAGAAGTACAACGTGGTCACGCGCTCTTCCGAGGCCCATGTGGAACTGGGCTATCAGATGAATGTGGTCGGCTTCGGCTGGACCAATGCCGCATTTATCGAACTGCTGCACGGACTGCCGAAAGAAATGATCGAGCGTCTGGAGAGAGAACAGAAGCAACCACTATCGACGCCTTCGAAGTAAAAGCCGGCTAAACATTTTTTCAACGTTCAGCTAATTTCGGACAGCATTTCTTCCGTTCCGCCTGGCTTCAAAACCGGCATGGCTCCGGCTTCACTCGCGACCCAAGCGCCAATTCGATTGGCAACGGCATTCATGTGGTCAAGCGATGATCGACGAAGAAATTCGTGGACCAAGGCGGCGGTAAACGCATCACCGGCGCCGATCGTGTCTCGAACCTTGACGAAAAAACCTGGATGCTGGCTGCAGGCGTCTTTCCCCACCAGCAGGCTGCCGGCCTGCCCTCGGGTGACGCAGACTAACTCGAGGCTATAAAGCGAAAGCAGGCGCTGGGCTGAGGATTCGTTGTCGAGATGCTCCAGCCCGAACAACTGCATGATTCGCGGCACTTCCTCGTGATTTAGCTTGGCGATTCTCGCACGCTGCATCGAGTTTGAGAGGATTTCCTTGCTATAGAAATTCTGCCTGAGGTTGACGTCGAAAACACGCAACGCCTGAGCGGGTGTCGCATCGAGAAAGCAACCAATGGTGGATCGGCTGACGGCGGAGCGCTGCGCCAGCGATCCGAAGCAGACTGCATCCGCTTGTTCGGCCAGCTTCTGCCACTGAGCCGTCCATTCGAGAAAGTCCCAGGCAACGGGGGCACAGATTTCGAAGCTTGGCTGCCCGGTGCTGTCTACTTTTACGTTCACCTTGCCAGTCGGGTGATTCGTGTCGCGCTGGATGAAGGTGGTGGAGACTCCGAGCTGTGTTAGCCGCCGGATGGCTTCGTCTCCGAGGTCATCGCTACCCACGCAGCTGGCGGCGATTCCTTCATTGCCCAAGAGTGTAGTGATGTAGGCGAAATTAGCGGGGGCGCCGCCAAGCTGCTTTCCCGCCGGCAGCAGATCCCAGAGCAGCTCCCCGAGGCCGACGATCTTGAAGGGTTCAGCTTTCATTATGTTTGGAGACTTTGAGGCCGGCCAACCCTATTGTTAGTCCGGCTTGGCTCCGTTCACGGCCGCGAATCTTGTTGCGTTTGTAGCTGCTCGGCCAATTTCAGTTCGGTTTCGGCTTCTTCTTTCTTGCCCATGTCGCGATAAGCCTGGCCGAGAAGGTGGTGAGTCATTGCATTATTCGGATCCATCGTCGCCGCTTTCTGCAGCGCACGAACGGCCAACTGGAACTCGCCTTTTTTCTCCAACACTTTTCCCATCAGGATGTAAGGGCCGGTAGAAGTGGCATCGAGCCAGATGGAGCGCTGGAGAAGCCTCTCGGCGTCTTCGAATTTTTGCACGCGGGAGTAGGCGTCCGCCAGCTTGTAATACGTGGCGGCGTTGCCCGGATTGATGGCGAGTTCTTTCTGGAATTCCGCAATGGCTTCCGGTACTCGCGACTTGTAGAGATAAAGCTCGCCGAGCAGGAAGTGCGCGAGCGGCAAGGTGGGATCGAGCGCGGCAGCCTTTTGAGCGTACTCCTCCGCGACCGGGTCAAATTCCCGGCGGAACAGCATACGGGCGGTAAATAGATAGCTGGCGGCAGAGTCAGGTGCTACGTCGAACATTTTGGCGAATGCTTTGCGAGACTGCGGATAATCTTTCGTTTGGATATAGCAAATCCCGAGGATGTAGGAGGCGTCTACATTGGCGCGCGGAAACCAGGTTTGCACTTTTTCGAGCAGAGGAATGGCCTGCGCGGGATATCCATTCAAGTAATAAGAGAGACCGAGCAGTTGCGCTGCCTCACCGTTATTGGGATCGGAGGCTACGGCTTTCTTCAAGAACCCAATCGCTTTCACATAGTCGCTCTTCTTGTAGTAAGCGGTGCCGAGTTCGAGATCGAGCCCTTTCGCGCTAGGGTCACGGGATTCGAGGTTTTGCAGTTCCGCAATGGCGTCGTCGATCTTGCCTTGTTGCGTGAGACGGCGGGCTTCGGTGAAATCTGGCGCGGTCGCAGATTTGTCGGAGGAAGATTTGCCGGAAGAAGATTGGTCGGGAGAAGGAGCGGATTGGGGCGTCTGTGCTGGAGTTGATGCGTCGGAAGGCACTGCTTGTTGCGCGGCGCCGATTCCGCTACAGAGCGCACTGAAAACGGCTGGAATCCACAATGATCGGTACATCAATGATCGCGCCATCCTTGCAGTAAATTCCTTCCCGAAGACTACCCAAACATATTTGAAATTTTGATCTCCATCGGTTCTTTGTCCGATGATCTTGTTCTCGACGCAAGAGTCAAAGGAAGGATCCGATGGAGACCTTTGCTCAGCTGTTTGGCAGCCTGCTGGCCCTGGTATATCACTGTTTCGATCGCATCGTCATCCTTGGCCATCTGCCCTTGCTCACCCGCCCCGAGAACAT
>QIAN01000346.1 GCA_003225005.1 Acidobacteriota bacterium | reverse complement strand
ATCACCATCTACTACCCGGGTAACACGATCGCGCACTTGAACGTTAACTGGCTCTCTCCGGTCAAGGTTAGGACCACCCTGATTGGAGGGGAGAAGAAGATGTTGGTGTGGAACGATCTGGAGGCCGACGAGAAGATCAAGGTGTACGACCGAGGTGTTCAAATGACCAACGGTGAAGGCCTCTACGAACTGCTGGTGAGCTATCGGTCCGGCGATATGTGGGCGCCGAGGGTTGAGCAAGCCGAAGCGCTCAACGTGGAGCTCCGTTATTTCATCGACTGCATCACGAAGGATGAGACTCCGTTCAATGACGGTGAGGCGGGCGCGCGGGTCGTGAGAATACTCGAAGCGGCGGAGCAATCGCTGAGAGAGAGAGCCAGAGCCGTCGAACTATGAACGACTATTGCTGCATCGCCGCCGACGTGAAGCTGGGCAAGGGCGTCAGCCTGTCGAACTTCGTCAATCTCTACGGCTGTGAGGTGGGGGAGGAGACCAAGATCGGCGCGTTTGTGGAGATTCAGAAGAACGCCAAGGTCGGCAAGCACTGCAAGATCTCGAGCCACACGTTCATCTGCGAGGGGGTGACGATCGAGGACGGCGTCTTCGTTGGCCACGGCGTGACCTTTATCAACGATTCCTACCCGCGCGCGACGGCGCGGAACGGCGAATTGCAGACCGAAAAGGACTGGAAGGTCGAACCCACGCGAGTGAGGAAGGGGGCGTCGATCGGCTCTGGTGCAACGATCCTCGCCAACGTCACGATCGGTGAGGGCGCCCTGATCGGGGCGGGGAGCGTGGTGACCCGAGACGTCCCCGAGCACGCGATTGTAGCTGGGAATCCGGCGCGGCGGTTGCGTCTTATTACCGACGAGGCACAGGTGACGGGATGAAGGCCCGGGGAAGGGTCGAGGGGGAGGACAGTTCGCGTCGGCGGCGCGAGACGCGGGAGGTGGTGTCGTTCTTGGTTAGCGGCGTGACGTTCTTAAGGTTCGTGACCTGGTCACGAGGAGATAAAGATGAAAGGGGAAGTGAAGCCCCACGCGCTCCGCATGATCGCTCGAGTCCTTGGCGGTCTGCTCGTCGCCATGCTGATGCCGGTGACAGCCCCCGCAGACGGGCCCATCGCATCCTCCAGCTTCGTCGGCGTGGAGGACCCGCTCTTCGAGAATGGTGCGTGGGCGCCGCTCACGTCCCTCGCGCCGCACGGTAGTCGGTTCCAGAAGACCAACGGCGCCTACCCCGACCAAGGCTTTTATCCGAACCACGGGGGTGCCCGCACCACGGCGGCCATCCCTGCCGATCACTACTCTGAGATCGTCGTCGGCCATGTCGGAAGTAAGATCAGCAACGTGGGGCCGATCGTTCGGGTCCAGACGTCTGGGCCCTCGGTTGATAGTCACTATCTCTGGTGGGGCAGCACGCCTGACGGGGTCAACGGACTGTATCGCATTGACGCGAATGGAGCCACCTACACCGCGAATCTGCTGGCCCCAACTTCCTCCGTCGTCGACGGCGACAAGTTGCGGCTCGTCGCGCGCGGCCAGGCGATCTACGGAATCAAGAACGGGGTTCGCGAGTTCTTTTATCGCACCAGCACGGACGCGACACGATACTCGGGCGGAACTGCAGGGATACTCGCGTATGCGGGAGACGGCGTGCTGACGAACGCGGTGATCGCCTCGTGGTCAGCCGGCGCCCCCGTTTCGTCCGGGGCCTGGGCCTCCTCAACGTTTGCCGGGACTGAGAATCCCCTGGACGAAGGAGACCGTTGGTATCCGCTACCGAGCTACTCGGGGTTCAAAAAGACGGGCGGTGCCGCCTTTGGCCTGGACGCGATCCACAACGCCGAGGGCGTGTGGAGCATCACGCCGCCGGCGACGCAATATTCCGAGGTCACATTGGGTACGGTGGCCAGCGGCGGCGGCGGACCGATCGTCCGAATCGACCGTACGAACACCGGGCAGACGGGATGGCTGCTGTTTCTTTACGCCGACAAACCGAGTTCCTCCGGGATCTACAAGATGAACCCCGACGGGACCTTCACCATCGGCCAACTCTTCACTCCCGTCGTCAGTCCAGGAGATAAGTGGCGGCTGACCGCCGAGGGGAACACCCTCCAAGTATTCCAGAATGGTGTCCTCCAGTTCATGTACGCGACTGACGGTTCCTATCCCACCGGCGATGTCGGGATCGAGGCGTTTACCCCGGCGTTTGCTTTCACCGGGTGGGAGGGCGGGGATCTTGCGGGCTTGAACTCCACCCTCACGGTGATCGGGGCGGGGGCGGGCAGCGGCACGGTGACCAGCGCGCCAACGGGGATCACCTGCGGGGCGAACTGTTTGGCAGCGTATGCCAACGGGAGCCGCGTGACGCTGACCCCCACGCCGGCCCCGGGCTCCGTCTTCACCGGCTGGCAGGGCGGCGGCTGTGCGGGCGTAGACCCCTGTACGGTGACCCTCACCGCAGACACCACGGTCACCGCGACCTTTGACCTACAAACCTTCGCCCTCACGGTCGTCTTGGCGGGGACGGGTAGCGGCACTGTTGCCAGCAGCCCAGCGGGGAGCACCTGTGGGACGAGCTGTTGGAGGTATACAAGCGGCAGCCGCGTGACGCTGACCCCCACGCCGGCGCCCGGCTCCGTCTTCACCGGCTGGCAGGGTGGCGGCTGTACGGGCACCGCGAGCTGCACGGTGACCCTCACCGCAGACACCACGGTCACCGCGACCTTTGACCTACAAATCTTCGCCCTCACGGTCGTCTCGGCGGGGACGGGTAGCGGCACTGTTGCCAGCAGCCCAGCGGGGAGCACCTGCGGGACGAGCTGTTGGAGGTATACGAGCGGGAGCCGCGTGACGCTGACCCCCACGCCGGCGCCCGGCTCCGTCTTCACCGGCTGGCAGGGTGGCGGCTGTGCGGGCACCGCGAGCTGCACGGTGACCCTCACCGCAGACACCACGGTTACGGTCGGCTTCGCCTTGCGGGTGGCCACACCCTCCTTGAGCCTGGCCGGTGGGACCTATAACCTGCCCCAGGTCGTCTCCATCCGGACGGCGACTCCTGGCGCGACGATCCACTACACCACCAACGGAACCCCGCCGACGACCGCGTCGCCCGTCTATAGCGGCCCGATCTCGGTAACGCGGACCATGACGATCAAGGCGATGGCAGCGGCGAGCGGGATGGTTGACAGCTACCTGGCCAGCGCCACCTACACGTTGCAGGCGGCCACGCCCACCTTCAGCCCGGCGGGCGGGATCTACACCTTCCCGCAGAGCGTCTCCATTGCGGATGCAAGCCCGGGCGTCACAATCTACTACACGACCGACGGGAGCACGCCGACGACCACTTCGCGTGTCTACACCCTGCCGATCGTGGTGCAACCCGTCTTCAACGGCAGCCTCCCGATCATCACGGCCACGACGGTCAAGACGATGGCGGTTGCCCCCGGCTGGTCTCCGAGCCCTGTGGCCAGCGCTACCTACGACATTCGCCTCTGACGAATGAGGCGTGAGGAAGGACCACCTGCCCGACATCCTGGATGTCGGTCTCTCAGAGCACCCAAGACGAGAGCATAGAGGGTCAATTCAACAGTGAGACAAGGCGTATTAGAGTGGCTGAAGTGCCCCGGCGGCATCTGCGCTCGGTTACTGGGATGATGGGATTCCAGTTCGCCCTCGGGAGGAAGGATGCGATCAAAGTCCTGTGCGTTGGTGCGCACAGCGACGATATCGAAATCGGCTGCGGCGGGACTATCCTACGGCTCTTGTCAGAATATGCCGACGTGGAAGTGCACTGGGTGGTCCTTGGATCTGAGGGCGAGAGAGATCTTGAGGCGGCCGCGAGCGCCGAACGGTTTCTCGCAGGCTCGAAAATGAGAGAGATCATCATCGAGAACTTCAAAAACGGTTTCTTCCCGTACCGAGGGGAGGAAATCAAGGGCTTCTTCGAGAAGCTCAAGGAGAGGACAGCGCCGGATGTCGTTTTTACACATTATCGGGATGATCTGCATCAGGATCATCGGGTGACCTCGGAGCTGACATGGAACACATTCCGAGACCACTTGATCCTCGAGTATGAAATTATGAAGTATGACGGCGATCTTGGGACACCAAATCTGTTTGTGCCCCTTACGCGCGAGATCTGCGAAAAAAAGGTCGACGTGTTGATGGACTGCTTCAACAGTCAACGAGAGAAGGACTGGTTTACGCGTGACGCGTTCATGGCGCTGTTGAGAATTCGCGGCATCGAGGCGCGGGCACCGGGGAAATACGCGGAAGGCTTTTATTGCCGAAAGGGCGTGCTGTGACGGGCCATGCCAAGGCGGAGCGTGATGGTGCGAGGGAGGACGCGACGTTGCCGAACGTGTGGCAGGAGTGTAGCGCGCCGGGCGTCGGCGCTGACACCGGCGCCGACAGAGAAGGGCAGTTGAGACCATGCGGATCCTGGTGACAGGGCATAAGGGTTATATCGGCACCGTCATGGTGCCGATGCTGCTCGGCGCCGGTCACGAGGTGATCGGGCTGGACAGCGAGTTGTTTCGCGAGTGTATATTCAGCCCTGGGATTCACGAGGTTCCGGCGCTGCGGGTCGACGTGCGGGACGTGGAACGCAGGCATCTGGATGGCTTCGACGCCGTGATTCACCTCGCGGCACTATCGAACGATCCCCTGGGGGACTTGGATCCGGAGATCACCTACCAGATCAACCACGCCGCGTCTGTCCGCCTCGCGCGGCTGGCGAAGGAAGCCGGCGTATCCCGCTTCCTGTACTCCTCCTCTTGCAGCAGCTACGGCAAGGCGGGCGACGACCTCGTGGACGAGACAGCCGATCTTCACCCGATCACGCCCTACGCCATCTCGAAGGTCCGAGTCGAGGAGGACGTCACGAAGTTGGCGGACGGCGCGTTCAGCCCGACGTTCCTCCGCAACGCGACGGCGTACGGCGTCTCACCACGCCTCAGGTTCGACCTCGTGCTGAACAACCTCGTGGCCTGGGCGTTCGCGAGGGGCCGCGTCCACATCAAGAGCGACGGCACCCCCTGGCGGCCCATCGTCCATATCGAGGACATTTCGAGGGCGTTCCTGGCTGTTCTGGCGGCGCCACGCGAGGCGATTCACAACCAGGCGCTCAACGTTGGCCAGACGGAGGAGAACTATCGCATCCGTGATCTGGCCGAGATCGTCCAGGACGTCGTGCCGGGCTCACGCATCGAGTACGCGATAGACGGTGGGCCCGACCCGAGATGCTACCGAGTGGACTTCCGGAAGATCCACCGCGTTCTTCCGGACTTCAAGCCGCAGTGGAGCGCGCGCCGGGGAGCGGAAGAGCTCCACGCCGCCTACCGGAGGACCGGACTGGTGCTCGAGGACTGCGAAGGGCCGCGGTTCAAGCGCATCGACCACCTGAAGGACCTGCTCGCCGCCGGTCGACTGGATGCCACGCTGCGCTGGCGAGCCGCATAGCGAGCCGCTGTAGCGGGGCTCCTTACGGGCTCTGCTCGGAACGGTTCCGTCACTTGGTCGCGGATCTGGACGTGTCTCAGAGGCGCTCACAGCTTGAACAAAGTCTAATCGGGGGCCGCTCGGCTCCCTCTGCTCGGGGCGCCTTCAGCGTGGCGCGTCGGACGATGACAGCGGATAGCCGCCTGGGCCGTGACAATTCTGTCCCTACAGCAGTCGCCGTCTCCCTGCTGCAGCGCGGCAACGCTGCCGGGGGTGGCCTCACGCGGCAGTTCGGAACGCGCAATTGTGGCTTCCCTGATGTCCTGACAGCGGGCGACGGTGCGCGAGGGAATGAAGCTGGCAGCCACGTACCGCTGCGGCCGGAGATGGACCAAGGGGGAGATCAATCATGATGTTTCTCGAGACGAAGCTCAAGGGAGCCCTCGTTCTCGACGTGGATCGCCGCGAGGATAACCGGGGCTTCTTCGCCCGCGTCTTCTGCCAGCGGGAGTTCGTCGAGCGCGGACTCAAGCCGATCATCGCTCAGGCCAACATCGCCTTCAATAAGAAGAGGGGGACATTGCGCGGAATGCATTTCCAGTTCCCACCCGCGGCCGAAACCAAACTGGTGCGGTGCACCCGGGGGGGTATCCTTGACATCATCGTGGACCTGCGACCCGAGAGCCCCACGTACCTCGACCATGTCGCCGTTGAGCTCACCGCTGACAACCACCGGGCTCTGTACGTGCCCGAGCGTTTCGCGCACGGCTACCAGGTCCTCGAGGACGGGACGGAGACGAGCTACCAGGTTGGCGAGTTCTATACCCCGGGCTCGGAGGGCGGGCTGATCTACAGCGATCCTCGGCTCGGCCTGAAGTGGCCGCTGCCGGTCACCGAGATCTCATTGAAGGACGACACGTGGAGGCTTCTGGCCGAGGCCGAGCCGGAGCTCAGGCGGAGAATGACCCTGTGAGCCGGAGAGGGAGACAGTCATGATCATCGTCGACAAGGCTCTCCAGGCCCGCGAGGAACAAGCCACGCCAATTCGTGTAGGCATGATCGGCGCTGGGTTCATGGGGCAGGGCCTCACCAACCAGATCGTGAACAGCGTGCCAGGAATGCGCATGGCCGCCGTCTTCAACCGGCATCCCGAACGGGCGTTTCAGGTCTACCGATACGCGGGCTGCGACGAAGTCGTGTCTGCCGGTACCCAGGGGGTACTCGACGACGCCATCCGGCGCGGCGCTCCGGCGGTCGCCGAGGATCCGTTCGCGATCTGCCGCTCCAGCGAGATCGACGTAGTGGTTGACGTGACCGGGTCGGTGGAGTTCGGGGCACACGTCATCCTCGAGGCCTTCCGGTTTGGAAAGCCGGTGGTGCTGATGAACGCCGAAGTGGATTCGACCATCGGCCCCATTCTTCGGGTGTACGCGAAGAAGCACCAGGTCATCTTGTCGGCCTGCGATGGAGACGAGCCCGGCATTCAGATGAACCTCTGCCGTTGGGTGAAGGGGTTGGGCCTCATCCCGCGGGTGATCGGAAACGTCAAAGGCCTCCAGGATCCCTACCGGAACCCGACCACCCAGCAGGGCTGGGCCGAGCGTTGGGGGCAGAACGCCGCGATGGTCACCTCGTTCGCCGACGGCTCCAAGATCAGCTTCGAGCAGTCTATCGTGGCCAACGCGACGGGCTTCCGGGTGAAGGCGCGGGGGATGTCCCGCGGCCTCAAATACGATGGCTCCATCATGGAGATCCAGAAGCTCTACGACGTCGAGGAGCTCCGTGCGCTGGGGGGGATCGTCGACTACACTGTCGGGCCGCCGCTGATCAAGGCCTTCTGCCTAGCGGAGCACCCCGACCCCAAGCAGCGCCACTATCTCAACCTATATAAGATGGGCGAGGGGCCGCTGTACCCGCTCTGGATTCCCTACCACCTCGTGCACTTCGAGGCGCCGATCGCGATCGCGCGCGTCGTGCTGTTCAAGGACGAGGTCGCCCCGCCTCTCGGCGGCCCAGTAGTCGAGGTGTGCGCAGTCGCCAAGCGCGACCTCAAGGCCGGCGAGGTCCTCGACGAGTACGGTATGTACATGACTTACGGAGAGGCGGCGAACGCGGAGGAGATGAGCGCCCGGCGTTACCTTCCCGAGGGGCTGGTGGAAGGTTGTAGGCTCGGGCGTGACGTCGCGAAGGACCAAGTACTGACTTACGACGACGTCGAAGTGCCCGCGGGACGCCTGGCGGACCGGCTGCGGGCCGAGCAGTATCGGCACTTCCGGGGCGAGACCTGGCTCGAGGAGCGACTGCAGGGTTTGCCGACCGCCAGCAAGGCGGGAGACGACGTCGCGCTGGCGGGGAGTCGCGTAGATTCTGCTCGAACCGGGAGGGGGCTATCCCAATGAAAGTGGTCTTGTTCTGTGGTGGCCTCGGGATGCGGCTCAGAGACTATTCAGACCGCATCCCCAAGCCCATGATCAACATCGGGTATCGCCCGATATTGTGGCACGTCATGAAGTACTACGCCCACTACGGACATCGCGACTTCGTGCTCTGCCTCGGATATGGCGCGGATGTCATCAAGAACTACTTCCTGAATTACAGCGAGTGCCTGTCGAACGACTTCGTCCTCTCTCAAGGCGGGAAGAATCTTCAACTGCTGAACAGCGACATCCACGACTGGAAGATCACTTTTGCCGACACCGGCGTCACGTCCAACATCGGACAGCGCCTCAAGGCCGCTGAAAAATACCTGGGCGACGAAGAAGTCTTCCTTGCCAATTACAGCGACGGCCTGACGGATGCGCCCCTTCCCATGCAGATGGATCAATTTCGGCGCCGTGGTAAGGTGGCGAGTTTTCTTCGCGTCAGGCCGAATCTCAGTTACCATTTTGTTTCAACGGACGAACACGACCTGGTCGACGGTATAACCGATGTCAGCCACTCTCAGCTTCGGATCAACGGGGGCTATTTCATCTTCCGCAAGGATATCTTCAAATATATTCACGACGGAGAGGAGCTACTCTACGAGCCGTTCCGGAGGCTAGCGGGAGAGAGGAACCTGGTGGCCTTTACGTACGACGGCTTCTGGGTCGGTATGGATACCTTCAAAGACAAACAGATGCTGGATGACCTGCACTCGAGAGGACACGCCCCGTGGGAGGTATGGAAGGATCCGATCGGGGAGTCTGCCTCTCCAAACACCCGGTCCGAGGTCGTCAGTGCCGACCGCGTTTCGGCCTCAGCTTCTCTCCACACCGGCGTGAGTCGTTGACGCCAATCCCCACGACGCGCAGGAGCTGTACGAATCGTCGTGGATCGGCATGATTCGATGTCAGAGAAGGAATGCCCTGTGCGGTCGGCGTGCGGCGGATGTCGCCGTCGGACACGAAACGAGGCTTGTCGTGCTGTACGGTGTCGTGCGTGTGTGCCTGGCGCCGGGCTCTTCGGCAGAGCGGTCCGGTCCGGCACCGATTGGGATTGCGTCGGAACGGACGAGTGACGAGGCAGGCGGCGCAGAGAGATGAAGTCGAATGGCGTGACGAGTGTCGAGGGCGGGGCGCAGAGGAGGCTCAGTCTCGGAATGTTGTCGGAATCGAGAATTCTGCGGGTCTGCCTGGGAAGGCCCTACCTGTTTTTAACTACGTGGATGTGGCGGAGTCTGCCAGTCTCGTTACAGCGTCTGACTCCTGCGCGCCGGTATGGCATGCATTTGCAATCGCTAATCCGGCTGCGGGCAGTCCGGAGGCAGTCGTTCGGGACGTTCTTTTTGAGAAACAGACCAGAGCTGGAGCTGATGCGTCGGCTGCTGGAGGAAAGAGGTCATGGCGCCAACGTGGCCATCTCGGTCGTGGGGTGTAGCAAGGGCGCTGAGGTGTATTCGATCGCGTGGGTCATGCGCTCCGCCCGGCCGGACGTGAGGCTGCACGTGCATGCGATCGACATCTCGCGGGAGATTTTAGAATACGCGGAGAGAGGAGTGTATTCGCTCACCACCCCCAGCGGTCTGACGGGGCCGACTGATGAGATCAGCAGCGGAGATGCGGGCGGGCGGACGTGCATGGATCAGAGCGCGTCATTGTGTGAGCGTATGACTGCCGCGGAGATGGAGGCGATGTTTGACAGGAGCGATGACCGGGTCACAGTCAGGTCTTGGCTTCGCGAAGGGATTAACTGGTACCCCGGGAATGCGGCAGATCCGAAGATCGCGAGTGTGGTGGGTCCGCAGGACATAGTCGTGGCCAATCGGTTCTTGTGCCACATGGACCCCGTGGCTGCGGAAAGGTGCTTGCGTAACGTCGCGCGACTGGTGAGGCCTGGTGGGTATCTGTTTGTCTCAGGTCTCGACTTGGACGTGCGGACAAAAGTGGCGCTAGAGATGGGCTGGAAGCCGGTCACAGATCTGATGAGAGAGATCCACGAAGGCGACGCCTCGTTGACGGGCGGATGGCCCTTGGAATATTGGGGACTGGAGCCATTCGACGAGGACCGGCCCGATTGGATGGTTCGTTATGCCTCAGTATTTCAGATCCGGCGAACGCCTTGACCGACCGTCCTCGTTGGAGGCGTGCTGGCGCTCGAGAGACTATGGGCGTGACCCGCCATAAGACGAATGCCCTCCTCTCGTATTTCATGGGCAAGCGATGAGGGAGATGGCCGTGACCGCAGAGGCGATCCAGGTGGCCATGTCTTGATCTACGTGAGGTCGGCGACGGGGTGTCGTGGCAATCGGGTGGCCGGCCACAACGACTGCCGAGCGGCCCGCGACCTGAGGCGAGACTCTTGAGACGCAAGGGATGCTGAACCAGGGATTCGGAATGAACATGGGCGAAATTCCCTTTCTCGATCTTGTGACTATTCACCGCGAGCTCCGGGATGAGCTGCGCTCGGTGTTCGAGACCGCGCTGGACACCGCTGGGTTCATTGGTGGACCAGTGGTCCAAGACTTCGAGCGCGAGTTCGCCGAATTCTGCCAGTCGCAGTTCTGCGTCGGAATGGCCAGCGGCACTGATGCCCTGCGCCTCGCCCTCGTCGCGGCTGGCGTCCGACCCGGAGACACCGTGGTGACGGTGCCGCTTACCTTTATCGCCACGACGGAGGCGATCTCGCAGGCCGGCGGGCGACCAGACTTCGTCGACGTCGATGAGCGCACCTACACCATGGATCCCCAGAAGCTGCGCGTCTATCTGGAAGCCGAATGCACGCCCGATCCCCAGACCGGCCGCGTGGTGAGCAAGCGCACTGGCGGTCCGGTGACGGCTGTTATCCCCGTCCATTTGTACGGGCAGATGGCCGACATGGACCCGATCCTTGAGTTGGCGGCACGCTACGATTTGATCCTCATCGAGGACGCCTGCCAGGCACACGGCGCGGAATACTTCTCGACCAAAGAGAATTGCTGGCGCAAGGCCGGATCAATGGGTCGCGCCGCGGCATTCAGCTTTTATCCCGGCAAGAATCTGGGTGCGTGCGGTGAAGCTGGTGCCGTCACCACGGACGACGCCCGACTGGCGCGTCGCTGCCAGATGTTACGCGACCACGGCCAGTCGACGAAATATTTCCACGACCTCGAGGGGTACAACTGCCGGCTCGACGCCATGCAGGCGGGTGTCTTACGGGTAAAGCTTCGCCATCTCACGAAGTGGAACGAGCAGCGCCGGGAGCGGGGACGCGGCTACGATCAGCTGTTCGGTCAGACTCAGCAGTTCACGCTTCCGCACGTGCCGCCGTGGTCGCGACCAGTCTACCATCTCTATGTGCTACAGGTCCCTGACCGAGAGCAGCTTCGGAAGGATCTGACGGCCGCAGGGATCGGCATAGGCATCCACTACCCGCTTCCGCTTCACCTCGCGAAACCATATGAGCGTCTGGGTTTCCGCCCGGGTGATTTTCCTGTCACGGAGCAAATAGCCGCTCACGTCCTCTCGCTACCGATGTTCCCAGGGCTCTCTCCCGCGCAGCAGCACCGCGTGGTCACCGAGGTGCTTCAGTCGATCGCGGCAAGCGCAAAATCACCGGCTCAGGCAGCCCATGCCTGATCTCGCGCTGAACCAGAATCACAGACGCGGGGAGCCGGCGAAGTGAAAGTTGTCTCCGTCGTGGGAGCCCGGCCTCAATTCGTCAAGGCGGCTGCGGTAAGCCGGGAATTGCGAGCGCGGCACGACGAATTCTTGGTGCATACAGGCCAACATTATGACTACGAGATGTCCGACGTCTTCTTCGAAGGACTGGAGATACCGCCGCCCGATGTGAATCTGGGTGTCGGCTCCGGTCCGCATGGCAGCCAAACCGGCGTCATGCTCAAAGGGATCGAGGAAGTATTGATGCTAAGACGACCGGACTGGCTCATCATCTACGGCGACACGAACTCGACCCTGGCCGGCGCCCTGGCGGCGTCAAAGCTATCCCTACCGGTAGCGCACATCGAAGCGGGACTTCGAAGCTTCAATCGTCGCATGCCTGAGGAAATCAATCGTGTGGTGACGGACCACCTGTCGAATCTCCTCCTGTGCCCGAGCGATACCGCGGTCAGCAACCTGGCCGCCGAGGGCATCTCGCAAAACGTCCATGTCGTCGGAGACGTGATGCTGGATGTCCTCAACTGGGCGAGGCGACGAGTTGACACGAGACCGGCGGAGGTTATGAATCGCCTTGGTCTGAGGGAAAAGAGTTACGTGCTGGCGACGGTGCACCGCAGCGAGAACACGGACGACTGGACTCGCCTGTCGCATATCCTGTGCGCGTTTAATTCCCTCGACGAACCGGTAGTCTTCCCCGTTCACCCTCGCGCCCGTCGAGTCATTACGGCGGCACAGTGGCAGCCGAAACCTCATGTCAAACTGGTCGATCCCGTAGGGTATCTCGAGATGGTCGCTCTCGTACGGTCGGCGAGACTGATTCTTACTGACTCCGGTGGATTACAGAAGGAGGCCTATTGGCTGCGCGTACCCTGCCTCACCTTGAGGGAGGAAACAGAATGGGTGGAGACCGTGCAAGTCGGCTGGAATACATTGGTAGGCTCCGACTCGGAGAGGATTATCCAAGCGGCGCGTTCATTCGTTCCTGCGAATTCGTGCCCGGTGCTCTACGGAGACGGATACGCTGCAGGCAAGTGTGTTGATCTCCTAGAATGAGCGAGGAACTCATGGAACACGGAACGGTCGGTCGGGCTAAGGTCAACCTCGCGGTCGTCGGGGTTGGTTACTGGGGCAAGAACCTCGTTCGTAACTTCTACGAACTCGACGCGCTGGGTGTTATTTGTGACGCGGACAAATCTGTTGAAGAAAGGTGTAGGTCCGAATACGAGAACGTCAGATTCTGCCGGGAATTCAGCGCGGTGCTGTCGGACTCTTCTGTTGTTGCGGTCGCGTTGGCCACGCCGGCCACCACCCACTACGAAATGGCCAAAGCGGCGCTTGAGGCTGGCAAGGACGTGTTCGTGGAAAAGCCCCTGGCCGTCGAGGTGAAACAGGGCGAAGACCTTGTCGAGCTCGCGGCGGCGAAGCACAGGATTCTCATGGTTGGTCATATTCTCCAATATCATCCCGCGATCCTGAAGCTGCAGGAGTTGATCCGAGACGGTGGCCTGGGACAGATCAACTACCTATACTCCAACCGTCTCAATATCGGAAAAATTAGGACAGAAGAAAATATTCTTTGGAGTTTTGCGCCTCACGACATCTCCGTGATGCTCTCACTGCTCAACGAGATGCCGAGTCGCGTGTCCTGCCAGGGCGGCGCCTTTCTTAATCGGCAGATCGTTGATGTCACGTTGAGTCACTTCGAGTTTCCGAGTGGGGTGCAAGCCCACGTGTTCGTGAGCTGGTTGCACCCTGTTAAGGAGCAGCGCCTGGTGATCGTGGGCTCGGAAAAGATGGCGGTTTTCGATGACACCGCAGAGCACAAGCTAATCCTCTACCCACACCGGGTGGAATGGAGACAGCGCGTACCGACAGCCGTCAGGGCGCGTGGCGAAATCGTTGATCTCGACAATCGAGAGCCGCTCCGCGCGGAATGCCAGCATTTTCTCGACTGCCTCGTGTCGAGGACGTCTCCACGAACGGATGGGAGGGAGGGCCTGCGGGTCTTGCGAGCCCTAGACGCGTGTCAGAGTTCGTTGCTGGGTGGGGGCGTAGACGTAAAACCGCGCGACTCTAGGCCTGAGAAGACAGCGCCCGCGTACTTCGTACACGAATCTAGCTGCGTTGACACCGGCGCCGAGATCGGGGCGGGGACGAAGATCTGGCATTTTTGTCACATCATGAACGGCGCTCGGATCGGGGAACGCTGCAACATTGGACAGAATGTCTGCGTCGATGGGGGAGTGACAATCGGAAACAACGTCAAGATTCAGAATAACGTGTCGGTCTATGCGGGCGTCGTGATTGAGGACGACGTCTTTCTGGGCCCCTCATGCGTCTTGACGAATGTTACGAATCCGCGCGCCGAGATTAATCGGCACTCGTTGTATGAGACTACTCGGCTGAAGCGCGGGTGTACCGTCGGCGCCAATGCGACCATCGTGTGCGGAGTCACGATCGGACGGTATGCGTTCATCGGCGCCGGCTCGGTGGTCACCAAGAGCGTGCCGGACTTCGTTCTGGCTGTCGGCAATCCAGCGCGCCAGGTCGGATGGATAAGCCGGCATGGCCATCGGCTCGATGAGCCTGACGCCGACGGCGTGATGAGATGCCCTGAGAGCGGGTATCGTTATCACGAAACCGAGCCCGGCGTGCTTCGGTGTCTCGACTTGGACGACGAAGCCCCACTCCCCGCGGAGTTGCGCATGGGCTTCAAGCGGTACAGGCAACTGAAAGAGGAAGGCAAGGGATGAATGTCCCTCTACTCGATCTCAAGGCGCAGTACCTGACGGTCAAAGCTGCTGTTGATTCTGCACTGTCGGAAGTGATGGAGTCACAGCACTTCATCCTGGGACCGAAAGTGGAAGAGTGTGAGCAGGCGATCGCTCGATACTCTGGCTGCTCGCACGCTGTCGGAGTGTCCTCGGGTAGCGACGCGTTGCTAGCGTGCCTGATGGCGGAAAACATCGGTCCCGGCGACGAGGTGATTACAACCCCTTACACCTTCTTCGCGACGGCGGGCGCGATCGCCCGCGTCGGAGCGACTCCAGTCTTCGTCGACATCGATCGGACCACTTACAACCTCGACCCGTCCGGACTGCAGGCGAAAGTGACGGATAGAAGCCGCGCAGTCATCCCGGTCCACCTGTATGGCCAGATGGCGGACATGGATCCCGTAATGTGGGTCGCCGAAAGACACGATCTCGTTGTCATCGAGGACGCCGCGCAGGCAATCGGCGCTGAACACAAAGGTCGACGGGCCGGCAGTGTTGGACATTACGGCTGTCTTTCGTTCTTCCCTTCAAAGAACCTCGGAGCCGCTGGAGATGGAGGGATGGTCGTCACGAACGATGCCCGGCGCGCGGAAACGCTGATGTGCTTGCGGGCCCACGGGTCGAAGCCGAAATACCGGCATAGAATGATCGGCGGGAACTTTCGCCTCGATGCGATCCAAGCGGCAATTGTCGCTGCGAAGCTGACGCACTTGGATGATTGGACGGCCTCGCGCCAGCGCAACGCGGAAAGGTACGATGGGTTGTTTGCGGCCTCGGGGCTGGAAATCGTTGAGAATGACACCCTGTGCACGAGCGGCCAGGCCTCATCGACAAGCTCGACAGGCCGCGGCGAATCTGCGAAGGAATCGCCGCACGTCGTGCTCCCGAGGGTGGTGACGGATCGCCATGTCTTCAACCAATACGTGATTCGGGTGCCGCGACGCGATCAATTGAAAGCCGCGCTATACGCGAGGGGTGTAGGGACGGAGATCTACTATCCGGTGCCCATGCATCTCCAGGAATGTTTCGCGTATCTGGGCTACAAGGCGGGTGCGTTCCCGGAAAGTGAAAGCGCCGCGAATGAAACGCTCGCGCTTCCGGTATACCCGGAACTCACCGACCGGCAGGCACGCTATGTGGTCGACTGTATCGGCGAGTTCTTCGCAACGAGTGCGTAATGGCGGAAAGGATTGAGTCGGACGGAGTCGACCGGGCGCGCTCCATCGGACGGCCTGGTCGGCGGCGAGGCCTTCTACACGGCGCCGCCGAGTGAATGCACGATGATCGGAGTTATTTCAAGAGACGATCAGAGTGCCGCCGTGGAGGAGCTCTTCCAGTTGTTTAAGACCCCCTGGGAGATGTACAAACCTGAACGGAGCTACGATGTTGTTGTGGCCACGGTCAACAAGATACCGGACGTCGACGCGAGACTACTCGTAATATACGGTGCCGAAGCTAAGACCAATGACGCTACGAACGGCGTCGTTGGGCGCTCGCGGTATCAAGGCGCGTCGCTGAGCTATGGACAAACTCAGCTGCCTATATACGGCGAGGTCCTTACCTTCGAGGAGGGAAGCGCGGCGGTCCCTTGTGTCGCAGCGGGCACCGAGGTGGCAGGGCTCAGGGTCTGCAGGACCGAGACCACACTAATTCGAGTTGGGTATGACCTATTTGAGGAAGTCGACTACCTTCTCACGGTGGGCCAGCCTCCCAAGAATGCAGCTTTCCCGACGCTAGACGTTCATATCATGATGCTTCGAGAGTGGATCCTAGATTGCGGGATTGCTCTTTTGGAAATTCCGCCTGTGCCGGCGGGCCACCGCTTCATCGTTTGCCTGACGCACGACATCGACTTTGCGGGAATCCGGCGGCACCGGCTCGACCACACGATGTGGGGGTTTCTTTACCGGTCGACCGTTGGTGCTGTCAGTAATCTTCTCCGGGGCCGACTCTCGGTACGAGAGTTACTGCGGAGCTGGAGCGCGGCCGCGTCTCTCCCACTCGTATATCTTGGTTGGGCGAAGGACTTCTGGGAGCCATTTGGCTGGTACTTGCGGATCGAAAAGAACATACCGGCCACCTACTTCGTGATTCCATTCAAGCGCCGGCCTGGCGACAAGGTAGTTGCTCCCCATGCGTCAAGACGTGGCGCCGCCTACGACGTTAGTGATCTGGCGCACTGGCCGACGGCGCTCTTGGAGGAAGGTTGTGAGGTTGGCGTCCATGGGATCGATGCTTGGCACAGCGCAGAGAAAGGGCGCGAGGAGTTGGAGAAAATCGCGGCGGTCACCGGCGAGTCGAGGATCGGTATCCGGATGCACTGGTTGCTTCGCGAGGAGAACACATTTCGAGTCCTGGAGGAGGCAGGCTACGCGTACGATTCAACCGTCGGCTACAACGACACCGTCGGGTACCGAAGCGGAACGACTCAGGTGTTTCGGCCGGCGGGTGCGCGGACGCTCCTCGAACTTCCTCTCCATATTCAGGATGGCGCATTGTTCTTTCCTCAACAGCTCGATCTGTCGGAGTCAGACGCCTGGCTACGTTGCGGGCGCTTGATCGATCATTCTAGGACGTTCGGAGGCGTATTGACCGTTCTGTGGCACGACAGAAGCCATGGGCCAGAGCGGTTCTGGGGCGCCTTTTATGTTCGACTGCTTCGAGCCTTGACTACCCTTGATGGGTGGTTCGGTACGGCTGACCAGGTCGTCGGCTGGTTTCGGAAAAGACGTGGCGTGAGCTTCGAGCGGATCGAAGGCACAGACGGCGTCGTGCGAACTCGTGTCCGCTACCAGGGAGAGCAGATTCTACCGCCTTTGACCATCAGGGTTCACCGCCCGAGCGCGGCAGGCAATTGGCGAGGGACGGCCGTCGGGACGAGTTCAAACTTCGTCGATATCACCTGGAACGGCGAGACTACGGCCGATCTCGACTACGAGTGCGACTCTGTGGCTTTGGGAGCGGCCGGCGGTTCATCTCTCCGATGAAGACGGTATGCATGCTGCTCCACAATCCCTACGACGTCGATGTACGAGTAAGGCGAAAGGCCGAGGCACTGGTCGCAGCCGGTTACTTGGTAGACGTTCTGGCGTTGCGCGGCTCCTGTAACAGGAACGCCTACACCTTGAACGGGGTGAATGTCTACACTGTTGCATTGGGCAAGAGACGAGGAACCATGGCGCGTTACGCCTTCGAGTACTGCGCTTTTTTCCTTTGGGCTTGCCTTCGTTTGTCTCGCCTGATGGCAAAGAGACACTACGCCATCATAGACGTGAACACCTTGCCTGACTTTCTTGTGTTTGCGGCGGTCGTTGCTCGATGGATGGGCGCGAAAGTACTCTTGGATATGCATGAGATCAGCCCCGAATTCTATATCTCCAAGTACGGGGTCGCCGAGAGCTCATTGATGGTGCGCATCCTAAAGCATCTAGAGAAGTTGAGCTTCGACTTTGCGGATCACGTAATCACGATCCACGAGCCCATTCAGGATCTGCTGGCAAGCCGTGGACTGTCTCCTGCGAAATCGACGGTGGTCATGAACGCAGTGGACGAGGCTAGCTTCGGCTCACGCTCGAGGTCGTTGGCCGCCGGTGGTGAGCTGGCGTCGGGACGGTTCTTGATGATGTATCACGGTACGTTGACTCGGATCTACGGGCTCGACATCGCGATTGAAGCCTTTGACATTGCTCACAGCGAGATGCCAGGGTCGGAGTTGTGGATCTTGGGCGACGGTCCCGAAAAATGTTCATTGGAACGGCTGATACGAGCGCGCGGATTGACATCCAAAGTTAGGCTGATCGGGGCGGTCCCGCCGACCGAAGTCGCGCCGTGGGTAAACAAGTGCGACATCGGCATTCTACCGATGCGCCGCGACGTCTTCCTGGACTTGTCGTTTCCCAATAAATTATCGGAGTATATCGTTCTGGGCAAGAGTGTCGTCGTCCCCCGCCTGAAGACGATACGGCACTATTTCAGCGAGGAAGCATTAGCCTATTTCGAGGCCAACGAGCCATCGGACTTGGCGAGACAGATGGTCCACGTGTACCGTGATCGAGAACTTCGCTCCCGGCTGGCCGCTAGGGCCAAAGCAGAGTACGAGCCGATATGCTGGGATGTGATGAGACGGCGTTACCTGACATTAATGGAAGAAATCATCGGCACCCGAGGGCAGACGGCCGAACTGTCATGTGCGTCGAAAGCGACCCGCTTACCAGGATGAAACTCTTGCGGACATGCCGTAACGGCGATCAATGCGGCGATCTTAAAGGGGCTAGCGGCCTGCCGCAGCTTGGGATGAAGCGTCTATCATGAGTCAAAGCCAGGTCAAGATACACGTGATGGGTAAGCCAATGTGGGTACCTTCGGCGTGCGTCGAGGGCAGGACAGTAATTAGTGCCGGGAAAATGCTGAAGGTTGCGGCGGTAATGGATGAGGAACTGGTAGAGGGAGAGACTGTGGCGGACCCGGAGGCGTTCGTCTCGCAGGTAAAACACACGCAGCTGAACGCCGACATCTTTACGTTTGCGCAGAAGCTCCCGGAAGTGGTGCCGAAGTACAAGTATCGAACGGAATGGGATAGTGCGGCGGTAATTCCAATAACGAGTTACTCCGAGTGGTTCGAAAAGCGCGCCGAGTATGACGTCCGGAAAGCGGTCAAACGGGCGAACCGACTCGGGGTGGTTGTCAGACTGGCTGAATTCGATGACGCGTTCGTCGAGGGGGTCTGTCGGATCTATAACGAAAGCCCAACCCGACAGGGGCGAGCCTTCTGGCACTATCAGAAGAGCTTCAATGACGTGAAAGATGAAAGCGCAACCTATTCAGAAAGAAGTGTGTTCATAGGCGCGTACTACAACGAAGAGTTGATCGGTTTTGTAAAAATGGTACGCGTGGGACCTATTGCGAGGACACTTCACGTTATCAGCGAAAAGAAGCATTTTGACAAGAAGCCGACCAACGCGCTGATCGCAAAAACGGTAGAGATCTGCGAGCTAAGTGGACTGTCTCATCTCGTCTATGGGACCTACGCGTCCGGCGACCCGAAGAATTCACTGACCGAATTCAAGCGTCGGAATGGATTCGAAGAGGTATTGGTGCCGCGGTATCACATCCCTCTGACGCTAAAGGGAAGAATCGCGCTCAGATGGAACCTTCACCGCCAAATGGCAGCACGGCTCCCGGAGGGAGTGACCACCCAACTGCGGAGGGTTCGAGGACTGTGGTACGGACGGAAAGCTCGGTCGTCGGGAGAAATGACCGAACGTAGGCGCGCGTAATGCCGGGGATCGTAGGCCTGATCACGAAAAGACCGCGGGTGGCAGCGGAACGTGAACTGTTGCGCATGGTGGCCGCCGTCCACCATGAGTCGTTCCACGGAACGGGCACCTGGGTTGATGAGCCGTTCGGCGTGTACGTGGGGTGGACCGTTCGGAATAATTCCTTCGCCGACTGCGGCATGCCAATGTGGAACGAACGAAGGGATTGCGCCCTCGTGTTTTCTGGTGAGGAGTTCCCCGAACCGGGAACCGCTCGTCGTCTGAGGGAGCGGGGGCATAGGCTCGACGCTGAAGGGCCCTCTTATCTCGTCCACCTCTACGAGGAAGACCGTGCGTTTCCGGCAGGCCTGAACGGACGCTTTCACGGATTGCTGACAGACCGTAAACTCGGAACATCGACTCTGTTCAACGATCGGTACGGCATGCACCGAGTCTACTACCACGAGTCGAAGGACTCGTTCTATTTCGCGGCGGAGGCGAAAGCGATTCTAGCGGTCCGCCCCGCATTGCGCACGATGGATGCGCGCAGCTTAGGAGAGCTCGTCGCGTGCGGCTGTGTGCTGGCGAACCGGACGATCTTTGAAGGCATCCAGCTTTTACCAGCTGCCGCCGCCTGGGTGTTTCGAGATGGCTCAATCCAGCAGAGAGGCACGTATTTCCTGCCGCGCGAGTGGGAGGACCAAGCGCCGCTGGAGCCGGAACTATATTATCAGGAACTTCGCGAGGTATTTACGCGAAATCTTCCCCGGTACTTCAATGGCCCGGAACGGATCGGAATGTCCTTGACTGGGGGACTGGACACCCGGGTGATCATGGCCTGGCGGAAGGCTTCACGGCGCTCCCTCCCGTGTTACACGTTTGGTGGGATGTTCCGAGACTCTCAAGACGTCCTCGTGGCGCGGCAAGTGGCCGAGATCTGCGAACAGTCCCACGAGGTGATTTCGGTAGGGAGTGAGTTCCTTTCGCGCTTTCCCTACTATGCCGAGCGCAGTGTGTACCTTACGGACGGAAGTGCCGATGTGAGTCGGTGCCCAGACCTGTACGTGAGCGAGGCTGCCCGAAAAATTGCGCCAGTTAAGATCGTGGGAACGTATGGAAGCGAAGTGCTCACGGAAGTACCGATGTTCAAACCGGTCAAATCTGCGCGCGGGCTGTTCAGTCCTGACCTACTCGGTCACCTTCGGGAGGCAGAGGCAAGCTACGCTGAGCTCCGTCGCTTGCACCCGGCTACGTTTGCGGCCTTCCGGCAGTCCCCCTGGTGGCATTATGGGGTTCTCGCACTGGAGGAGACGCAGCTTACCGTAAGGAGCCCGTATCTCGACAATGAATTCATCCGAACAGCGTTTCGCGCGCCGAAGTTGACGCGAGCGAAGGCCGACGTTCGTCTGCGGCTGGTTACTGAAGGCAGTCCGGCCCTCGGGCGAATCCGGACCGACTGCGGCGTTGGTGGAAGCGGGAGACGCTTGCTCGGCGCTGCCTCGCGGCGCCTCCTCGCGTTCACGTTCAAGGCGGAGCACGCCTACGACTACGGCATGCCTCAGTGGCTGGCTCAGATCGATCATCTGTTTTCGCCGTTCCACTTCGAACGCGCCTTTCTCGGCAGGCACAAGCCGTTTCATTTCCGGGTCTGGTACCGGAACGCCTTGTCCGAATACGTGCGGGAAATGCTGCTCGACTCACGGACGGTGTCGCGGCCGTATCTTGAACGGGGCGGGCTTGAACCGATCGTGCAGGGCCACCTCAAAGGGAACCGAAATTACACTACCGAGATCCACAAGGTTCTGAGACTGGAGCTGATCCACCGGCTCTTCCTCGATTCGAGATGACTCGCAGTTGTGTCTCGGGGACTATTGGAGGAACGCCCTGATGGCGCCAGGAATTGCCACAATCCTCTGCGCCGGCGGGATTATCGGACTATTTGTGCTCGATCGAGACAGGAATGCGCGAATCTCGAAAGCGCTATGGATCCCGGTGCTGTGGATTTCACTCTCTGGGTCGCGGATGGTGTCGCAGTGGCTCGGACTCTCGTTGCGTATCGCGACAGCCGATCAGGCGGTGGAGGGTTCTCCTCTCGACCGGAATATTCTGGCGGGACTGATCGCGGTCGGCCTCCTGGTGTGCCTTAGAAGACGGCGGGAAGTCGGCGCGCTCCTGCGCGCAAATGCATCGATCGTCGTGTTCTTCGCCTACTGTGCCGCAAGCATTCTTTGGTCCGACTACCCATTTGTAGCGTTCAAGAGGTGGACGAAGGCTATCGGCGACCTAGTGATGATCCTGATTGTGCTGAGCGACCCTGATCGGTCCGCCGCGATGAAGCGGTTCGTAGCGCGGATTGGCTTTCTGCTCGTGCCGGCGTCCATCCTGTTGATCAAGTATTATCCCGGCCTGGGGCAGGTATACGGCCTGGAGGGCAAGGTGCGGTACACCGGCGTAACGCTGGATAAGAATACACTTGGCGCTGTCTGCCTGATCTCGGGAGTTGGATGTGTGTGGCGTCTCGTCGAGGCGTTGCGAGGCCAAGGGAACGCCCGCAAGGCTGGGCCGCTGATCGCTCAGATCACCCTTCTTGCGATGGTGCTGTGGCTTTTCCAGAAGGCGGACTCGATGACCTCGCTGGCCTGCTTCGTGTTGGCAGCGGCCTTGATGGCAGTAACGAGCTTTCGTGCACTGGCAGGAAGGCGCGCGGTCGTCCACCTCCTTGTAGGGGGCGTGCTATGCTTTGCGTTCGCTGCACTGTTTCTCGAAGTCGGAGCAGGGCTCGTGGAGACAGTGGGAAGAGACTCGACGCTCACCGGTCGCGCGGATCTCTGGAAGCACCTTCTCAGTATGAACGAGCATCCGATATTTGGGAGTGGCTTCGAGACCTTCTGGCTTGGGAAGCGACTCGAAGACCTCTGGCAGATTTATTGGTGGCAGCCGAACGAATCTCATAATGGTTATCTCGAAGTATTCTTGAATCTTGGGTGGATAGGGGAAGCCCTGCTCGCTGTTGTCATTGCAGCCGGATACCGGAACCTTGCCGGTGCGAGCCGCCACGATCCAGACACTGGCGGGCTAAGGCTAGCGTATTTCGTCGCTGGAGCTGCTTACGGCCTCACGGAGGCAGCGTTCAGGGTGCTGAGCCCCGTTTGGATCGTCTTCCTCTTGGCGATATCCGCAGTCCCGAGAGGCCCTCTTTCGAAAGCTACCGCTGCGTTGCCTCGGCCGTCAGGAGAGCAACACCGTCGCGATTTCGCCCTGGCTCTTGCCGGAAAAGCGCGACCGCCCACTTGGCCCTAAGTAGATGGTACGACGTATCTTTTGCTTTCCATCCTGGAAATTAACC
Organism: Acidobacteriota bacterium; assembly: GCA_003225005.1. Classification (GTDB taxonomy): domain Bacteria; phylum Acidobacteriota; class Terriglobia; order Terriglobales; family Acidobacteriaceae; genus Sulfotelmatobacter. The sequence continues at coordinate 5,788 of QIAN01000346.1, read as the reverse complement.
CCCAGGGTACAAGTATTGCATACATAGGCTCCCGGGTGGTTAGATGACTCCCCGGATTGGGCATTTATCGGGGCGTCTGGGAGCGTCAAATGAGATTACAGACCGATTCATTAGGGAAGGCCGACGCCACTCTGCCCCACTCTCTGGCTGCTTGGCTCGTCGGACTCCTGATCATCAGCGCGCCGATGGTTGCCCACGCCCAACCTTGGTCCGGCATCCTTGATCCGTCGCGCGCGATCGACTGGTCGAGCGCTGGCGTCTCGGGCGGTATCCCAACCCGAACGACGATCTGCGCGACGCTCAATCCAGGCGCCACGGCCGTGCAGATCAATAGCGCGATCTCGTCCTGCCCCGCCAGCCAAGTCGTCTTCCTGAAGGCGGGGACATATAATCTCTCGTCCGGCGTCGACTTTGGCGCTACGAGCAATGTGACGCTGCGCGGAGCGGGTGGGGATCAGACCAAGTTGGTCTTCAGCGGTCGCGCAAGCTGCTTCTTTAGTGTGGGCGCGGCGGTCTGCTTGAGCAGCGGAGAGAACAACTACGGTCCCAACGGCGGGCTCCATACGGCGAACTGGACCGCCGGCTATGCAAAGGGGGCGACCGTCATTACGCTCTCCAATACGACGGGGCTTACGGTCGGGAATCACTTGATGCTCGACCAGCTCGACGACGCCAGCGACGGATATCCAGCGATCGGTGACCTATACGTTTGCGAAACCTGTTCGAAACAAGGCGGCAATAACTTCGGGCGCTCCGGCCGTTCTCAGCTGCAGGTCGTGACCGTGACGGCGATCAACGGGTCGAATGTCACTATTTCGCCTGGGCTTTACATGCCGAATTGGCGGTCGAGTCAGAGCCCTGGTGCTTGGTGGGGCAACAGGACCATAAAGAACTCAGGCGTCGAAAACCTTTCCATTGACATCACAAGCACCGGTTCCCCCGGGATCATGTTTTTCAACGCACTGAATTGCTGGGTCAAGGGTGTGAGAGTGGTGGAGGCGGGCAGTCCATCGAGCACCTTTAGCTATGTTCGCTTGATGAACGTTGGCCGCATCACTATTCGCGATAGCTACTTCTATGGCCCAACGACGCAGACCACGGACACCTACGGTATCACGGCGGAACTTGCGTCCGATCTTCTTGTGGAGAACAACATTATTCAATGGAACCCCGGAGCACTCGAACAAAACGGATCAGACTCTGGGTCAGTCTGGGCGTACAACTTCCATGTCGGTAGCTGGGTCAATACCGTGACAGAGCATGAGGCGGGAGTCGGCATGGTGCTCTATGAGGGGAATAGCGGTACGGGCCTCACGGCCGACATAATTCACGGCAGCGGGAACTTCATTACCCAGTTCCGGAACCACTGGTACGGCGGCACAAGCGGCATAACGGGAGGCACGGTGAATTGGCTAGCGAGCGATCACCGTTTCTATAATGTCATTGGCAACGTTCTGGGGATGACGACCGACGCGATATATGAGGCTAACGTCTCCGTCCAGACAGGTAGAGAGATCTTTAGCCTTGGTGAAGATAATGCGGCTATTACCGGCACGTCGGTGCCATTCGATGCCCGTGTTAAGGCGACGCTAATGCGCTGGGGCAACTATGACACGGTGACAGGCACATCACGGTTCGTGGCGAACGAAGTGCCTTCGGGCTTGAGTCAGTTCGCCAATCCGGTGCCCGCGAGCCAGAACCTTCCCGCTTCGCTCTATCTCTCGGGTCAGCCGACCGCGTGGTGGGGCACACCGTGGGGTATTCCGGCTTGGCCCGCGGTTGGTCCAGACGTCAGCAACGGCAACATCAGCGGATGGGGAGGGCACGCGAACAAGATTCCGGCTCGGCTCTGCTACGAGAACTCGACTATTGACAGCGCGTACGGCAGCGGGAACGTGAGGGTGTTCAATGCAGGGACCTGCTATGTCCAGGCCGCTGGGCAAGTGCCGGCCCCTCCGACAATGCAACCTCTTCGCTGACTTTCTTCACTAATAAACTGACCTGTATCAGTCCTGCTGCCGGCGACGCCAGAAGGGTCGTACTGGGCGGATCGAAGGATGGCAGTTCGAGTCCTCCGGTTTTGACATGACGGAGGGTCGAGGCCTGGCATCGTGTCTTTAGATGCCAGCCCGTTTTTCTGATCACCTCCGCATCGGCGATGCGGGACCTCGCCCGGACACTCTGACCTTTGGACGCGTTTGGAAGACATCTGGGAAATAACAAGCACCCAACCCCGTCGACCAGAACACGGATAAGAGCGACTGTTCTAGCAGAGGTTTCATGACAACCTCTTTCTCGGTTGCTCTAGGCGTTGCTGCAGCATCGCGTTTAGAAAAGTCGGCTCGCATACCTCAGTCTTGATCAAGAAGTCTGCCGAAACAGCGCGAAGGAGAATGGCCAATGCTGACAGATGTTGAGCGTCGAGAGATCACACGCGCGTATCTGAGCGCAAGCGCAGACATCAAACGACGAACGGGTGAAGAATGTCAGGACGCCATCCTCGCGGCAACGGATCTCATCGTCCAGACGTTCCGCGCTGACGCCAAGGTCCTGCTTTGCGGGAACGGCGGAAGCGCCGCCGATTGCCAGCATATGGCCACGGAGTTCGTGAGCCGATTGACGAAGAGCTTCGAGCGTCCGGGGCTGCCGGCCATAGCGCTGACCACCGACACCTCCTTCCTGACCGCCTTCGCTAACGATTGCGGGTTTGACGGGGTGTTCGAGCGGCAAGTCCAGGCTCTGGGTCGACCCGGCGACCTCTTGATCGGGATCAGCACCAGTGGCAGTTCGCCAAACGTGGTCCGGGCTGTGCGCTGGGCCCGAACAGCCGGTCTGCGCTCAGTTGTGCTCACGGGAGCCCAGGGGCTGCTCGCCGGCTTGGCGGACGTGGCGATCTCGGTTCCGAGCACGGACACTCAGCACATCCAGGAGGCGCATCTGGCGATCGAACATCTGATCTGCTGGCTCGTGGAACACGAGCTCTTCTCTTCTCCAGCGGCGTCCACGGCCGGGAGCATGGTGTCATGATCATCAGCCGAACTCCATTCCGTATCTCATTCTTCGGCGGCGGCACCGACTATCCCGACTGGTACTCCAAGCACGGTGGTGCCGTGCTAGCGACGACGATCGACAAATACTGCTACATAAACTGTCGCTACCTCCCTCCATTCTTCGAGCACCGCTATTGCATCGTCTATTCCAAAGTCGAACACTGCCAGAAGCTCGATGAGATAGTGCATCCGGCGGTCCGTGAGGTGCTCCGTTATCTGAATATCGAGCGTGGCGTGGAAATCCACCACGACGCCGACATCCCCGCTCGCAGCGGCGTGGGATCGAGCTCGGCCTTCACCGTCGGGTTGCTTAACGCCCTCTATGCGCTCAAGGGACAGATGGTCACCAAGCACCGCCTAGCTACGGAGAGCGTGCACCTCGAGCAGGCTATCCTGAAGGAGACGGTTGGGTCGCAGGACCAGGTGATGGCAGCCTACGGCGGTCTCAACCACGTTCGCTTCCATCAGAACGGGGAGATCTCGGTCACACCGATCACGGTCGGCGCCGAGCGGATGAAGGAGCTGGCCTCCCACCTGATGCTCTTTTACTCCGGGATCAAGCGCACCGCCTCGCACATCGCCGAAAGCTTCGTGAACGGCATTGACGATCGACGGCGACAGCTCCGGGTGATGAAAGATCTCGTGGATGAGAGCATCTCGATCCTCAGCGGCGAGCGGGACATCCTGGAATTCGGGGAACTCCTCCACGAAGCATGGCTGGCGAAACGCAGCCTGAGCGCCAGCATCTCGAACTCTGACGTCGATGAGCTGTACGACGCGGCCCGCGGTGCCGGCGCTCTGGGGGGCAAGTTGGTTGGTGCCGGCGGCGGTGGGTTCCTCTTACTGTTCGTGCCGCCCTCGAAGCAGCGGGACGTGCGTGAAAGGCTCGATACGCTGATCCAAGTACCCTTCAAGTTCGAGTTCTCCGGCAGCCAGATCATCTTCTGCGACCGTGAGGAGGACTACGCGGCCGAAGACAGAGCCCGGGCTGCCCAGCCAATCCGGGCGTTCCGAGAGCTGACGGAATGACCCGGAGTTGGCACGCAGCCGACGACCAGCATGCGGGCAGTGGCGAAATCGCGGAGCTGGCCGACATGGCCGAGATTGAAGTAGCATTGCTGACAGGTGGTGCCGACCGACCTTACGCGCTGGGCTTGGCCGGCGCACTCCTCTCGAAGGGCGTACGTCTGGACTTCGTCGGGAGTGACGACCTTGAGAGTGCGGCGCTGCGGGCCGACCGCCGATTCAACTTTCTCAATCTGCGCGGCGATCGGCGAGAGGACGCTGGGCTAGCGCAGAAGGTGTCGAGGGTCCTCGCGTACTATGCCCGACTCATCGGCTACGCCTGGAGTGCCAGACCGAAGGTCTTGCATATCCTTTGGAACAACAAATTTGACCTCTTCGACCGGACCCTATTGATGCTCTACTACAGATTGCGGGGAAGGAAGATCGCCCTCACCGCGCACAATGTTAACGCCGGCAGGAGGGACGCGACTGACTCGGTGCTGAATCGCCTCACCTTGAGGATCCAATATCGACTGGCGGATCACATCTTCGTTCACACGGAAGCAATGAAGCGGGAGCTCCTTGAAGAGTTTGACATCCGGGAGCCGACGGTCACGGTCATCCCGTTCGGGGTCAACGCGTCCGTTCCGAATACCGACCTCACTGCTGAGCAGGCGAAACGGCGGCTGGGCGTGGGAGCGGATGAAAAAACCATTCTATTCTTTGGCCACATTGAGCCCTACAAGGGTGTCGAATTCCTCGTCGACGCATTTCACCGGCTCGCTGTCGCGGATGCCAGCTATCGGTTGCTCATCGTCGGGAAGCCGGATAGACGTAGCGAGAAGTACTGCGACGAGCTCCGGAGGGTGATCCGCGGCCATGTTAGTCGAGAGCGAGTCGTTCAGCGATTCGAATTCATCCCGGATCACGAGACGGAGGTGTACTTCAAGGCAGCCGACGTATTGGCGTTGCCGTATACCCATGTCTCGCAGAGCGGCGTACTGGTCTTGGGCTATGGCTTCGGACTGCCCGCGGTCGCAGCCGACGTGGGATGTTTTGGCGAGGACATCGTTGTTGGCCGGACAGGTTTTCTGTGCAGGCCGCGTGATGCTGTTTCGTTGGCGAGGACCATCGAGAGATATTTTCAGAGCGATCTATTCCGATCGTTGGATCGCCGACGCGGAGAAATACGCGACTATGCTCGCCGCCGGCATTCCTGGGACTGCGTGGGTCGAATGACTCGCGCCGTGTACGAGGAGTTGCTTGCCGGTTGACTCCGAAGACACGCGTTCTGAATGTCGCTCTCCGCTCTCGTGATAGATCTGTGATGGAAACAGGGAACGCGATTATAGAGCCTGATGACGTCGTCCTCGTGACGGGGGCTGCAGGCTTCATTGGGCTCCGGGTCGTCGACTGCCTGTTGAGACTCGGCTACCGCAACGTGAGGTGTATGGCGAGACCGTCAGCGGATGGGCGGAAGCTCGAAGAGGTGGTCCGTGGGCGCGGTGCAGTCGAGGTGATGAGGGGGAATCTACTTTCGCGCGAGGACTGCGCGCGTGCTGTCCGCGGCGTGCGAGTCATCTATCACCTTGCCGCCGGACGAAGCGACATGTTCGCCGATGCCTTCATGAACTCTGTTGTGACGACACGGAATCTTCTCCGGGCGATCTGGGAGTACGGTTGCCTCAAGCGATTCGTGAACGTGAGCTCGTTCTCGGTCTATTCGAACAGGA
>QIAN01000344.1:2059-2295 GCA_003225005.1 Acidobacteriota bacterium | reverse complement strand
AGTTTTCCACCACACCTGCAGACGTTGCGCGAGGTCGGCGGTGAGTTTGTTAGCTTGGAGCGTGGAATCGGCTTTGCGACAAGCGACATTGAAAACTCCGCAGGTAGCCCGCGCTTCGTCTTTCCACGCAATGTAAATGCGTTTCGCCGGGAGTAGCGCGGGCATGCCCTCGGTGAGCCGGATTGCCGTGATCTGATCTTGGCGCAGAGCGAATTGGGTTTCTTCCCCGCAATAGC
>QIAN01000344.1:0-2052 GCA_003225005.1 Acidobacteriota bacterium | reverse complement strand
GGATGAAAAGGTGGCCAATGTCCCAGTTAGGGTTGCCTTCGTAGAATCGTGGCGCGGCTGCAGGCGCGAAACCGACGAAGATGCCGCTCCAGGAGGTCGCCTGAATGCCCTGGCTGGCAAGTTTCTCATTCAGCGAATCGGCGGTGTTGTTGCGGGTAAAGCGTAGCGAGTAGTTGGAGAAGAGAACAAAGGCCAGGAGAGCCGCCGGGATTGCCGCCGCAAAGAGAATCCACTTCATCGGAGGAGCGTGATGGAGGACGGCGAGGGAGAAAACAGAGGGCACAAAGGCGAACAGCCCGACCAGAGCAAAGCTCAGTTTCAAATTAATGCTCTTGGTGCGTTGCGTGGAATGAATTTTGCCTCCCGGAACGGCACTGGAAGGGATGGCGTAGTTCCGGGTTTCCGCAGCGCCTTCCTTGGCTATTACTGGAATCTGTTCGAAGGGCATCCCGGCTTTTTTGGCGATGGCCCGCGCGCGGCGCAGAGAGGCGGGATGGGTGAGCCACTTTTCCCTCCATTTGCACCAGTGGATGGGCGTCATGTTGAGCTCAGAGAGTTTGCAGAGCGCAGAGATGGCAGCGCGCGGATCGCCTGTTGTGGCGACAGCGCCGCCATCGGCTGAATATTCAAATCGGCGTGACCACATGTAGGGGAAGACAGAGATGATGAGAAATAGCAGGCCGTAACGCGCGACCGCAGATCCATGGAGAAACGGCGCTGACAGGTTCAGAACAAACATGCCCAAGAACAAGCCGCCCGCGTACGCGTATCCGAGTTTGGCGGGGTGTTTGAGTTTGAGGTGCGTGAGCTCGTGGGCCATGACGTAATCGACTTCGCGCTGCGACATGCGCTGGAGAAGGAAGTCCGTGAAGGAGATGGTGTTATTGGTTCGCGCGAAGGCATTAGCAACCTGGCCTTTTCCTGAAGGAGTGAGGTAGACCTGCTGAAGCTTTACACCCAGTCGCTCAGCCATGCTGAAGGCGCGGCTGCGAACTGAAAGCTGCTGAAGTGATTATTCATTGAGAGAAGTACTCTCTCGCATGAATCTCGTCTCCCATGGCGAGTACCCTACGAACTATGGCCGGAAGGCAACAACTGGTCAAAGAGCGTTCCGACAACGAATCCTGCAACCGCAAGGTTGGCACCCGAACCGTGAGGGAACGGTGCAGCTGCTAGCATCGTGGCGGCAAAGGGCAAGGGTGAATAGTATTGGTGAGCATATGCAAATTCTCTTAAGCGCCGTCATCAGCGAGGAGCGGAAGATGCTCGGCGTTCCCTTGCAGCGGGTACGGTAGGCTCCGTGTTCCTCCGTCATGGGCAAACAACGCTGCCGGCGTAAAGAGAGCACCTAACCTATTGTCATGTCACTTCAACGGAACAGGATAAACCCGTATTGCTCCCCGGAAACACAGGGGAAAGATCAACCGTAAGGAGGATCGATGGCGGTGCGGGCAGGAGATCGGAGAGGAAGCGAATGCTGCTCTGTAATGGGGCAGATATCGGTTGCGTCTGCTCTATCGACTACATCACCGAACGCGAAAGCGGGCAGACTTCCCCGTGGTGCTGCACACGAGAGAACTTGATTAATCGGCTCATGAGGCAAAGCAGATGACGACAGTGAAAACTGTTGGTGCGGTCTCAAGCGAGGCGGAGGAATGGTATGCCATTAATTGGCAGACCATCCACCAAAACGTGCGCCGACTCCAAGTCCGTATCGTGCAGGCAACGAAGGCTGGCAGATGGAACAAGGTGAAATCCCTACAACGTCTGCTGACCCACTCTTACAGCGGCAAGGTTCTCGCCGTTCGACGAGTGACGGAAAATACTGGCAAGAAAACTCCAGGTGTGGACCAGGTAATCTGGAAAACACCGGAAGATAAAATTCGGGCTGTACATGCATTGAAGAGTAGAGGTTATCAATCGCAACCTCTACGACGTGTCTATATACCGAAATCGGACGGCAAAACGATGCGTCCGCTCGGAATTCCCTGCATGATTGATCGAGCTCACCAAGCCTTGCATTTGCTGGCACTCGATCCGGTGCTGGAAACC
>QIAN01000049.1 GCA_003225005.1 Acidobacteriota bacterium | reverse complement strand
TTTTGCACGCCACCTCAGGTCCGCGTGGATCTTCTTAAGGTCGGAATACATTCCGGCGCCCAGCTCATTGCCTACGAAAAGCCCGTGGCACTCTCGATGAACGAAGCCATTGAGATTCGAAAGGCCGTGCAAGATGCTGGGGTCAAAACTGTGGTGAGTCACCAGCGTCGCTACGGGAAGCACTAGAGCTTCTACTACCAGGAAGGAATCTAAGACTGCTTCCCCTCCCAGACGCCCTGTTTCGGCAAGGTGCTGGTTGTGAGTTCCGAGGCCAAGGAAGTAGAGCCCGGCGGCACCTCCAAGCAAGACGTAGGACGAACCGAAGGCAGAGATCGTGTTGCTGGTATCTATTCTGCTCTTGTCGATGCCAAGATTCTGCTCTGCCTGTGCGTCGTAGTCGAGAGCAACTCCCGTGCCAGCGGCAAACGGCACAAGCCAGAATGCGTCTCGAGGCGAGACGCGCAATGGGCTAGTCCAGATGCTAGCCTGATCATGGCCAATGTCTTTGAGGCACTGCCCGAGATGCGTCACGTCGCAGATTGCGGGTTGCGTGGATGGCTGCTGCTGGTCTTCCGAGGCGTGATCGGATGATTGGGACGTTGCCGAAACCGATTGTGCCTCCTGTGCCTGCTCATCGGATGAGTCGGCTGTCTGACCAAACAACGGCCTCGGACCATAAATTAGCGCGGCGCAGATTAGCAGCGAATGCACAAAGTACCGAAGAGCGTTCCTCTCTCGAACAATCGACATAGTGTTTGAAGCTCCTTTAGAAGTCGTATGCATTCTCATCAAGATTCCTGCCTAGTCTCGAATCTGCCGTAGCGCAACGCGAGTGTGGGTAAGATCAGCAGGTTTAATAGAGTTGAGGTCACGAGTCCTCCAAGAATCACGGTGGCCATTGGACCCTCGATTTCACGGCCTGGATCTCCACTGCCGATGGCCAAGGGCAACAGGCCGAGACCAGTCACCAAGGCCGTCATCAAAATCGGTGCAAGCCGTTCGGAAGCGCCTCGAAGGGCCGTATCCAATCCCCAGGCGAGGCCGTCTACTTCAACCAAGTGCTCATAATGCGAAATCAACATGATGGAATTGCGTAAAGTGATTCCGAACAAGGTCACAAAACCGACGAGAGATCCAAGAGAGAGATTGCCACCGGTCAACAACGCAGCAAGCACTCCTCCGACCAACGCAAACGGCAGATTCGCGAGTACAAGCAGCAAGTTGCGATAATTACCCATGACTACGGACAGAAGGAGGACGATCCCAAGCCCTGCTAGCAAAGAGTTCACCAGCAAATCTCGGCGGGATTGAGCCTGTGCCGCCGCAGTGCCGGAAAACTCCGCGTAAGTGTCGGAAGGAAAGGACAGCTGAGAGATGCGCTTCTGCGCTTCAGCCACAAAGGAATCCACGGCCCGCCCCTGAACATTGCAAGTGATGGTCTGTACGCGCCGTGCGCCCTGATGCAAGATGACGTAACGGCCAGACGACTTGGAAATATCCGCGAGTTGTCTCAGACCGACGTAGTTTCCGTCGGGACTTCGCAACGGCAACGCCCCTATTTCAGTCACTCTGGGGCGGCTGCTTGGGGCAAGAACGACAGCAACGTCATAAACCCGATTGCCTTCGTAAATTTGCCCGACAGTCTCGCTGCCATAAGCAGTCCGAATGACATCGAGGACTTCGAGCGGATCAAAGCCCCAGCGGGCGACCTCATCCTTCCGCAGCCGCACTAAAATCTGAGGCATGCCGGGCGGAGATTGGACCTGGCTCTGGGCCGCGCCACGCACGCTGTTCAGCACGCGGACAATTTCTCCTGCTTCCTGGTCCAGTTGGTCCAAGTCGTTGCCGAAAACGTTGACCACGACCGGGGTCCTATAGCCGGACAAAGTCTCGTTGATCCGTTCAGTCAGAAAACTGTTGGAGGCAAGTATCGGACCGGGAAGCTGGGAGATGACTTCCTGAATGCCCGCCTGTGCCACCCTCACCTGCTGTCCGTTGCGGGCCTTCAAGTTCACATCTATTTCACTTTCATGCGTTCCCAGGGTGTCGGTTCCTAGTTCGGCTCTCCCTGCACGTTGAGCGACCGATTGTACGGAAGGAATTTTCAGCAGAGCTTCTGTAATGCGGCCTCCGAGTCGCATTGATTCCTGAAGGGAGGTTCCGGGGACCGCCGTCATGTGTACGGTGACGTTACCCTCCCGCAATTCGGGCAGAAACGATTCACTCAGCAGAAATAGAGTTGCGATCCCTAGCGCAACAAAAAGGGCGACGGCTGCCATCAATAGCCGAGGCACTCTCTCGATGCGGATCAGCAGTTCGTGATACCCGCTCTTCATCCAATGGACGGCGGGCGGTTCTTGCGGCGGGAGATCGCGCACGCCCAACAGAAGCATGCAAAGGGCAGGTGTAACGGTCAAGGCCACTACGAGTGACGCCAGGATTGCCCAGATGTAGGCCACACCCAGAGGCCCAAATATCCTCCCAGCCAATCCCGACATATTCAGAACCGGGAGGAACACCAGGATAACGGCGAACGTTGCGTAGACTACAGCGCTCCGCACTTCGATTGAAGCATCGAGCACGACTTGGAACGTCGAGCGCCGATTCGGCGCTGCTCGGTTCTCGCGCAGGCGACGATAGATATTCTCGACATCAATCACCGCATCGTCCACGACCTCGCCGATGGCAATCGAAAGACCTCCCAACGTCATCGTGTTCAGGCTCAAGCCCATCTTGTCGAGCGCAATTACTGCTGCGAGCAGCGAGAGCGGAATAGCGGTGCAGGAGATTGCGGCGGTGCGAAAGTTGAAGAGAAACAGGAACAGAACTACAACCACGAGGACCGCGCCGATGAGCAATGAATCGCGGACGTTATGAAGTGCCAGATCGATGAAGTCCGCCGCGCGGAACACTTCCGGGTGGATGGAGATTCCTTGCGCTGCGAGGCTCGGACCCAGGTCGGCCAGCGCCTTGTCGATGCCGTGCGTGACTTCGAGCGTATTCGAACCGTACGCAGAGTCAACTATCAATATCACGCCGGGTTTTCCTCTGATGGAAGCGGCACCGATGGGCGGCGCTGGAGCGTCCGCTACTCGTGCAACGTCTCCGAGGGTCACATTTGCACCGTTGTGATGGACGAGAATTGTGCGGGCGAGTTGCGCGGCTGTGACCGATTGCCCCTCCGTTTGCAGTACGATTCGCTGGTTGGGCGTATCGACAAAACCGGCCCCGCGAACTCCGGAAGCCCGTCGCGCGGCGGCGATTACCTCCTCTACGCTTACTCCGTATTGAACGAGCCGCTGGGAATCGAATTGGAATTGAAGCTGGCGGACTTCGCCTCCATTAACTTCCACTCCGGCAACGCCGCTGACCGCCAACACGCGCGGTTTGACGGTCCAGTCTGCAATCGTTCGCAATGTCATGAGCGATTGTTTGTCGGACGTAAGACCAACCTCCATGACCCAGGTCGTCGAGGAAGTGAGAGGAGTCATGAGCGGTGGTTGCACGCCTGTAGGGAGCTCGCTCGCGACTGTAGACAAACGTTCTGTCACGGCCTGACGGTCGCGGTAGATGTCGCTGCCGGAACTGAAAACAACTGTGATGACGGAAAGACCCTGGATCGACCTCGAACGCAAAGTCTCGATTCCGGCAACGCCGTTGATGGCATTTTCGATGGGCTGAGTGACCAGAACCTCAACCTGCTCTGGGGAAAGACCGGGTGCCTCGGTCTGGATGGACACCTCGGGAGGCGCGAACTCAGGGAAAGCGTCGTAAGGCACGTGGGAGAGAGAAAAGATACCGTAGCCCAGGAGGGCACACGCGAGCGAAATCGCAATACCCCGGAAACGGATTGAGAAGCGGACGCTAGCACTTAGCATCGGGCGGACCCAATTTCAATCCACATCGGTTTCGCCTCCGCCCTGGCCATGTAAGAGCAATTCCTCTGAGAGCAGAGCCTGCGCCCCCTGTGTCACGACTCGGTCCCCCGCTGAGAACCCTTCTGTGACAAAGAATCCTTTTTCGACAGGAGCATCAGTAGACACGGCACGACGGGAAAAACGGTCGGACGCCGTTTGCTGGTATGCCCAAGCCTTCCCCTCGGACCAAACAACTGCCGACGTAGGTACGATCAGCCCTTTCATCTGACTGCCGACCGAAAGATGACCGAGCAAATTCACGCCGGGAGTGAGACCTAAATGAGCAGGAGCGATGTAGAGGAAGCTCGTGCCTTGAATTCGTGGATCGACCCTAGGGAAGGCTGAAACAAGATTCGCTTCCGTTCGGGTCCCGCCAGGGATTTCAAGTGAAATGGTCTTTGGTGCCCCAAACGTGGCACCGGACGGCATCGTCATTTGCACTAGCACTTCGCGTTGATCGAAAACGCGCTGAAGCTCAGCCGAGCTTTCCACCGCCCATTTCGCTACGACGCTGCCCCACTCCTGCCGAAGGACGGATTCTTGCAGATTCAACTGCTGTTCCCCCGCGTGCACATCCGCCTCATTCGCTTGCAGAGTACCCTCCGCGGATTGGAGCGACTTTTCGGAGATATTCTCATTTTGTTCGAATAAAGACTTCAGACGTGTATATTCCCTGCGAGCGACGTGTGCTTCGACCCTTGATTTTTGAAGTTGCGCCTGCATCGCGACATAACCATTGCGAAAAGTCGCGAGGTCTTGAACGGAAAGAACGGCAGCAGGAAGCGTAACCTGCGCGCGAGTGACGGTTGCGGTGAGAGTTGCAACTTCAAGCCCTAGGCGGTTTTGTGTCGGCGCATCGAGGGTAAGGACTGTTTGCCCGTTCTCAACGGAGACTTGGGCCGGTCCTTTCTTCGCCTGAGCCTGGCGGTCCGCATCGTCTTTATCGAAGCGATCTTGGCAGGCTGCCAGGAATGTCAGCGTCAGGAGAGTGACGATGAAAATGCCAATCGATCCGATGTTCGGAAGTCTGGAGTTGAGGTTCATCGTTTTGACTCCTTGGGCGATTTGTTCAGAGCCGGAGACTCGGGACCAATGGAAAACACATCGCCGGGATCAAGCGGCTGTTGGACAGCGTCTTCCAGTTCGCCGAGAGCGCTCTGCGCGTGAGCAAGCGCACCCAGTCTCGCCTGAGCCACAACCGAACTCTCGATTTGCACACCGTTAAGGCTCAGCCGATCTTCCTCGCCGAGCCGGACTGCCTGTTCCATCATTTGCAGCTGAGCGTCCTGGAGCTTGCGAAGGGATTGGTCGGCTCCGGCCAGTTCCTTTAGCGCTGCGATATACAGGGCCAGCGCTCGTTCGCTCCCGGCGATGACTTGCGCCTGTTTCTCCAAAAAAGCGGCTGCGGCTTCTTTGCGACGAGCCTCGGCCTCAGCGATGGGGCCTTGATTGCGGTTGAAGATAGGCAATGTGGTCAAGAGCCCGAGTGTGAAAAAGTTATTCTTCTCCTCGTAGGTGTAACCCGGTCCGATTTGGACGTCTGGATATTGCTTGGACACTTCGAGCTGCAAGTCGGCTTCGGCTGCGGCGTATTGGGCGAGAGAGCGACGGACATCTAGTCGATTAAGAACGGCTTCTCGTTGAATCCGTTCTGGCGAGAAGGACTCTGCGCTTGGCGGGGAATCTAGGTCAGACCATGAGAAATCGAACTCCTGAAGGCTCCTCACTGGAATCCCGATGGAAGCAGCCAGGGCTGCCTTGGCTTCGGCGAGCTGGCCCTCGGCAGAGTTGATCGTCAAGTGGGTTTTTGAAAGCTCGATCCGGGCAAGGTCCACTTCTGGTCTTGGTATCTCGCCAACCAGGAACCTTTGCTCCAAGATATTTGCTTGGTCTACGCGAATCTGCTCTTCGGAGCGCACCAAGTCCAACCTTCGAGAAGCGAGAAGGTAATTCAACAGTGCAACGCGAACTCCGCCATGGACCTTCCAAGCGGAATCTGCTAGATCGAATCGGGCAGCTCGGTCGAGACTTCGAGCGGCTTGGATTCGATGGCCGCGCTTCCCACCCGTTTCAATCGGTACGGAAAAGTCTAAATTGAACAAATACGGGCTCGGAACGCCGGGCGCGACGCTTAGACTGGGATTTGGCCGCGCCCCAGCGGTCACAATCGCTGCCTGCACTTCTTCAACGCGCGCCTTAGCACCTTCCAGCGAAGGATTGAAATACAAGGCAGCAAGGGAGAGTGTCGCGAGATTCCAGGTCTTTGGCGGCCACGGCGCAACCGCGTGACCAACGTTCTTCTCCACAAATGCATGCAAATCTTCGTCGCCAAGACTTCGCGTCTCCAGCCTCGAAGCTGTCTCGTTCGGGACCATGGGGACAGGTTGGTATCGCCGGGTGGCGCACCCTGACAAAATCAGGGCTGCAAAAAAACAGAGACCTATTTTCCGAGTCGAGTACATAAACTTGCTCCGAACAAACAAAGATCGACAGATAGCCTGACGGCCTTAGCCGGGGGCTCTCGTTCGAACGAACCAGCGATCCCCAAAGGACAGAACGGACCAATCTCTCGGGGCGTGTTTCGAGAGGAGTTTTTAATGAGTTCTAGATACGCAGCGGGAGGGGAGGGGGACTTGGCGCATCAAAAAGCAAAGTGAAACTGCATGCCGCGGAAAGGAAAGATTTTTGGGCGCAAGAAACGAACACACTCTTTGCAATAAAACCGAGCAGCGCGGATTTGAAGATGAAGCGCGCAAACGAATACGCCACTCCCACGCACAATGCAAGAACAACCAACCCATACTCGGTATCGTTTCCGGTTTGAATCGTTTGATCCCAGGTGTCGAATGTCTCGACGAGCGGACAAATAAGGCAGGTGAGCAGAGCAAGCGCAGCGGTTATTCGGAATGCCCGAGATCGCATGCCTTCGAGTATAGCGCAGCAGATTCCCAGCGCGGTAAGCCAAGTCTACGACCGAGGATCTCGGAGCCTGACATTTTCCTGTGGCAAATTTGGAGGGAGCGACGGGATTCGAACCCGCGACCTCCTGCGTGACAGGCAGCTGTTCTAACGAGCCCCCTCGCAAACTCGCAAACCGAATAAGAATGTATGCGAAACCCGTGACGATCTGCCTTGTGATTCCTGGTTGTTACCGCCCCTTCCTACCGCGATATCATGCCCACTGCGCGTAAGTGATTGAGAGCATTGGCGTCCCGGCGGGATTTGAACCCGCGTTTGCGCCGTGAAAGAACAACCACGATAAGGAAATCCAACGACTTGCAAGAGGCGGGCGGCCACCTAAGTCCTTGCTAGTCCATACAAGCCGAAACGTTTACCCGGTGGGCTTTCTCAGTAGGATATGGAAGAATCCATTCGCGCCGTGTTTGCCCGTTTTCGGGTCAGAGCAGCCACGCTGGCAGTCTACGATCCCGCCCTCGACCAAGATG
>QIAN01000343.1 GCA_003225005.1 Acidobacteriota bacterium | reverse complement strand
CGCGGCGCCGGTGGCTGCACCGAATAAGGCAAAACCGACAGCGCGGCTCAAGCTGGCCCGATGCACAGCCATAATAATGGGATCGAAGATCATGCCGCCGATGCCGGCACCGATTAGCCCGCCAATGACTCCGTATTTTGCTTTTTTCATGGACTGGCCGACGATGCCATAAACTGTGCCGCCCGCAGCGCCAAAAACAGCCCAGCCGACCCCGCGCGCGATCCAGACAGCTGGGTTACGGAACGATTGGACACCCGCTTCGGCGCAAACACTGAGGGGGATGTTGTAGATCAGGTTGGCGACGATATCGAAAATAAAGCCGAGGACGACGCCCAACGGCAGCGCAAGCAATCCGCGGAGAATCGCCTTGCGAACAGAGCGCTCGACGGCGCTTTCCGCAACACCGTAGCCAATACACATGAAGGTGACGATTGCCGGAAGCATCATGAGGTTGCCCCATGTGTGTCCCGCGCCGTCGACAAAACTGCGTTCGCAAAGTCCCCATCCCACAATCGCGCCAAGGAGTCCAGCGGCGCCGAGGTAAAACCATCCCTGCAGAAAGATGCTGCCGCGCTGCTCGGCGACGGCGGGCGCCATGTCAGCCGCTTCGGAGATGGTGCCGTAAGATTTTGCGCCGCCGGAGCCGGTGCCTGCGGGGCCGACGGGGCCAGCGGCAACGTCGGGAACGACGACTCGCGCGAGATCGTCGGCGGTAATCTTGAGCGGCTGTTTATCGTTATCGGTGGGCATCGTCCCTCTGTGGCTTGCTGGGATTGGGCTGAGTGTGTTTCGAAGGAGAAGAATCCGGTGCCGGCGAATTTGGCTGAGGAAGATCTTTAAGGATACCGATCGGCTGGCCCGTGTACGGATCCACAACCACATAGACGGGCCGGGGAAAAAGATACCAGACTAGAATTGCGCCAATAAGGAAAACAGCAAGATAAGAAAAAACTGCGAAGACGATGTTGGTAAGACGCGAGATATCGTCGCTGCCGCCGCCTTCTTCGAATTCGCCCAGATTCTCGCGCGGGGCTGGGGAGCGTCTGCGCGACGGTTCGAAGTCGTCGGAGCTTTCTGCGGCTGCGCTGCGCGGTTCGGCGCGGCCCGAACCGCCGGCGAGTTCGCCGCCTCTGGCGTCGACGACGTTAATGCGCGCGAGGCGCTTGAGCCGTTCGCCGTCCCAGCCGAAGCAGCCTTCCTCGTCGGAATGAGGATCGTAGACCCACGCGACTTGCTGTGGCGAAGAGAAAAAATTCTTATGAATAAAGGTGTCGTGGTCGGAAAGGAAAACGCCGAAGCCGGGATGAGAGTGATACCAGCCGACGATACGAGCATCGGGAAAATCGCGGTCTTTGATTTTGTAGATGTGTTCCCACGTGTCCTGTGTAAAGGTAACGTGAGCGCCACCTTGCGCCGCGTTCTCGCCGGCGACCGAAGCTTCGATCGACGTCATGCCTTCCGTTTCGCTGCCAAGAAGAACGCCGCAAACTTCCGTTTTGCTTTGTGAGCGCGCGTGCTGGCGAATTTCGCGCGCGACATCCGCGCTGATGCGCAGATGAAGCCGATCGGCCTTTCTGACTTTGGCCATCAGACGCCTGCCTTCGCCAGCGGACCGAGAACGCACTCGGCGTCGCCGTTCAGGAGATAGCCGATCTCGCGGTCGGCGCTTCGCGCGGTGAAAATGTCGAACCGCGGCAAACCGAGCTCAGTTAATTTGCGCGTTCCATATGATTGAGATCCACCATAGGAATGAACTGCCTGGACGACGCGCATGTTGCCGTCGCTCGAGCAGCGGCCGACTTCATAAGAAACACTACCGACCGGCGCGAAAAACTCCCGTTCTAGTCCGCACGATGGGCAGGTGAGCTTATAGATCACGTCGCGGCTGAATTCGATGACGACCTGATTCGCGGCGAGATCTTTCGCGGCGCGCTCCCACAGTTGATGGAGCGTGAGATCGTCAGACTTTTCTGGGAGAGAGACGATCTGCTGCAACGTGTAGTGGCTCATACAATCGGCATTCTCCGTGTATTCGACGCGATAGGAACTATGGTGCAAACCTTCGAAGATATATCCACGGCCGGACAAGGTCGGCATGCCGTGCAGAAGTTTCACCGCTTCTTGCACTTGAATTCCCGCAATGATCGAAGAAATCGTTGGAGTTGTGGGCACTTTGCCTTCGGTGACTTCTTCATGCGCGAGCAAGTTGCAAGACATGCGCCGATCCAGAATGGCCCAATCCACTTCGCCGAGCGTGCATTCGTAGCACGGCGGTGCACCCGGTAGAAAAACGCGCGCGACGCCGTTGATGCCTTCGATGGCTCCGTCAATCCAGGGACGATTCACTTTCCACGAGGAGCGGTTGAGCCAGAGCCGCGCTTCGCGATTGTCCAGCCCCGCCAGCACCACGTCGCACCAGTTGAACAATCCGAGGCCACAGTCGCGGAGAACGTTGGCGACAATCGGCTGGACCACTGCATCTGGTGAGATGGCCGCGCACGCACGCGCGGCGACATTGACTTTGAATTCGCCGACGTCTTCCGAACGGTAAAGTATTGTTCGCGAAAGATTGGAGACGTCGATGCGGTCGGAATCGACGACAACGATGCGGCGGAATCCCAGCAGAACAAGATTTTTGAGAATTTCATTGCCCAACGCGCCTGCGCCAATGACCAAAACCTTGCAGGCCGCGAGCTTCGATTGGTCCCACCAAGGTATCAGCCGGAGGCGGCTGAACCGGTCCTCGTGAAGGTCGCTGTTTTGCACGGTGAGCATGGCAAGGAGGCGCTCACCCCGCCGTGATTTCAGGCTGGAGCCGAAGAATGTCGCCATCCTGCACTTGCGCCTCAGCCAAAGTTTGCGTGTCCTGCACCTGGCGGCCGGAATTCTTGTGATGGAATTTGTAGCTCAACGGCGCGCCGTCCGGACCGTTGGTCGGAAGGCGCAATTTCTGGATCAGCACGGCAATAATTTTATTGCACGGCGCGTCGTCAGGGAGTTCGACCGGAACGCGTTTGTTTTCCGTGGAATCGTAAACAGTGACGTTGATCGTGGCCATTAGCTCTCATTTCTCCAAGCAACCACTAGTGCTGCGCTTTTTTTGAGGACTCTTCCACAAAATCGCCGAGGCGTTTGCGCCCCTCGCCGGAAAAATCCCAACGATCCGGCTCAAGCACGGCATCGGCACGCACCGCAAAATTCAAATTCTCGGCGTTGGGGCTCATGCTGCGATCGACCATCGACGTCACGATGGCGATCAAATTCCCATGTTCATCGTAGACGGGTCCACCGCTGTTGCCCGGACTGACCGGCGCGGAAATCTGCAGCGCGTCCTGATCGCGCCGCGAAATAATTCCGGTGCTCAACGTAAACCGCAGACCTTGCGGGTGGCCGATGACGAAAATATTTTCACCTTCGCTGACAGCAGCCTGCCAGAGCACCGGTTGCAGAAACTTCGCCGAGCCGGATTCGCGATGGAGCCAGAGCAGGCAAAGATCCAGATTCCTGTGCCGCCCGACAACGTCCGCTCCCGCCCAAGTTCCACTCGCCATGGCTATCAAGGCGCGATTTCCACCTCGCTGCAAAAGCGATTCATCGATGACGTGGCGAGCCGTGAGGAGTAGGTAGCCCTCCGAAGTGGCTTCGAGCAGCACGCCTGCGCCGAAGCCGTTCGATGGCATTTCGTTGTGCGAGAACCATGTGCGGCGCGCCGGGCTAATGACGGCAACGAGCGGCTTCAATTGCTGGGAAACGTCAGTGGCCGTCAGCCCCTTGCCCGACGGCAATGCCGGAAAGATGTTTCGCGAATCGAGCTCTCCGAGGCTCGTGCTCACAAACGTAGGTAACGGCACAAACGCCACGGAAAGGACGGCCGCGACAGACGTGAGCATGCCGCTGATAATCAGGAGCGTCGAGAGAAACGACAGCCAGGCGAAACGCGTCCGCGGAGGCAGGGCTCGCATGGCGAAGCGAAACACAATCGTGAACACGCATAGAACGGGCAGCACGACCACCAGTGGACTCATGGCGACGCGCGCCCAGATTGGCACCGGGTCTGGAAGCTTTGGGTCCAGGCGGTTGGGCTGATCTGGCGGGGGCACCGCTACTTCCGAAACTTCCCGTGACCCGATTACGATTTTTTCCATTGGCTCGCCGAAAGAGTACGCATTATTTAATATGGAACAGAAAAAGACAACTGACTACAAACCAACGCGCTCGGGGTTCCAAAGCTGAACTAGCGAAACCAGGCACGACTTCTGCGCAAGCGTCAGCCGTTACAGTTCCCTTCTCAGTTTCTCAATACCTGCGCCGCCCCCGGCTGTTTGTGATTTAGTCCAGATGAGATATACTCGCGCGGCGTTGGCGTGGCAGTGACTAGGACCGAGCGGGGGGAGTAATGATGGCGGAACTGGCGCTATCCTCCGCTGCACGAACGAGACGCTTTCCTTAACGATTCCTATCGGGCGCGGCTCAGCGGAGCTCAGAAGACCGAGCGGCATGATTTTTTCCGGAATCTGAGAGTTTCACATTGCTTCGCTCGGCCATTCGACCTCCGGATAGAAGTGCTGCAAATTCAATGCCAAGCCGCGATTGTTCAGTAGCCCAACGCGTTCGCTGAGCTGTACCGGTTCAGTACAGGTGATCGCTCACTATCAAGAATGATTTGTGCCGCGTGGTCTACCTCAGCCCTCATGAATCGGAACTGCGAGAAGTGGGCATCGACTTTGTGAAGCCTTCCCCTGGATTTTGGCACATCTCTTTTCCTCCCCCTGATTGGACAACTCGGAGTCCCGAAGCAAAAGGCAGCGCAAAACAGAGGAAATGAAATCCTCTCCGTCGTTACCGATGGTGATTGCATCGGTACGAGAAGATCTTAAGAGTTCCCGTTTAAGAAATTCAGATTAGCAATTCAGTGAGAGATCGACCTTTAATCACTAAATCCAAGTGGCGTACTGGTGTTTCGCAGACGATTTCTTGGGTTTCCTGAGAGACCACAAAGTACTCGCCCGGCGCGCGTCGCGCCAATTCCGTAAAACGAAGCTTCGCCGTCTCAATGTCTTGCGCCGATTCCATCCAAACAGCAGTGCCCAGAAGGTCTTTCCTGAATATGTCAAAAGCGGGTTTCATGGAAATCCTCTAAATGACAAAATTGGGGACAAGACTCGAAGACAAGACTGGGTTGCCCGTCTGTCTTTAAAGCAGCATTCCAACTGCCAAGCCTGAGTTGGCACTACCATCGCTCATCGGCTTGATTCTCAAAGACTTGCAGGGACTGCGTCTTGGCAAGCCCGGTGCACAGCCACCTCCAGGGGCGTCAAATTGCACTCTCGCCCGGGTATTTTTTACATACAAATTCAAAAGCTCAGGAGAAGGCTAGCCGCTCACGCCAAAGTCCGACTGAGTTCGCTCTTCGATTACTTCGTGCTTTAGGCTGTCGTAAATGTAGTGACTGCGTCCTGACTTTTGCGCCATAAGTCGAACCCGCAGTTTGGCTTCTTCCAGCGTAAAAAATGATCCAGCCAAGTCCTCAGACCCGTCAGCAGATCGGACGTAGATTAGGTACGTCGGTTCGAGGCCTCGGTTCAAACCAGTTCTCCCGCTGGGTGGGGACTCATCGCAAGTCTCACACCCCCGTCTGCCTAAATGTCAAGATTCAGGTATTAATTTCGATCTTGAAATACGAGGCCGGCGGCAAATTTTCCACCAAGCAACGGCTCACAGTAAACCACGCGACCATTCAACCGAAATCCATAAGGGGAATGAATTGCTATCGTTCCGCCCAGCTCCAACTTAGACACTGTCACAATGCGGGCACCGCGTGTGCTTACGTTTTCCGTGAAAGTACCTTTGGGCAGACCTGACCCGTCGGACCTATTGGGACTTGCATTGCGCGTATTCCGCCCTTGTTGGTGGCGGAGTCCTCATAGCCCGGCTGGACTACTGGAGGCCGATCAGATTTTGGTCCAACTAGAAAAAAACAGATCCATTCACAAATTGTTGCCAACGCTCTTTTCTTAAAGTTTATTTCGCAGAAAACTGTATCTTTCGATGCGACCCACGTCCATCAGGAATTCACCTGAATAAAAAAGGGGTGTTAAATTCGCTGTGGACGATGCCTCTGAATTCCTGTCGCTCCCATCATGTGGCGGGGGTTCCGCGAGATTCCCGTAGAACATCGAGCCATTGCAAAAAGGTTCCATTGGAGACCGAATCGACCTCTAGAGCCTGAAGGCCTATTCCTATTTTCGGCTTCAACACACGAACTATCGCGAGCATCACCACATTTTGGTTTTTGTGCTTCAGCGTAAGGCGGACACGCGCGCCAATCTCCAGCAACTCCCGCGTACGGACAAAGCACCCATCCAGTGAAACGTCCGAAGTCACGCCGGAAAGGCGAGCACCAGATTTTAGATCGACAAGTTCCGCATCGACTGCAAAGGGATACCTGGGCCTATACCCGCGGTCCCGAAGGCGAGACTCTGTCGGGGGCTGATCGACCTTTTCTAGTTTGCGCGACAGCTGAGCCCCGATGCGCGCGAGAGCCACGGGAAAGTCGATCGGTTTGGTCAGATAGTCGTTGGCGCCGAGGGTCAAGGCCCTGACAATGTCCTCCCTCTGGTTCCTGGCAGTCACCATTATGACGGGCAGCTGGCTGGGCGAATAATCCTTGCGCAGCATCTTC
Organism: Acidobacteriota bacterium; assembly: GCA_003225005.1. Lineage (GTDB taxonomy): Bacteria > Acidobacteriota > Terriglobia > Terriglobales > Acidobacteriaceae > Sulfotelmatobacter. The sequence goes on along the minus strand of QIAN01000343.1, from coordinate 139 downwards.
AGGGCATCAAAGCCGCTGACCTCCGGCATCTCGATATCCAGGAGCACTAAATCCAATCCGTTTTCTTTGACGTGTTGCATGAGCTGCCGCGCGTTTTCCGCAACATCAACCAGATAGCCGCTGCGTGACAACCGACGCG
>QIAN01000342.1:3085-8415 GCA_003225005.1 Acidobacteriota bacterium | reverse complement strand
TTGGGCCGCTTCCGCGTCAACATTTTCCAGCAGCGCGGCAATGTGGGATTGGTGCTCCGCGTCATCCCCACCAAGATTCGCGCGCTCGACGAACTGTTCCTGCCTAAAGTGGTGGAGCAGATCTGCGACATGCCGCGCGGCCTTGTGCTGGTAACCGGTGTCACAGGTTCCGGTAAGTCGACGACACTGGCGGCCATGGTAGACCGCGTGAACTCGTGCCGGGCGGAACACATCGTCACCATTGAGGACCCAATCGAATTCCTGCACCGCGACAAAAAGGGATACGTAAACCAGCGCGAAATTCAGGTTGACACGCCGTCATTCGGAGCAGCGCTGCGGGCCTCTCTCCGTCAGGATCCGGACGTCATCCTGGTCGGCGAAATGCGAGATTTGGAAACCATCTCGACAGCGCTGCACGCTGCTGAAACCGGCCACATGGTGTTCTCGACCTTGCACACCCTGGACGCGGTGGAAACGGTGAATCGAATTATTTCGATCTTCCCGCCGCCAGAGCAAAAGCAGATTCGTATGCAGCTCGCTGCGGTACTCCGCGCCATTGTCAGCCAGCGCCTGGTCCGGCGTTGTGACGGCGAAGGCCGCGTGCCCGCGGTTGAGGTCATGATCAATACCGCGTTCATTCGCGAATGTATTCTGGTGCCGGAAAAAACCCGCTCGATTCGCGACGCGATTGCCGCCGGCACTTCGCAATACGGCATGCAGACATTCGATCAGTCGCTCTGGGACCTGTTCCAGGCGGGCCTGGTCAATTATGAAACCGCGCTGGAGAACGCTTCCAACGCCGACGACTTTAAGCTTCGCATGCAGGGCATCGCTTCAACGGCAGATATTTCGCGGGAGTCAATGCAGTCCGCGGGTTACGGTGGGCGATAGCAGACCGGGCCTCAGGCTTCGGCGTCGCGGCTTCGGAGAATTGAGATTCGCCTTCAACATAGAGTTGCCGCCTTGTTTGGGGCGCGCGTGATGCGCGCCCTTTTTTGTTCGCGTCGCAATGTTTCCCGATCCGATTTCAGTGCTGCGCTCCGACAAATTGCGCGAAGGTCACAATGTGCCCGCCCGGATCTTTGACGCTAATTTCCCTTGTACCATAGAACGTTTCTCGCACGGGAGCGACGACCTCAGCGCCTTTGATGGCGCGAATGATCTCGTTCAGGTTCTCGACTTCCACGTAGAGGAGGGTCGGGCCTTTACGAGCTGCCTGAGAGGTTGCGGCGGAGTCTTTGTCAGCGCTGACGTAACTCTGATACATCAGTTCGACGTTGCCCTTCCGCAATATGACGAAGCCGAGTTCGTTGCCCTCAGGAACTTCCGCGGTCTTTTCAAAGCCCAGGCGCTCCATCCAGAACTTGACGCAAGCCTCGACGTCTTCCACCAACAACACCGGCGTGATTTTCTTTACGGTCATGTTTTCGATCTCTTCCTCTGCCCTTAGCATTATCGCTCAGGCGTGCTCACCCCGGGGCACAGCGATGCGCTTCGGCAGCAAGCTGCCGCAGCGGAACTAACCCTGTTGACAATTTCGCTTCCGACCGATGATTTGCGCTATCGTTAGCTCGCATGTCGTTTCCCCGGCCAAAAAAGCTTAAGTCCGAGGATGAGCTTTACGAATACGCCGTAGGAGCGCTTGGTCGACGCATGCGCACCGTGGCCGAGCTCAAGCGTCTGTTCCGCCCTCGCGTGGAGCTGGAAACGGAGTACGGACGGACGCTGGTGGAATTGATCATTCGGCGGCTGAAAGACAACGGCTACCTGAACGATTCGCAATATGCAGCCACATACTCCTCGCTACGTCGCGACAATCAGAAATTTGGCAAGATGCGCGTGATCACAGAATTGAAGACTCGCGGAGTGCGCGCCGACTTGATCGACAAGGCGGTGAGTTCGGCGTACGAAGGCGTGAGGGAAGAGAAGCAAGCCCGCGACTATCTCCGGCGGAAACGGCTGCAAAAACCGAAAGACCGGAAACAGGTGGCGAGAGTCTTTCGGCACCTGGCGCGAGCCGGCTTCGGCACGAAAACCATCATGACAATTCTGAAGAAGTGGGATGTGGACGACGACACCCTCAGCGCGTTGGAGAGTGAGACCGCGTAAGCCCGAGCATCTCGCGCCGCGGCGACAGCGGTAGGTGGCATTCGGTTTCGGTCCGTGGGGAACGTTGAGAACCGGACCGGCACCGCAGGACCATCGATGGTTATCGGGTTTCGGTCCCCGTAGGGGCTATTGGAGAGTTGCCCGGAGTTCCACGCCGGGCCCGCACCGGATCAGCAACCGCGTCCCGGAGGGACTCGTGAAATTCATCCCCCAACCTATTCACCAAAGATTGTTCGGTCGTCCCCTTCAGCTTCGCTCAGGAACAGGCTCTGCGTGACGCAGACGTGTCTGGCCAACTTCCCCGGCGTAGAAACACCGGGCTATTGTCACCCGTCCCTACGCGATGGAGCGCAGGAACCCCTCAAATCTATGTCACGTGATGCAGCTCGGTCGGTGAAACAGGACTGGCCTTTATAGTACTGCCCTTAGAATCGTTGCCATGGACCATCACACGGTTGCCGCGATCAGCATTACGGGTACTTGCCTGGATGTGATCGGGAGTCTTTACCTTGCTTACGATTTGCTGGGCGGTCAGCATGGCCCTTTGCGATTGCTTACCCGGGTTGTGACCTATTCCGTTGTGTTTGGAATTGGCTACGGTCTTGGACTTGGTCTTTTCTTTGGCCTAACTTCTGGCGTGGCAAGCGGCGTCACGATTGCGATTGAGCTCAATCGAGCAGCTCGGGGGCTCGACCACTATTCGTTGTGGTGGGAAGGATGGTTCAGCGCGATACGAGGATTTGCCTTTAGCACCGGCCTATATCGGACTCTGGGCCTGGAATTTGCCGCCACCTTCGCCATTCTGCTCAGTGTGGGCCAAATCCTTGCGTATTCTCGCGGCATGCGTCCGGCGCTCGACTACGCCGCGACCGGCAAGCCGCGCATCACCCGCCGTCACGCTTGGGGAATCCTGGTGCGAACGCTCGGCTACACCGTGACGGCGCTTCTGTGCAGCGCTCTCGTGCAGCACGTCGACCACGCGTGGACGTTTGCGATTCGCATTGGGTTGGTGATCGGCATTGTGACCGGGATGGGCGGTGCAATAGTTCCGTTGATCGAGTACTACGCTGACAACCTTCCTGAGCGGCGGCTGGGGGCCTTTGGTATTGGGCTCATCCTGTGTGGTTTTGCTTTGCAATCCTTTCAGTATTGGCTGGTGTTGTTGGATGTGAGGTTGACGTAGAGAAACAAATCAAAGGGGCCAGAATCCATCGAAAGCCTTTGCCCCCGGGGAATTATGTTGGCATTGAACCTCCGGTCGATTTCAGGCGTCCCTACGGGACGACGCCGGCCACCCGATTCCACTGCGACGGCTTTTGGTGCGGCTAAAGGCGAAGTTTATTGTGCGCCTGGGGTTGAGGTGGGTGGCATTCGTGCCGAGGGCGCGGAAAGGCCGATTCCCGCTTCCTTCGCTTTGCTCGGGTGTCGGAATGACAAAAGTTGAGGTGGGACATGTCAGTATCAAGCGTAGGAATGACAAGAACGGTTTAGTGACTTCCGGGTTCCACAGGGGCTGGCGCGGGGACGACGGTGGGTGTCAGACTTGCCTTGACTGTTGTCCCTGGTGGCTCGTCGCCGCGGAAGAATTTTGGCTTTCCGTTTGGGCCTTCTTTTAGGTCGGCGGCTCGCATTTCGGGCATGGCTATGAAGGGCTTGCTGTAGTCGTTGGCGGCGTTCCAGAATAAGAATCCTATGCCGCCTTTCTCTTTGGCGGTCGCGACCTGCACTTTGATGTATTCGGGGGAATAGGTCTTGGTGCGCCAGTGGAAGGCCTGTAGCCAGGGGCGGATGACCACGCCGCTGAACTTTTGTCCGGCGGACTTTCCTCCGCTAACCTTTTCTGCGCTAACCCGGGTGATGAGTTCGAAGCGCTCCATGGATTCGCCGATGAAGTGCTCGGGGGCGTCTCCGGGGCGGGCGATGTTGTCCATGCCGAAGAAGTGTGAGGGATAGATCATGGGTGAGAGCACGTCGCAATACTTGGCCATGCCGACGATGTCCTGTCCGGTGTGGGAGAGGTCGACGGGGCGCTGCCAGGCCATCACTCCGAACACGTCGAGTGAGAGCAGCGCACCGGTGGGGTGAATCTCGGCGTAGGCCTTTTTCAGGAAGGCGGTGATTACGTCGGAGCGCTGGGGACCGCGCAGGGCGACGGGCTTGGCGGCGCCTACGCTACGGCCAGGCTTTTTCTGTCGCGCCTCCGGGGCTTGGTCGTTTTCGGCGGCGATCCCAGGGCTTGCGCCGTGGGCTGCCTTCTTGCGCCCCTTCGGGGCTGTGTCCGAGTTGGCATTCGCGGCTGGAATTGTGCAGAGGGAATCGCTGCTTTCAACAGCTGTGGAGGTTCCGCCTTGCTTCGCTTCGGTGGGGCGGCCGAGGGGGCCGTCTCCACATGGCCCGGGGACGCGCTCCGCTGCGGACGGCTCGCTTGAACCCTGGGCGGAACTAGCCGATCCTGCCTGGAATGCGAAGCTGGCGTCTTTCTGGTCGCCTTCGGCGGGGAAGCGGACGTAGTCGAACTGAATTTCGTCGGCGCCTAGCTGGGCTACGTACTTGGCGAGGGCGATGTCATAGTCCTGAACCTTGGGCTGAGAGGGATCGGTCCAAACCAGCTTGCCGTTTTCGCGCCACGCCTGTTTCGTCTTCTTTGACTGCACGGCGAGCTCGGGATGCTCCTTGACCAGCCGCTCGTCGCGGAAGATGGCGACGCGGGCAATGGCGTGCATGTTCTGCTGGTGCACGAAGTGGATGAACTTCGGGACGTCGTGAATGTAGACCTGATGCTTGCCCAGCAGCGGATGCTCGAAGGGTATGGTGACGCTGCCGTCGGAGTCTTTGATGTCGAAGACAATCGCGTTGCCTCCTACTTCGCGCCAGTGGCGGATAATGCGAAGTCCGTGATCGCTGCCTGCCATGATGCCGGTCAGGTAGATGGCGCGGACTTCGAAGTCTTTGGCGACAGGGACGGTCTTCTCGACGATGGGCGCGGGGAGAATTCCGGGGATGACTACGTTTTCGTTGGCTTTGAGGATATTGGCTTTATGGTCTCCGTTAGATTTCCCGTTGACTTGCCGGATGGCTTCGGCGAGCTCAGAGGAGGTCAGGTAAGAAGTCTTGTTCAGATACCGATGCGCGACGGTGGGGATGCTCTCGCCGCGCTTCGCGGTGTATATTTCGGTGCCGGGGGCGGCCGTGGGTTGCAACGCGGGAATGTCGGCGTGCTT
>QIAN01000342.1:0-2773 GCA_003225005.1 Acidobacteriota bacterium | reverse complement strand
CGCTTCGCGGTGTATATTTCGGTGCCGGGGGCGGCCGTGGGTTGCAACGCGGGAATGTCGGCGTGCTTGACGGCCGAGATGCTGGCCGGCTGTAACTGGGCGCTGGACTTCAAACCGCTTTGGGAGCCCCCCGCCGGCGATACGGCTACGGCCTGCTTGGTGGATGCACTTTGTTCCTGCGGCGCCACGACTCCGGAAGGTCGCGGGCTGAACCATGCGGCCCCGCCGAAAAGAAGACATGAGGCTGATGTGACAACCAGGGCAAACCAGCGGCGCAAGACGTCCTCCTTGCAGACTCGCTTGCGATCTTATCGGGCGCATACTGCGCTCGCTAGTTACCGCTGGACACCCCCTCTTGGTTTTTGTCTCGTCGAGGTGGCGGCTCGCCCGGCGAAAGTTCTGAACCTCTCATTTTGGTGTTCTGGAATGGCGGACGGCCATAGTGGGAAACCCCGTAGAGCCGCCGCTGGGCAGGCGCAACGCGGTAGTTGGCCTTCCCGGATGCGCAAACTGTTTCTCTTTTCTAATCTTCGCCTTCCATCGTCTAGATCCGTAACCTCTGCCAGCGACACGAGATACTGGTTCCACGTGCGGTGCGATTTCATGGCCAGCCGCTTGCTATTTCCCAATGAGCCGACCGGACGGCTACGATCGGCGGTGCAACTGAGAATGACGGTTTTTGTCGTTTCCAGAAGCTACGGTCTGGTGATAAAAGAAGGCCAGCAAAATCCGGCAAGAGGCAGGCAATAGCCGAGAAAACGGCTCGCGAAAGGGACAGACCCTGGGTAAAACCGGGCAAGCGACTTTATGAGAACGAATCTGGCCACTGTACTCGATCCCAACCGCCGCAGTAACGATGCGGGGGAGTTTGAAACCGCCCTCCGCCGCCGCATTGTCGGCCAGGAGCTGGCCATCGAAAAGGTGGTCGAAATCTTCCAGATGTTTCTCGCCGGGCTCAACGCCCCTGGTCGACCTGTGGGCAACCTGTTGTTTTTGGGGCCTACGGGATCGGGCAAGACCCGTGTGGTCGAAGCCATGGCCGAGGCTCTGTTCGGCGACGCCCATGCCTGCATCAAGATTGACTGCGCCGAGTTTCAGCACTCCCATGAGATCGCCAAGCTGATCGGCTCGCCTCCGGGATACCTGGGACATCGGGAGACTCATCCCCTGCTCACGCAGGAGGCGCTGAATCAGTGGTTTACGGAAAAGCTGAGGCTCTCGATCGTGTTGTTTGACGAGATTGAAAAGGCTTCCGACTCGCTGTGGCAGTTGCTGCTGGGCATTCTCGACAAGGCCACGCTCACGCTCGGCGATAACCGCCGCGTCGATCTTTCGCAGTGCATCATCATTCTAACTTCAAACCTCGGCGCCAGCGAGATGACGAACCTGGTCGAAGGGACTCTAGGTTTCGCTCCTAAGACAGTGCAAATTGATGGCTCTTTCGACGACAAGATCCAGCGTACAGCGGTTGAAGCGGCCCGACGCAAGTTCACGCCTGAGTTCATGAACCGAATCGACAAGACGGTGGTCTTCAAGACTCTGCGCGACGAGCACTTGTCGCAGATTCTGGACATCGAACTGGGCATGGTCCAGCAGCGCGTCCTCTTGGCTGCCGGGACGAATCAGTTTGTATTCAACTGCACGGCTCAGGTAAAGGAATTTCTGTTGAAGGAAGGGACCGATCCGCGTTATGGCGCGCGCCATCTCAAACGGGCCATCGAGCGACATCTGGTGTTTCCGATGGCGAGTTTGGTTGCGACTGGACAAGTGAAGCTCGGCGATTTTGTGCGCGTCGATATGGTTTCGGAAGACAAGATGATTTTCGTGAAGGAAGCTGAAAACGCCATGGCTCCGGTTTTGCTGGAGCGCTACGGTGCTGCCGCCTCGACCCAGCCCGCCGCCCGCGCTGCGCGAACAGCCGTCAATGGCCGCCGCGATTTAGGCGCGAGTCCCAGCGCGGAGAGCAAATAGTTTCCTGAGATTTACCCGACTCGCTTGCCCGCATCTCGCGAGTCATCCTCAGTGCGCCGGAATCCTCCGGCGCCTTTTTTGCTGACATTTTGCAAAGAAAAAGCGGTCCGGAAGAATTTCCGGAAAATCAGCAGATATTGATTGCCATTGAGAATGACCCTACTTTTCAACCGTGTGGGAAGGCTTGCCAGATTGACCAGGACGGAGGGTTATGGGTAGATATGAAACCGAGACACGAGCCGTAAGCCCTTCATGGGAAGTTGGGAGTTCCAGTTGCGGCCCGCGGGTTTCCGCTGGATTGACAGATTAGGGCGCCGGCAGAGGAATTCGGCCTTACGTTAGCGTATGGGGTGGTTATCCCCCCGCTTTGAGTTCCGTAAGAACGGCTAAGCCCCTAGCAGCCTCTATAACTTATAGAGAACAAAGCCTACCGTCCCGCTAGAAACCGCTCAAACCGGTGCCAATAGCACAGAAGCTATCACCGAGTGACTAAAGTTATCAGTAGTTCGTGACCTTCACAGCAGTAGAGCAATCACCCGAAAATGTCCCTGTGCCGAGCAAGACACAAGAGGCTTTCGAGCGCCGGGACGTCACTGCGCTGACTCGCATTGGAATTACGAAATGCTACGGCCTTCAGCCGCCGATAAGCACAGACGCAGGCGCTGAGAATCGGGTCTGGGCGCATCGCAGATTCAAAACCAGTCGCTACCGTTGGATTCAGAACTGGATAACCGAGGAACTAAAAACGGCGCGTCCCGGCGACACCGGATCTCGGATGATGACGCGATTGCGCTGGCGGCTC
>QIAN01000345.1 GCA_003225005.1 Acidobacteriota bacterium | reverse complement strand
CGACCACCACGGTCCCTTTCTCCATTACGCACTTATCGCAGTGCACCCCAATAGTGACGGACGTTAACTTCTTGAGGACGTCCCGCTTGAGATCAAGTTGCACCGCCCAATCTGGTTGGTTAAAAGAGTCGAGCTTGAGTTTGTAGGTATTAAAGCCCGGAGACAGGTGAATGATTGCTGCAGGATAACCTGACTCGAGATTGGAGCCCTGACCGCGCGTAATCAGCTCGAGTTTTAGGTACTGGGTGCCTTTAGCAAAGACGCGGAGCGTGATGAACTTATAGCCGCTCACATCGTCAGGCACGAGTTTGCCGTCTTTCTGGGGCTCACCGAACACCTCCATGTTGACTCCCTCCCACTCGTTCGGCACGCGCAATTCGTAATCGAAGGCGGCCGCGACATCTTCCGCCGTAACTCGCGCAAACGCCGGTGCGGGAGGATTTGCATTTTCCGAACCACGAAATTGCGGAGGGTTCGCTAAGTTCTGAGCATACACGTTCATCCGCACCGCGCCACCATGCTTGCTGACTGGCCGCCCGCTTTCTACGTTCTGAAAATCGGCATAGACGAGTTTGGAGGCTTCGGACTCGGCAGGCTTCGAGGCATTCTGGCCGGAGACCAGGCCGGCAGCCAAAGGGATTAAGATCGCCAAGATCCCAGAACGGAAAAAGATAATTCTCTTCATCACTGCTCCTCCTAAATTTCAGATGTAGCAGCGCATCATGAGACTCGCCTAGTGGAACCGCACATGCGCCGCCTGGCTAAACATCTAACCGTTCCGGCAAGGGAGCCCTCAGTAATCACATGGTGATATCAACGCCGGCACAGGCGCCGGAACTGTATCCTGGAATTTGACGGACCTTCGTCGCAGAGCGCCCACCTTCGCTTCAACCTCGTCAGGCGCAAGTATTTTGTTTGCTTCATGGAACACCCAATCGATGTCCTCCTGATAACGGCGTACAGCATTGGATTTCACGGCCGCGTCCCGGATAAACCAAAGATTAAAATTAATTGACATCGGCGATCGCGGATAATACTGTCCACCGTGCTCTGCCAGACGTTTGCTGTCGATGAAGTATTTCACCTTTCCACCAGAGACTTGTGTTACGAGTGTATGCCATCCGGCAATGCTTCCACTGCTGGTGTCAAAGACGTTGTCTTTTTTCCAATTAGGTTCCGGACTGAAGGTCCTCCACGAAGTCGTAAACAGTGTAGGTCCAGTGAGGCCCCAGCCGCCATTCGGCAGATACTCGAAATCCAGCTCGCTGTAGTCAGGATCCCATGGCGCCTTCAGAGGGCTAATCGTGTAGAAGCTCTCTACGAGTTGATCCCCGCTGGGGCCCTCTGTCGGCGCATCCACAAAGCGAACCCGAGCGGCAAAGGTGCCTTCCAGGTATTTGCGTTGATGGCAAATCTGGGTTTGATGGGTATTGGATCCGTTGCCGTCAGTGGAAGAGATCATGCGCAACAGACGATTGCCTCGCCGATCCTGGTCAACAGGAAATGAGACGCCTTTGTTTCCCCAGGTTGCGCCGGGAACACCCGGCCACCCTGCCGCAGTCCGAATGATCCAGCCGTGTTTGGCTAATGCCCCATAGTTTGAGTAGTTAAAGTCGTCGAAGAGTACTTGCGAAGACACCTTCTTGCGATGACTCACCCGTGAAGCGACTTGGCCGGTTGCCGGTCCCGCAAACGAGGGAGCGATAAATATGGCGAGTGAAGCGAGCGTCCCGCTTCCTATGGATAACAGAAGACTGCGGTATAGCCTGGTCTGAAATAACATCGCAGAAGTCCTCGTATCCTGTTTGTTGACCGTTTGCTTAACGTTTGAACGACCACGATTCTTTCCGAAGTCTCGCCGTGGGTCAAGGATTAAGCCAACTAGTGTCCGGTCTCTAGAGTTCGCCTAACAAGATCGGCGCCTAACACCGGGGCACTAGCCCGACCGTAAGGGAGGGCTCACGTGTTAGCGACGTGATTGAGCCCTCCCTTACGGTCGGGCTAGTGCCCCGATGATTGATAAATGAACTCGCTAGTTAAGACACTTCTGAACCCGTGAATAGACGCGATCAAAGATCGTCCTCGCATCTGCCTCACGCTCAGCCTCCGCGATCACGCGGATGATCGGCTCAGTGTTTGAACCTCTCACCAGGAACCATCCGTTGGGCAGGCTCACTTTCACACCATCGCGCAGATCCATCGGATATGCCGCGTACTCACGGCGAAGCATTCTGAGCATGACCGAGATTCTATCTGAGGGACAAACCAGTTTTTCCTTGATCATCGTGAACTGCGGCAAGGTCTTTACCAACTCAGTAATTGTCTGACCAGTTTCCGCCAGCAGATGCAGGATGAGGGCCATGCCAACCAGGCTATCGCGCGCAAAATTGAGGCGCGGATAAATGACGCCCCCGTTCCCTTCGCCGCCAATTACGGCGCTTCGTTTCTGCATCTCTTCAGTGACATTGACCTCGCCGATCTTCGACAGAAAAAGCGAGCAACCAAACCGCCTGACTACGTCCTGAAGCGCGGACGTGGTTGATAGGTTTGCCACGACTGGTCCGGGATTCTTGCTGAGAACCTGTGCAGTCGCCAGAAGGAGCGTGTACTCTTCGCCAATCGCCACGCCACCTTCTGAAACTATCGCCAGGCGATCGGCATCCATGTCCTGGGCAAAGCCAACGTCGGCCTGCTGTGCTTTGACCATAGCGCACAGGTCCTCGAGGTTTTCCGCCAAAGGTTCGGCCGGACGCGGAAATGATCCGTTGGGGGTTACGTTAATCGTAAAGACTTCCGCACCCAGCACTCCAAGCAGCTTTGGACCCACCAGCGAGCCAGCCCCATTGCAGGCATCAAGAACCACCCGGAGCCTTTTCTGGCGTGTTGGTAATGGTCCCAGCGCCTGCATGATCGTTTGAATATGCAGATCGGTTTCCCTCATCTCCGCGCCCCCGACGCGCGTGTATTCGCCCTGGTGGTAAATGTCCAGCAGTTCGCGGGCCTGACCGGTGTTCAGGAAAAAACCGCCCTGACCAATGAACTTCAGCGCATTCCATTCCGCGGGATTGTGACTTGCGGTAATCGCAATGCCGCCATGGGCGCGATGATGACGGACAAGTAGTTGAATAGTCGGCACGGGACACATACCGACATCGAGGATGCGACAACCGCTCGAGAGCAAACCAGCTATAACAGCCTGTTTGACCATTTCACCTGAGGTACGTGGATCGCGCCCGATGACAATCGTACGCGCGCCAATATAGGTGCCGAAGGCCTGCGCAAAACGCGTCAGCAAGATGGGCGTCAGCGATTCGCCAATCACTCCACGCACGCCGGAGATGCTGATTTTGAGAGTTGGTATCGGTCGCATGATTTGATCACGCCGTGCGGTAGGGATACCGCGAAGCGGTTATGTCTCAAAGCCCAGGGTTGCTTCAACCCTAGATAAGCAGGTGCACATCCTTCGGTATCGGTCGCATAAAATATGGAGTGCGGCGACTTGTCGCCGCTTTAACTCCTGAGTTACTTTTCAAAGCGGCGACAAGTCGCCGCACTCCAAAGTCTCATTTATTCAATCTGTCGCGCACCCAATCAAGCAGGCGGCGAGCGTTCGCCTCGTCCTCGGCTTCGACAATAACTCGAATCATGGATTCCGTGTTGGAAGCTCGCACGTGTATCCAACCCAGGGGTAAATCAATCCTAATGCCGTCTGTCAGATCATAGGCCAGCTGCTCACGCTCGACTGCGACCCGAAAGTCTTGCAGCACCGAGTACAGACGATTGGGTTCTACCGCTAAGTTGTGCTTCAACATAAAAAGTCGGGGAAGTTGGTCAATGACGTCCGAGACGCGGTCGCCCGAGCGCGCCAGGCCTTCGAGAATTAGTCCAACGGCGGCGCCGCTGTCGTGGGTCAATTGAACTTGCGGAACCGTGACGCCACCACTGCCTTCGCCTCCGAGGACGGCGTCATGTTCAAGCATGGCCTCGGATATGTAGGTCTGTCCAACCTGGGTGCGCACAATAGATCCTCCATAGCGCGCAGCGATCTGTTCCATAGCACCCGTAGTGGAAATATTCGTCAACGATTCCGAGTCGCTCGCCATCGGCGTCATGAGCGAAACCAATGTCGGCATGACCGGCCTTAACAACCGCACTGAGCTGGGCCATGGTCTCTGGCGTCGGTTCAGGCTGGTGCGGAAAGGTCGCAGTGGAATCGTCATTGATTGCCACGACTTCACAGCCGAGTTCCGCAAGCCAACGCGGAATAAGTCTGGAACAAGCACCGTTACAACAATCGACCGCAACCTTCAGGCGACGCGCTTTAATGGCGATAGTGTCAAAGGCATTCTTTAGCGATTCGATATGGTGTTCGATCGGGTCCTGATGTTGGATGGCGGCTTGGATCTTGTTCCATGTGGCCTTGGCAAACTCTCCCTGATGGAAAATGTCTAAGAGCTCTTCGGCCTGTAAGGGATTCAAATAAAGGCCATCGCCACGGACAAACTTCAGCGCACTCCATTGCGCGGGATTATGACCGGCAGTGACTGCAATCCCTCCGTCAGCCTTGAGCCAGGTTACCGCCAACTGCAGGCTGGGTGTCGGACAAATGCCAAGATCGATTACCTCGCAACCTGCAGCCAGGAGTCCGGCTACAACTGCGGAGCGCACCATCGGCCCTGATAATCTGGTGTCACGACAAACAAGAATGCGACCCCTGTCGAGATAGGTAGCAAACGCCTGGGCGAATCCGACTGCTACTTCGGGGGTGAAGGTCTCGCCGACAATGCCGCGGACGCCGGTGATGCCAATCTTTAGTGGTTTCATACCCAGACCAATATTGTACCGCGGACCATGTACGAAAAGCTTCGTAAAAGAAGGGCAACAACCTAAAGAAGACGGCTTCTAAAAACCTGAGTAGTCGGCCAAGTTTCTAAGTCCGTGATCGCTTGAATATCCCTTACCAATAGACGAGAATAGCGCCGCAGTTTCTTTCGATCCCTTCCGAAAAAAGGAAACGACAATTCGATGAGAATAGTGGCCTTTGTGCTCGTGGTTTCTGCCCTTTCACCCTGGCTCGGCCTTCCAGTACCTACGACAAAAAGCATGAGCGCCCTGCCAGCTCAATCCGTCGACCGAGGAGCGGTGACCGCGGAGGTTGAGGATAGCGATCTGTTCTTTCAAAACGCCATTCGCGCGGCAGGGCCACGGCGTGACAACTCGCAAAAGATCGACGCTCTGCTCAAGCGAATGACGCTTGAAGAGAAAGTCGGACAAATGACCCAGCTCGCCATCGGTATGATCGCGAGGGGCAGGGATCAGGAGATCCAGATTGATCCGGCCAAGCTTGATAAAGCAATCGTGAACTATGGTGTCGGATCAATTCTGAACGTGGCCGAGCAGGCGCTCACTGTCGACAAATGGCACGAGATCATCAACCAGATCCAGGAGACCGCGACAAAAAAGACCAGGCTTGGTATTCCGGTTATCTACGGGATCGACTCGATTCACGGCGCCAACTACGTGCAGGGTGCAACTCTGTTCCCCCAGGAGATTGGCATGGCCGCAACCTGGAATCCTGAGTTGATGAAACGGGGTGCGGAAATTGCCGCGATGGAAACGCGCGCCGCCGGGATCCCCTGGAGCTTTTCACCGGTGCTTGATATCGGTCGCCAACCGCTGTGGCCACGCTTCTACGAAACCTTCGGTGAAGATCCCTATCTTGCCAAAGTGATGGGCGTGGCTTTCGTGCGCGGCATGGAAGGACTGGATGTTGGGTCGCAGGACCACGTAGCTACCAGCTTGAAACATTACATGGGCTACAGCTTTTCTTTTAACGGCAGAGACAGAACCCCCGCATGGATCCCGGAGAATTATCTGCGGGAATATTTCCTGCCGACATTCGACGCCGCAGTCAAAGCCGCCACATACTGACTGACATCCTTCGTGATGAACTTGGTTTCGAAGGATTTGTAGTTTCTGACTGGGAAGACATTAAGAAATTAGTGACCGTCTGGCATGTCGCGGCCACCGAGAAAGAAGCAACGCGGATGGCAATCATGGCCGGCATCGACATGAGCATGGTGCCGCTCGATTACAGCTTCAGCGATAACCTGATTGCTTTGATTAAGGAAGGCTCCGTACCGCAATCGCGGATCGATGAAGCAGTGCGTCGGATCTTGAAAGTGAAGTTTGAGCTGGGGCTCTTCGAGAACCCGATGCCCAATGCTGCGCTCAAGTCAAAGATTGGACTACCTGAATCGCGGCAGGCAAGCCTGCAGGCAGCGCGTGAATCGATGACTCTGCTGAAGGACACGAATGAGCTCTTGCCGTTGGCGAAAGGTCGAAAAATACTCGTGACCGGCCCGACTGCCGACTCGCTGATCTCTCTCAATAACGGCTGGACCTATGTCTGGCAAGGCTCGGAAGAATCACTTTATCCCAAAGACCGTCCGACCATTCGCCGCGCAATCGAAGCGAAGATCGGGGCAGCAAACATTACCTACTTTCCCGGCACGAAAATCATGCGTCGCGCGGGATCGCCGTCAAATGGCACCCCTACTAATCTGGAATCAGCGGTGGACATTCCTGCCGCGGTGCATGCTGCCGTCGCTGCTGATGTGGTCGTGCTGTGTCTTGGCGAAGGATCGTACACCGAGACCCCCGGCGACATTTATGACCTGACCCTGGGCGAGCCTCAACGGGAACTTGCCGAAGCCATCGAAGCCACAGGCAAACCGGTGGTGCTGGTGCTGGTTGAGGGCCGGCCACGAATTGTTAACCGCATTGCAGACAACGCAAGCGCGGTGTTGATGGCCTACAACCCCGGCAATGAAGGCGGGCAGGCAGTGGCTGATGTTCTGTTTGGCGACTTTAACCCCTGCGGCAAGCTGCCCTTCACTTATCCACGTTTTCCGAATGCCTTGATGACCTACGATCACAAAGCATTCGAAACTGAAAGATTCGATAACGCCGGCATCAGACCGCAGTTTGACTTCGGCGACGGCCTAAGTTACACGACTTTCAGCTACAAAGATCTGCGACTCAATCGGAAGACAATCGGGGCCAATGATCCAGTGTCGGTCAGCATCACCGTAACCAACAGCGGTCAGCGAGCAGGCAAGGAAGTCGTCCAACTCTATCTCAGTGATCTGGTTGCCTCTCTATCGCCCCCCGGAAAAAGGCTGAAACGTTTTGCCAAGATTTATCTGACCCCCGGCCAGAGTCGAACCTTGACCTTCAAACTTGGTCCTGACGATCTTTCGTTCATTGGCGCCAATAACAAATCAGTTGTTGAGCCAGGCGAGTTCGAGGTGATGATCGCCGGATTAAAAGCCAGGTTCGAATTGAAGTGATAACGGTATCTCTTAGACCGAAAGAGCTGGCATCCTTTAGCGTAGCTTCGTGTGATTTCGTGGATCGTTCGCCTGAGACATGAAAAACGATCCACGAAATCACACGAACCGACACGAAAGAACAGCGGCCCTTTCCACCTAAGAAGCTGCCTGCCGAAAGAACTGGGATAAAATATGCATTTCCGTAATTCTTTTCTGAAAAAGGGCTGGACGGGCGCGTGTCTCAGCCTGCTCATCACGGCTGCCATCTTTTTCGCCGCCATCCCGGTTCAAGCACAAGACAAAAAGCAAACCAAGAGCGCTGACGACGAGGTAATCAGAGTTACTTCGAACCTCGTGAGTCTTGACGTGATCGTCAAAGACAAGAAGGGCAAGGCCATCAACGATCTCAAACCGGAAGAGTTCACGGTCACTGAGAACGGCGTGGCGCAGAAGATCGAATTCTTCGACTCGACCCTCACCACCAACGAAGCGGCTCAATCCAGCAGGCCAAACGATCCCACTCAGCCCGCAAACGATTCCACCCAGCCAAAGTCACGCACTCCAAATGGCTTTCCGCGGAACATTATTGCCCTGGTGCTGGATGGCCAGAGTACCGAACTAGCGAACTTGAAACACGTGCGCGAAGGCATAATAAAGTATATTCGCGAGCGTATCTCCGACAGTGATTCGGTGGCCCTATTCTCGATCTCCGGCGGCTTGCAATTGCTGCAGCCGTTCACCCAGGACAAAACTAAATTGATTGCAGCAGTTGAGA
>QIAN01000341.1 GCA_003225005.1 Acidobacteriota bacterium | reverse complement strand
TCGCACTGCTGAATTGGAATGACGTCACTCCGCACAGCATCGATCATAAAGCACCGAGCAGAGGACAAGTGATCCCGGCTCTTATTGATTCGCGATCGCTCTCGGACTTGCATGCGGTTTTCGACGTTTCGAACTTCAAAGGAATGATGCCATTTCGGCTTGTTGGAGTATTTCCGTCGGAACAAGAGATCTGGGAGTGGCGTTGGGACTCGAAACAGCTTGGGTTCCAGGCTCATATGTGGGAATCGCGGCACTGGTTTTCATCGAGCCTTTCGGACGATCGGGCCGAGAGTCTGCGCGGGGCAGCATGTCGCAGCGCACAGCATGAATCATTCGCCGGCTCTGTGCCCTGGCTGCGAAGACTTCACGCGTCGCACGCGGGCGGCCCAGGACCATTTAGTTTGTGCGTCCACCGCAAGGACGTGAAGACGCTGAGTTATAGCGAGATCATGGTCACGGCTGGAAACGTACAGATGGGTCATTTCCGCGGCAGTCCATGCACAATGGCTCAGATTGATCCAATAGAGATTGAGAGAGCTGACTGCCTGGATCCAGCTGTTTGGGGTATTAGCACGGCAGCGAGTTGAAATCATGCCCCTCGCGATGGAACTCGATTCTGGTCAACTAAGACAGTCGTTCACTAGCGCCCTGACTCGAGGGCGCCGCAACTTTGTCGGACGGCTGAAGCGTTGGTCTCGCTGGGAGTTCTGGCCCCCTTACTTGTTTTATCCGCCGGTGGTTGCCTACATCGCTTACCTCGGAATCAGGTTCCGAAGTTGGACGCTGTTCACGGCGGCTAACCCCGCGATTCCAGCGGGCGGATTCGTGGGAGAGTCCAAACATCAGATCCTGGAACACTTGAAAAATGCCTTTCCGCGGCTACCGTGTTCCACTCTTCTGGCATCCAGAGTACCCACCTATCGCATTTCCGAGGCCGAGGAATTCATGCGGGAGCATTGAGTATCTGACGCATGCCGCTTGCCCTGTGATCTTGCAGGAGTATGTTCCAGGCGAGGAGTATGGGGTCTTCTATTACCGCTACCCCGGTGACGAACGCGGCCGGGTCTTCTCAGTGACGGAGAAGCGGATGCCCACTCTTCTTGGTGACGGAAACCGCACATTGGCAGAGCTGATCCTCGCGGATGATCGCGCGGTTTGTATGTCAGACTTCTACTTGCGCAAGAATTCAGAGCGAATTCAAGAAGTGCCCGCGGCGGGAGAGAGTATGCAACTGGTTGAGATTGGGACCCATTGCCGCGGTGCCATCTTTCTCGACGGAGGCGAGACGATTACCCCAGACTTAGAAGAAGTCATCGACCGCATCGCCAAGACCTTCGACGGTTTTTTCTTCGGGCGCTTTGATATTCGTGTTCCTTCGCGTCGAGACTTTAGAGCAGGCCGCAACATGAAGATCGTTGAGTTGAATGGTGTCACCTCGGAAGCAACGCACATCTACGACCCCAAGCTCAGTCTTTTCGACGCCTATCGCGTGTTGTTCCAACAATGGCGAATCGCTTTCGAAATCGGAGACCTCAACCGTGCTCGGGGCATCCGGCCAGCTTCAGTGGCCGACTTGCTTGATGCGACTCGTGAGTATCGCCATTTGGCGCAGAGCTATCCGGAATGACCCTATGGTGCGGTTCGCAACGCGGGTTGGCCAGTTCGCAAGTCTTGATCGCGGTTGCGTGGTTCATTTTTGCGGCTCTCTCAGCTCAGGGTCAGTCGAGCCCTGCCGCGCAGGTTGCTGATTGTCCGACCGCCGACCATCAGGCGGCCGCTACGGGCGGAGAGGCCAATGACCCGATTGCAGCGGCACGCCCGGAAATCCAGAGGATCGGAAGATCGTCTTTCCCCGAGCTAGTTCACATCGACCTTCGCGTCCGTGCATTTCGCAGCCAGTCCGATTATTTTCGAACCCGCTTCAGCTGGTCTCGCTTCCTGCTGCTTATGCGGATGCGGTATTTCGTGGACGTCAACCCCGCCCTTTTTCAACGTCAAGCGCCATCCGATGGCACTTGCGCGATTGTGGCTCACGAGCTTGCGCATGTTGCCTCTCTAAGCCGCGGAAATCGCATCCGACGCCTTGGCTTGATCCGTTTGATATTCCGGCGGTACACAGTGAAGTTCGAACGTGGAGCAGATCTGGAGGCGATTCATCGCGGTTACGGGGTCGGTCTGAAGGCGTATCGCAACTGGGTCTACAGCCATATCCCGCCCGACAAGGTTCAGCCAAAACTGCGGACCTATTTCTCTCCGGAAGAAATCACAGCTATCCAGATGAAATTGCAGGAGCAGCCTGATCTCTTTGAATACTGGAAACGACACGTACCCACGAATCTGCAGGAGATTCAGCTGGCTAGGTGAGGCCCGGCAAGCCGGGATCGCGGCCTACACGCGAATCAAGAGCCTGTTCCGGTCATGGAGACTTCCCGTACCTGCGTTCCTGCACGCGCCGCAGGTCGGTCTTTGGTCTTCGCAGGGGCTTGCGCCGGTTCGGTCTCGACCCGCGCCGCTGGGCGAACGCTGTTCACATCCTCAACGTAAGCTCGTAGGATCTCAGCCACACTCCAGGCCTGTGCCACGCATCCACAAGGCCGCTGAGGTGCATCGCCATCGAAGATCTCCGAAATGTGCCCCAACCCACCATCTGCAAGGTGGTCTTTTAATGGGGCCAGCCAGTCGCCGGCCTGCTGGCGAGAAACCTCATCGCCTCCGTTGACCTTTATATATGCAGTGATGAAAGGGCCCATCAGCCACGGCCAAACCGTTCCCTGGTGATAAGCGCCGTCACGCTCAGTGGGACCGCCTGTGTATCGACCACGGTACTGCGGATCGGTCGGTGCTAGGCTGCGCAGACCATACGACGTGAGTAGATGCTCTTGAACCTTCCTCACCACGCTTTGTGCACGCTCGGGTGACAACATGCTGTGTGTCAAGCTGACCGCAAAGATTTGGTTCGGACGGATCGACGGATCCGGCGGAGCACCATTGGTGACGTCGTATAGACAGCCGGTGTTCTCGTTCCAGAAAAGACGATTGAAACTCCAGCTCGCCACCGTTGCCATGTTGCGGTAACGCTTTTGACCAGGCTCGTCCCCGAATTTGCGAGCCAGATCCTCCATGATGCAAAGAGCGTTATACCAGAGCGCCTGGATTTCAACGGGCTTGCCGCGGCGTGGCGTTACGACCCAGTCACCGACCTTGGCATCCATCCAGGTGAGTTGGACGCCGGGTTCACCAGAGGAGAGCAGTCCGCTGGGATCCACCTTGATTCCGTAACGCGTGCCGCGGACATGCCAGGAAATGATGTCGGCGAACACCGGATAGAGTTCGTCGCGCACAAACTCTAAATCGCCGGTATAAGCGAGGAAGGCACGAGCGG
>QIAN01000340.1 GCA_003225005.1 Acidobacteriota bacterium | reverse complement strand
GTCGCATCGTCAACATCGTGAGCCCATGTGCCATGCCACGCGCACGTCCGGCTTGTTTCGAGGTCAGACCGCCTCTGCGGGCGATGGTGTCAACGGCCTGGGCTTCTTCCAAATGATTCCGGTGATCCTGGTCCATGACAAGTCTCCCTCGGTGCCACAAATTCGGGGGCAGCAACTGTGGTCGAGCCGCTTCGATTTGTTCCGAGCCATGCCTCGGTGATTGGCCACTGCTTCACGCTGGCAAACACTTACCCTTAGTCTCTTCCCTGAAAGGCAGGAGCGCAATCCCGACTGTGAAAGCCAAAGCGGTGAGCGCGACAGGCGTACCCATGGTTTGAAAATGGCGAATGCCGGCACCGACCAGAAAAGTGAACCCCGCCGCTGCAAAGCGTCCAATATTCGTGATGAAGGCAAATGCACTGGCGCGGCATTCTGTTCTGTACTGTTCGGGCAGCCAGAATGAGTAAACCGCGAAATTGGCTCCGCCCCGTCCGAGCAGGACAGCGCACAGCATGAACCAGCCCACAGCGTCGGTCTCCAGGTAAAACACATGGCCGAATTCAGTCGCGTGGCTTGGGTTTGCTGCTTAGCCCTCTCCTGCTTCCGCGCATGATCGTAGGGGCGACTACGCTGATTGTGGTCAACACCCGGGATTTCTTACACTGGTTGAAAGAAACACTCACTCGTGTTGCCGAGGCCCAAGGGCCAACCTGTCAAGCCACGGTCGCTTGAGCCTGGCGCGGCGACAATTTGTTGCCGACGTTTGCGCAAAAACCGGTGTAGCTGCTTTCAAATCGCACCTCATCGCTTCGGAAAAATCTCGACGCTTCCGGGTTGTGATCGAGTTTTATCGCCTTCGCAGTCCACATCATTCGCATCGTATTCGCGCCACGCTCAGCAGCATCCTAAACCAGGTGTGATGCTATGCTGGCCGAAAGGGACGGGTGAGGATATGGGTGCGATTTCTCTGAAGGTCAACGGCGGCGTCCACGTGGTTGACGTCGATCCGGAAACTCCACTGCTTTATGTGCTCAGCGACGAACTGCATCTGCGGGGACCGAAATTCGGTTGCGGACTCGGTCAGTGTGGAGCGTGTACGGTCATTATGAATGGGGGCGCGGTGCGTTCGTGCGTCACCCCCGTAGGCGGGGTGAAGCACGCGGAGATTGTGACCCTGGAAGGGCTGGGCACACCCGAGAAGCCGCATGCCATACAGCAAGCGTTCATCGACCAGGAAGCGGCGCAGTGCGGCTTCTGCCTGAGCGGCGTGATCCTCAGCGCGAAAGCATTTCTCGACCGAAATCCCAAGGCGACCGACGACGAAATCAGGCAGGCACTGGCTGGCGTGCTCTGTCGATGTTTCGTTCACGCGCGCATGTTTAAGGCGATTCAACAATATGCGAAAACGAGGCGCGCATGATCACGAGATTGTCGCGTCGCGATTTTCTGACCAGGTCCGGGGCCCTGGTTGTGACCTTCAGCATGGTGTCTCTGCTCGAGCCACCCGCATCGGCCCAGGGCCCATTTGACACGCACCTCTCGCACATCGATCCGGCGAGGCTTGATTCCTGGATTGCCCTCGGTGCCGACGGCATCGTCACCGCTTACACGGGCAAGTGCGACTTTGGTCAAGGTATGTATACGGCGCAGGCGCAGTTGGTCGCGGAAGAACTATCCGTGCCGATCGAGCGCGTGCATCTCATCGAATGCGATACGTCGCTGACGCCGGACCAAGGGACTACCTCGGGCAGCCAATCGACACCCACAAATTTCAACACCAGCGGGCTAGCCCAGGCAGCTGCCACGGCGCGCGAAGCGCTGATCAAAATGGCCGCGCAGAGTCTCGCAGTGCCGGCCAGTCAGCTCACGGCCGCCAACGGATTCATCAGCGCGAAAGGCGGGCGTCGCGTCAGCTATCGGGACCTCGTCGCGGGTAAGAAGTTCAATCTCACGGTAGATCCGACGGCGAAGCGCCGAACTCCGGGGGAGTGGACGGTTTTAGGCAAGCCGGTTCCGTCCTTGGATATCAGCGAGCTGGTGACGGGCCGCTTCGAGTTTGTCCACAACGTTCACGTTGCTGGAATGTTGCACGGACGGGTGGTTCGGCCGCCGGCGGTGGGGGCAACGGTAGTGAGCGTCGACGAAAGTTCGGTTCGGGGAGTGCCCGGCCTGGTGAAGGTTGTCGTCCGCAAAAACTTCGTTGGAGTGGTGGCGGAAAAACAGATGCAAGCGGCCGAGGCTGCCGGCCAACTCAAGGTCGTCTGGACATCGGGCATCGCTCTACCCGCTCAGCAAGACTTCTACGATTACATCCGCAAGCAGCCATCCCGTGACGTGTTGGTGGTCGATTCGCAAGATGTTGACCAGAAATTGACCCAGGCGGCAACGGTGCTGAAGGCGACTTATTGCCACCCCTATCAGGCGCACGGATCGGTGGGGGCATCGTGCGCGGTGGCAGACGTGCGAGCTGACCGGGCAACGGTTTGGTCGCCCACGCAGTCCGTATATCCCACGCGAAAGGGAACAGCCACGCTGTTGGGCCTGCCGGTTGACGATGTGCGCATCGTCTTCACCCGCGGCTCGGGCTGTTACGGTCTCAACGGCGCAGATACGGTATCGTTTGACGCGGCACTTCTCTCGCAAGCGGTTCACAGA
>QIAN01000339.1 GCA_003225005.1 Acidobacteriota bacterium | reverse complement strand
ACACGTGCTCAAGTGTGGCCCGCGGAGCTGGCGCACCAAAACCGACTTGCCACCACAGGAGGCGGCAGGGTAAAACAATCTCAGTCCTGGACGGCCACTTCAGTTGGCCGGTTTTGAAGTGATAACCGTTGGCCGCTTTTGAAGTGATCACTGAGGGACCGGAATAGCACCGCGGTCTGATTACTGAGAAGTTACGGAAGGTGGGGGCTGAAGGGGCCGCTAATCTACGAGCCATTGTGTTGTCTAGAGCAACGCCATTTGGGCAGCCCCCGAAAAGTTAGTTGCATTTGCGGGTTCTGGTCGAAAAGGCCCCGGAAGAAGGGGCCATAGATCGGCCAGGGAGGAAGTCTTGCAGCAGTTCTACGGCCAAGGAAATTTGCAATTAGATTGCAAGAGAGGGAGACGCCTGATCTGTGACGCATCAAACTTGCTTCAGAGTGGGGATGTTGCTTTTATGTTGCTTTTCCGGAGAGGATGGGATGCGGATGGGCTGGGGCCGGGGGTGTTTTCCCCGACGGATGATGTGTTCCGAGCACAACAGCTCTAGTAACCGAGTGCCTTCAGGTCAAAGCCATGGAAGAGAGCCATTCAGCGTATGCTTTGCGGCTCTCCTCATCCATGCCAAACAACTTCATTCCAAATATCGGCTCGCGTGCCCAGCAAAGGACGGCAACAGCCGTGATGAGTGTCCGCTGTGCACTCGGAAGAGGGAACCGAAGCGTTACGGAGTCATGTAGATGCGCTCGTTCCAACAACCGAAGCGCCAGTCCGCCATCGCTTACGTTCAGGATTTGTGCGGGAATTACCTTGCCGTCGCGACGAACCACTTCCGCATCTACCGTAACCTGATAGCGGAAGTACCTGCGGTGCTCCGCCTCCATTTTGTGCAGCGAGGATTGGAAATACATGCTTAGGCGGTTGAGATCGAGTGGCTTGCCTAAAACGAAGTTCGACCCGAGTTCCATAGCCGTTGCAACGGATGTCTTTCCATTCACAACCGTAAAGATTACAGATTTCCGATTGGCTCGGCTGGCTACGTACGCCAGCAATGATTTCCGTGCCGTGCTTCATTCCGTCACAGTCGACAATGAATCCGTCAAAGTGGCTTCTGCTGATAAGTTCGAGAGCGGAAACAGCATCTTCGGAAACATGCAGGTCGATCCCGGCAAACACCTGTGCCGCGGCTCGCTGCAGGTTGGGATCGCGACTCATTAACAGACAATTGACTCGCACAGCTTAATGCTAAGGTTGACTGTTCTGTAGCGGTAATGACCAGAGTAACGAGATGCCAAACGGCCACGCGAGTCGCAGGCAATGTTACCAGCGGCTTAATGGCGTGTCCGCCTGAGTCGCTTCTTGAGTCGCTTCGGGGGCGTGACTGGCGCGAAATCGCCTATAAAGGCTCGCGGGAGCCACCCTGAAATCAACCCCGCGCACACACCAACGCACACGAATGCCAGCCCGCAGCAGGCTGTGGCGACAATCAAGGTTTATAAGCACTCACACAAGGTCCGAAGCCGAACCGTTCTCCCATCTGAAGACTTTCCTGCGTACACTGCCGTGTGCACTCGCTGCAAAACGCTAAAACTCGCTGAAAGTACAACCATCCTAACGACCAGAACCTCTTACTAATCAGGTACTTACAAATAACGTAAAGAGGTTCGGATGTTTTCTCCTCAATTTCATGAGTTGCATCGATACCCGGAAAGTAGGTTGTAACGGCCTTCGTGATTACGAGGCCCCTCGCAGATGTTTCGCAGTCAACCGGGAAAGAAAGTGGGAGCTGGTATCGGCCTTTCAGAAGTCCATCCGGCGGGCCGACAAAGCAATGGCTCTTCGTCTGATTTCGGCAATGGACAGCATGCCGGAGGAGTACGCCTATTTCTGGAGACGTCTTTGTGTCATTGCCTGCGAGGATGTAGGTCCCGCCGATGATGTTCTTGCTTTATTCGTGGTCGCCTGCGCGACCGTGTTCCCCCCGAAGAAGACTGCTGGCGAAAACTACAGGCTCATTTGTTTTCTCGCTGAACAGATGTGTGCTCTTCCCACGCGCAGCCATATTTACTGCAGCTGCGCTGCAATTAAACCGGCAGTCATTAAGGCCGCGTTGCCGGAGCTGACGCTGGAAGATCAGCGGATTAATGCCGCGATAACGCAACTCAGAGCGGCTGTACAGGTTCCTGAGAATCCTTGGCAGGAATGGCAGAGGAAGAATGATTGGCGGGCGGAAGGGCTGTTGAAGTTCGTTGGCCTGAGGCTTCCGTTGCCGATGATCCAAATC
>QIAN01000338.1:2988-3518 GCA_003225005.1 Acidobacteriota bacterium | reverse complement strand
CCGGCCCAGGTGGCGCTAGCTTTCGTGATTATGCGTTCCCTCGTGAGAATGTATCTGGGAGTGGCCTTCGACATCTCTGGCCCTGTGCCGCCGTGAAAACTGCCAGCGGGGTTTCTACTGCTGTTTTGGGCGGCCCGGTAATGATAGATGAGAGCTACCCTACGCCCAACGACGTAACTCTCTCTTTCCCCAGCACCTTCAAGGGCAAGCCCCTGGTGTCACATCCGAACGAGAAGCTGGAGTTCCGATTCGTTGCAAACCAACGCGTGTTTGAAGCGACATTTTACGTGAATCCAACGGACCTCTTCGATGGGACGGAAACTATCCTTCGCATCCCGCGCATGGTAGACAAGCCCACACCTGCAGCCCTTCTTCCTTGAATGGAAAGCCGATTTAAGTGAGTCTGGGAATCAGTGTGCTAGCTCAACTCTGATAAGCGCTAATCGGACGTCTCTAAGAATGTCGGCCCCGTCAAGGCTTTGGTTCCGAGGTCTTGCATTTGAGAATTGCAACAAAGATAACGTGGCTTG
>QIAN01000338.1:0-2859 GCA_003225005.1 Acidobacteriota bacterium | reverse complement strand
CACTGCGAGACTAATTACAGCAGTGCTATCCTGTGGCTGGGTATGCCCGCCAAGAAACAATCACACCAGGAAGGGTGTCCAGCCTGCCAGATCGGGGTGTGGGTCATATTGGCCGGAATTGTCCAAACAACACTCTTGCCGGCAACTATCACCGCAGTTCCTCAAGCCAAACCAGTGCTCCAAATCACCGAGCCCTCTGCAGGAAGCATTGTGAATCCCGGCCAAACGCTGACCGTGAAGATCACTTCTCCAACGCCCGGTTTATTCCCGGAAGTGGATCTGACCGGCGAAAACCCTATCGGGTTTGCCGGGACTATCTCACTGCTTCCAGGTGAGCTTTCAGTGCAGATACCGAAGGATATCGGTTTTGGAGGGTATAGGCTGACGGTCGAAGGCACGCCAAAATCAGGTAAGGAGTCGATATTTGCGACGGTCGAGATTGATGTGGAAAGATTGGATTTTCCCGTAAGCATGTCCGCAACGCTCTCGGGAATCGAACTCGATTCTCCGGGAGAACAAATTCCTTTGGAAGTGCTTGCTCAATATTCGGACGGCACCACATATGTCGCGACCTCCTCGTCGCACATTAGCTTCTCATCTGCCAACACCGAAGTTGCGACAGTGAATGCGTCTGGACAGGTGACGGCGGTCGCTCCAGGAATCGGCTCGATCACCGTAAAATACACCATGGGGGATAACAAGCTTTCGATTGGTATCCCAGTGCAGATGCCCAATCCTGATCGGGAATCTGGCGGGAGTAATTTCTTCATTTCCATTGCACCTGGGATGCAAACAATTGAGCCCGGCAGTTCTGCGAGTTTCAAAGTTACGGCTTCGAGTCATACCGGGTTCACTGGCGAGATTGAGCTGAGCGCGCATGGCTTGCCAGAGGAGGCTGCGGCGAGGTTCTCGCCTGCTTCGGTCAGGGCATCAGAATCCGCAAGGCTGACAATGTCAACTCTACGATCAACGCCCTTGGATACTTATCCGATTTTCATAACCGGAAGAAGCGGAAAGTTGAACCCCACGGCGAGCGTCATACTCATCGTGACCACAAACGGTAAGAGATAAATTCGAATCCATTACATGACGGCGCCTTCTCCGAAGTAATTGTACCTAGACGCTCCCCAGTGCCGTTCGCGTACAGGTGCAATCCCGCGGAAAGGCTTGCCGCTCAAATGGACGGGAACGCGACTAACCAGAGTTGACCAGAGACATCCTCGCGGTACTTAGCAGCCGGAGTTCGAAGAACGACCAAGCGTACATCGGGATTTGGACCTGTTTGTACGGCCGCGGTCACGGTAAGCAACGCAAAGCTATCAACCCGGAAAAGCCGCATTCATTGCTGGGTTACCGTCTCTAAAATCGCCGAGGAAGTAATGCGTGAGGTAGATGCGGATGAGTTGTAGGCTCGGATCGATCCAAATGATGCCACCGCTGGCGCCGTTTGCCCCATAGCTCTCGTTCGTCACCGCATAGCTCATTTCTGCCTCCTTCTCAGTATGGATTGCGAAGCCCAAACCTGATTGATACTTCGGAACGCTGGTGTGGATGTCTGCTGGGCGGTGCATTTCATCTACCAATTTGGAAGATACCAGTGTGTGTCCGTTCCACACGCCGCGATTCAACATCATCTGGCCGAAGTGCCGCAGATCCTCCGCTGTGGAGAAAAGCCCAAACTCTGGCCCCGGATATTTCTGACCTGGTCGTGTTACGTCCATTACATCTTTTACAAGCTTGCCGTCTTCAAGGTTGTACATCGTTGGAATGCGATCAACCTTGCTGCGATTGGTGAAGAAGGAGCTGTCTGGCATCACTAACGGTTCAAAAACCCGCTTTTCCATGAATGACTCAAAGGGCTGACCAGATATCACTTCGATCACCCGACCAAGTACGGCGATGCCGGAGCTGCTGTAGGTCCATTTGCTGCCGGGTGTGAAATCTAGAGGCTGCTGAGCAACGAGGGCCACATCCTGCGCTAGGCTGTGGTCGAAAGTCCGGGTGATATTTTCTAACTCCGGGGGCCTGTCCTCTGCAATGCCAGAACTGTGATTCATCAGCTGGCGAATCGTGATTGGCACATTCGTAGGCTGAGACTGCCCTTTCACCGTAAGGCGTGAAAACTCGGGTAGGAACTTGGCGAGTGGGTCCTCCAGTGCCAGCTTCCCATCGTCAACGAGAAGCAATGCTCCAAAGACCGTTATCGGTTTGCTTATAGAACGAATGTCGAAGATCGCATCCGTCCTCATTGGCCTTTTTGCAGCGAGGTCAGCGTAACCGGCAGCTTCGAGCGCGAGCACATTATCCCGCTGTACAACCATCACTACTGCCCCCACGGTAAGACCGTCGCTCACGCTGAGGTCCAACTGTGCTCGTACGCGCTCCTGCAAAGGGGACATCGGGGCGAGGTAGGCTGCGGCGTTTTTCGTCAGCGCCAAACAGCCTACTGAAGTCAATCCTGCCAAAAAGGTGCGCCGATCCAATGAATCCTCCGGCGTAATTTAGCTGTCGACCGGGTAAAACGGTATCAACCTTTCAGGTCACAATCCAACTCCAAAAACAATTGCCAAAGCGGCCAAAAAAACTCCAGGTCCTGGTAAACAGCGTACCCATCCATGTGGAATTTCAAGTTTCCAAGTACGCACTAATCAGGCGCTAGAATGGCATTCGCGGATGATTGAATGATAGAACCCGCTTCTGCATTCCAGCCACTTCGAATCGCATTCGCGCTAGACTTGACTTGCGAAGCGAAGAACTCTCTTGCAAGGAGGAAGGGATTTGGATGCCGGCCTGTTGATAATTTGTGCTCTAACGTTCATCATTCATCTCGTTGGTACGCTTGCGTATTCGGTCCGCATT
>QIAN01000048.1 GCA_003225005.1 Acidobacteriota bacterium | reverse complement strand
TTCGGGCCATCTACGAGTATCTAAGCACTATCCCCTGCATCGCTGGCCCGCCCGCGCCCGACCCACGGCACAACGATTGCGAATGAGGGGGGGAAAACGGGGGCCGGTTCCCTTCCGGCCCTATCCGTCAAGCAACGAAATCTGTTGCTGGGTGGTCAGCAGCTTGATAGGGGTTGTAACCAGGCCACAGCACTCATCCTATTAAAGAGGATGTCAAGAAAAAAAGATTCTCCCCTCCGTGAGGACGGCAGCCGATGCTGCGCTGGCGTTAGTTTACAACAGCGAACGCTGCCAATATTGCGAGACATTGGCGACCCTTTTTTAATTCGCAAGGCCGAAGGCTCGAGAGTGGAACTGCATGATCTCGCTGAAATGCGCCAGAAAGTAGGACAAGCTGTGGTCGCCAGCATAGGCATGATACTGGTGCGGAATATTTTCCTTCTGCAGTTGCAGGTGCAACGCGTCAGCGCCCTTCTCGAAGCCATAGTTATCGTCTTGGCCGCAGTTGAAGTAGATAGCCAGCTTTCGTAACCCCGCCGCATTCTTCTTTGCCAGAACAAAGGGACTATTGTTGTTCCAATGAGACGCGTCAATCGGGTTCCCAAAGACTTCAGCCAGCACTCTACCCAGGGGAGTACCCGAGTGCGCCGCAGCATCGAGTTCTTGTGGGGACTCCGTAATCAGCGCGGCGCTCTGTGCACTGGCTGCGGAGAACATTTCCGGATGCGAGAAAGCAAAACGTAAAGCACCGTATCCTCCCATCGAAATGCCGCTTATCGCTCTTGCTGAGCGCCCAGCGCGAATGCGGTATTTGCTTTCGATGTGCGGGATGAATTCGCGCAGAACAAAATCACTGTACAGCACCGATCCGTCAGCGGAATTGATATAGAAGCTACGCCTGCCTTCCGGCGCGACAATGAGGAACTCGCCAATCTTGTGCTGTCGGCGCAGATCGTCGAGCAATGTCCAGCCGCCGCTGTTGAATAAGGTTTGCTCGTTGTCGCCAAGTCCGTGCAAGAAATAAAGTACTGGATAACGTTGCGGCGCGGACTGATTCGCGGGAGGGGAGTCATAACGTGCGGGCAGGTATACGCAGTAGTGGACAACATACTTCAGAACCTTGCTATTCAACGCATCGCAGTCAATTCGACTTTGCGCGTGCGCGACCGGACCAAGATTTAGAAGAAGGCAGATCGTCCATGAGAGAAGAACGGGTGGCCAAGTCCTCAGCATGAGTTCAGTTTATTCGTACCGCAGCGCCTGCACGGGATCGAGGCGTGCCGCGCGCCCCGCCGGATACAAGCCAGAGACCAGGCTCACAATAAAAGCAAAGACAATCGCTCCAGCCACCAGCCACCACGGCACTGACCAGAAATGTTCCGGCGGCAAGGCCTGACGTTTAAGGTAAATGTTCGTGCCAAAATTAATTGCCTGTCCAATGGTCCACCCCAGCGCGACTCCCAAAATGCCCCCTAGAGCGCCCATGGCTCCTGCCTCGGCGAAGAAGAGCGTTCTGACATCGCCGTCGCTGGCACCTATGGCCTTCATGATTCCGATTTCCCGCCGACGCTCCAGAATTGCCATCACTAGCGTGTTCACAATGCCGATGGAAGCGACGGCGAGGGCCAGGCTGCCAAAAATTCCGAGAAACAGGTCCAGAACGGCAAAGAACTGGCGAAGACTGCGCGTGGCATCGAGGATTGAGAATGTGTTGAAGCCCATCTTCTGGACTGCATTCTCCACCAGTTGCACTTGTGTTGGATTGCCCACCCGCACGCTGATCGAGGAATATACCGGCTCCGCGCCTGCGGCCCGCGAAATCTCGCGCAGGTCGGTGGGCTGCATCACGTGCAAGCTCTCTGCAAGTCTAAGGGGAAGAAACACCCGCGCTCGGGTTGGTCCGCGCATGCTCTCCGGGTCAAGGTCGGCGATGCCCACAATTCTCAGTTTCTGCTCGCGCGAAATCACAGAATATGCAGTTTCGGACGTGCTGCCCTGGGCTTTCCCAGCGGAATCGCCCGCATGGGCGTTCGCTCCCCCAGGGCGTTGCAACTGTGCTACGGCGCGTTGCGCATAGCGCATAGTCAATTCTTTGCCTAACAGCGGCGCCGCCAGCTCTGCCACCTTGGTCTCGTCAGTACCGGGTTGCGGGGTCTTGCCCAGCAACTCCTCGGCAAATGACTTCTGAAGAACCACTTCTGCTGCTGTCTCCGAGGAGAAAAAGCTCCCTTGCATTCCGTCGAATGCATCGGTGGACCTTGCGGAAGAAGGCAGCGCGCCCACCATAGTCAGATGCGGCTTCTCCTCATAGCGCAGTTCGGTGATGAACCGGATGTCGGGATATGCCTCGAGCACGTTGGGCAGATGCTCGATCTCCCGCCGTGCGGGCTCATCGAGGATTCGGCTTTCTCCGGGAGCAGGTCCAGCGCGCTGTTCTTCACGTCCAAAGTTGCGCAAGTCGCGCCGCGAGGTGACCAACACTGTGTCGAACAACCCGGACTTCACCAGGCGACGCGAGGCCAGTTGCTGCAGCCCGATACCCAGCGAAAGCATGGCAACCAGCGATGCCACGCCCACCGCGATGCCGACCGTGGTAAGTGAGTTCCGCAGCACCGATTCGCGCAGGTTGCGTAAGGCGAGCTCGGTGAGATCGGGAAGCTTCATGAACGCTCTCCCTGAGACTTAATCTCACCGGCGGCGGATCTGTTCGCCTGATCGCCGATAAGCTTTCCGTCCGCGAGGAAGATCAATCGTTGCGCATACCGCTCAGCCAGAGCACGCTCATGCGTCACCATAACCACGGTCATTTCCAGCTGCCGGTTCAAGTGGCGGACAAGATTCATGATCTCGGTTCCAGTACGACTGTCGAGATTGCCGGTGGGCTCATCGGCCAGCAAGAGTTGTGGACGGTTAATTAGCGCGCGCGCCAGAGCTGCCCGCTGCTGCTCGCCGCCAGACAGTTCGCTGGGACGATGCTTCATGCGCGCAACCAGCCCAACTCGTTCCAATGCGTCATGGGCGAGATTCTGTCGCTTGCCGCGCTCGACCTCCGCGAAACGCATGGGAAGCTCGACGTTTTCCTCAAGCGTCATACTCGAAATCAGGTTGAATGACTGGAATACCATTCCCACAGTGTGCAGGCGATACTTAGAAAGTTCCTCTCGTGAAAGCCGCGCCAGGTTGCGTCCTTGAACAATCACGCTCCCCGACGTGGGACGGTCAAGTCCAGCAATAAGATTCAACACGGAAGACTTACCGGAGCCGGAACTGCCCAGAAGAGCAACGAATTCTCCGGACCGCACTTCGAGCGAGACTCCATCCACCGCGCGGATCAGAGTGTCGCCCAAGCGGTAATGACGGCATAGGTCTTCTGTACGGATCGTGCAGGCACAATGGGTTGGGGGGGTGCCTTGGCTGCCGCTCATAGGCCTAACGGATCTCCCCCCGCAGCACGCGCAGGGCGTCGGCCGTCTTCCCATCACTGTCGCCGCCCCGCCCCAAGTTGCCGTTTGTCGCCTCCGAGGGCACGCTATCTCCTTCGCCTGGGGCCAGGAATAGGTTGTTCTCTAGGTCATGTTGCCGGGTGTAGAGGTCGTAATAGCGGCCGGCTGCGGCATAAAGCTGCTCATGAGTGCCCCGCTCGATGATTTGCCCTTGTTCGACGACCAGGATTTGATCAGCACGGCGGATGGTGGAAAGCCGATGCGCAATCACAAACGTGGTCCGCCCCTGCATGAGATATGCAAGGCCGTGTTGGATCATCTGCTCCGATTCCGAGTCGAGGCTGGATGTCGCTTCATCCAGAATCAGGATGCGCGGCTCCGCGAGAATGGCGCGCGCGATCGAGATACGCTGCCGCTGGCCCCCGGAAAGCTTCACGCCACGCTCGCCCACAACGGTCTCATACTTGTCGGCGAAGGATTCGGCGAATTCATCGACCCTCGCGATGCGGCAAGTGCGCAAGATGTCGTCTTCACTCGCGTCGGGACGGGAAAACGCCACATTCTCGCGAATGGTTCCATCAAAGAGAAAGGATTCCTGCAACACCACTCCCAGTCGCGTGCGGTAGGAATCCAGCCGAACCGTGCTCAAGTCAACATCGTCCACCAGAATCTTGCCTCGCGTCGGAACATAAAAAGCGGAGATCAGTCCGATGATCGTGGATTTGCCTGAGCCAGAGGATCCGACCAATGCCGTCACCGTTCCGGGATCGGCACGAAACGACAGGTTGTGAAGGACCTCGCGAACCCCGTCGTAGCTGAAGCTGACATCCTCAAACTCCACCGTGCCGTGAATGTCAGTCAGTGGAACCGTCCGCCGCGGATCCTGGTCCTCTGGCCGCTCGCGCAGAATCTCTTGGGTTCGCTCCAATCCGGCCAGCGCCTCCGTCAGTTGTGTTCCAATGCCAACCGCCTGGGCCATGGGAGCGATCAGAAAGGCCAGCAGGGCGGTGTAGGAAACAAAGTCACCGACCGTCATGGTGTGACCCATGATCTGCCGCGCTCCCACGAACATGACGACAGCTCCGACCACGCCCAGAAGCACGCTGGCAGAAAGACTCATGACCGACGTAGCAGTAAGCGTACGCATGACGTTGTCGAGCAAGCGCTTTACGCCGCGCGCGAATATTCCCTCTTCGCGCTGCTCTGCGTGATACCCCTTGATTACGCGAACGCCGCCCAGCGACTCCGTGAGCCTCCCCGTAACTTCGGCGTTGATCTTGCTGCGCTCGCGGAAAATCGGGCGGATTGTGCCAAAGGCTTTCCTGAGGGCAAGTGCAAAGCACACCAGGAAACCCATGGCAATGGTAGTCAGGAGCGGACTGATGCGCATCAGGAGCACCAGCGCGATGCCTGATGTCAGCAATCCGCCGGTAAAGTCTACAAGCCCTGTCCCCAGCAGGTTGCGTACTCCCTCCACGTCGCTCATGATGCGCGACACCAGCATGCCAGTCTTATTCGCGTCGTAGAACGAAACCGGAAGACGCGACACATGTTTCTGCACTCTTTGGCGGAGCTCAGTGATCAATCGCTGCGCCGCCTTTGACAACAGCTGCGTGAGCGAAAAAGACGTGACCCCTTGCAGCACGGTTGCGGATAACACGACCAAAACCAGGCGTCGTAACAGTTCTAAGGAGTGTTTGGGAATGACGGTATCAATCAAGGACTTCGTGGAATATGGGAGCACCAGGCTGGAAACCCGGTTTATCACCATCAACAAAAAACCGATGCCCAGCAGGCCAAGGCGCGGACGGGTCAGCTCCCAGACGATCGGAAGGACTGCCCGCAGACGCTGCACTTTCGGGTGCTTCTGGGTTGCATTGTCCGTGGAATTCAATCCCTCGTTTGACGCCATTTGGCCTGATTTCGCTTCATTATTACCGCATTGTCACACATTTCGCATTGTGACAGCCTCGGCTGCGCCGTTGTATGCTCGGGGGCGTGTCCCGCCCGGAATCGGAGGACCGTACACCGACCTTTGGCCTGTTGCTCGGCCTGATCGTCACGCTTTCTGCCGTGGTGGCTTATTCCGCTTACATCACGTTCCAGATTTCTGGTTTGCGCAAGGTGCAAACTGAACTTGTGGATCGAAACCGCAAAGACTCCTTGCAGTTGCTGCGCATTCAGAATGATCTCAACCTGCTCGCCGTGGCTATGCGCGACATGATCGACAATGACGAGCACTATCCCTTGACCGCCTGGTCGGCGCAGTTCGAGCGGATCCGAACTGACTTGGACGACGCCATGCGGCGCGAGGAAGGACTTGCCGCAACTAGCCGCACGCCAGATCAGCGGGCCTACCTCGGCAGAGAGATGACGCAGTTCTGGGATGCAGTGGATCGCGTTTTCGCTCTCGCGCGCGATGGGAAGGAGAAAGCAGCGCGTGAGCAAATACAGCTTTCATTGCAGGCACGGCAGGCCGCCTTGAGCACCGCGGTGGCTCGATTGCTTGTCCAAAACAGTGAAAGCGAAGAGCAGGCAGGGCAGCGCATTGTTCAGATTTACAATCGCGTTCAGTGGCAGGTGTACGTATTTCTGGCTGCAACCCTGGCAGCGATTTTGCTGACTGGACTTTCCCTGATTCGTTGGATCCGGCATTTATTTGCTCGCATGGCAAAACTTTCCGAGCAGCGCAGCGAACTGGCGCAGAAGTTGATTGCCACGCAGGAATCGACCCTGCTTTACATCTCGCGCGAGTTGCACGATGAGTTCGGGCAGATTCTGACGGCCATGGGGTCTATGCTCGGTCGTGCGGGAAGTCACGCTCCGGAGGGTTCACCATTGCGCGCCGACTTGCAGGAGGTCCGTCAAATCGCCCAGGAGACGTTAGACCGAGTGCGAACTCTCTCCCAGGCGTTGCATCCGGTCATGCTCGACGAGGCGGGACTCGAGAGTGCGCTCGATTGGTACATCCCCACCGTGGAAAGGCAAACTGGAATTACCCTATGCTATGAGAAGCAGGGTGAGCCGTTCCCGGTGGGTGGGAGCGCTGGTGTGCACATCTACCGCGTGCTGCAAGAAGCACTTAATAATGTGACGCGACATTCCGGAACCACCCGCGCCGCTGTGCGTCTGCGGTATCGCCCGACGGCGCTTGAGCTGGAAGTGGAAGATCACGGGGTAGGATTCTCTGAGAACTTTCCGCGGAAGGGAATTGGCCTGGTGGCAATGCGCGAACGTGCTGAACTCATGGGTGGACAGATCGCGTTCTCGCGGCCCACGGCAGGCGGAACCCTGGTCTGCCTCACTGTTCCCCGAGAGAAAGCGGAGTCAAATGGAAAAGAAGATCACAGTCCTGCTGGTGGATGATCACACTCTGGTGCGGCGCGGCTTCCGGCGCATGTTGGAAGATGAATCCGATCTTCACGTGGTCGGCGAAGCAGGCAATGGCGAAGAAGCCATCCGGTTGGCGGGGCAGTTGCACCCCCGCGTCATAGTTATGGATTGCGCTTTGCCCGGCTTGAATGGCTTGCAGGCCACGCGCCAGATTCTGGAAGAGTCTCCCGAGACCGCCGTGCTGATGTTGAGCATGCACCCGGAGTCTACCTGGGTGCGGCAAGCGATCGAGGCGGGTGCCAGGGGATACATCCTCAAAAACGCCATGGACCTAGACTTGGCTCCCGCAATTCGGAAGGTGGCCGCGGGAGAAACGGTTTTCGATCCGCAGATCGAGCAGCAATCGGTATTGAAGGGAGAGCGCAGTGGCGGGCTCACTCAACGCGAACTAGAGGTCTTGCAGATGATTGTGAATGGCAAGTCCAACAAGGAAATTGCTGCGGATCTCGATCTCAGCGCTAATACCGTGGCCGTTCATCGCGCTAACATCATGAACACGCTGGGAATTCACAAGACCGCAGAGCTGGTGGTTTACGCCATTCGCACCGGATTGGTGAACGTACCGTGAATCGACGGCCTTTCCTGGGAGCAATGGTGGGTCTCGCGTGGTTGTCGGAATGGCCGCTGCTGAAGGTCCTGGCGTCCGTCTCGGACACCCCCCATCCTGGGTTCAAATTCGTGGATGTCACCGAGCAGGCCGGCATTCAATTTCAGCATAACAGTGGAGCCTATGGCGGCAAGCTCCTGCCCGAGACTCTGGGCTCCGGTTGTGCTTTTCTTGACTACGACCGCGACGGCTGGCAGGACGTGTTGCTCGTCAACGGCATGGACTGGCCCGGCCACAAACAGCGACATTCCACGTTGCGTCTTTATCACAACAACCGCAACGGCACGTTCACAGACGTGACCTCACGCGCTGGACTGGATGTTGAACTCTACGGCATGGGCGTAGCAGTCGGAGACTACAACAACGACGGATTTCCCGACATTCTGATCACGTGCGTGGGGCAAAACCGTCTCTTCCGCAACACCGGAAAGCGAACATTTGTGGATGTAACCAACGCGAGCGGATTGGGTAAGCGCGAGGGCTTCAGCACTTCGGCGTTGTGGATTGATTACGACCGCGATGGCTTGCTCGATCTTTTCATTTGCAACTATGTCAAATGGTCGCCGGAGCACGATGTGTTCTGCAGCCTCGACGGTAAGCACAAGTCATATTGCACGCCCGAAGCCTATCGAGGCCAGACCTGTTGGCTCTTTCACAATCGCGGCAACGGAACCTTCGAAGATGTTACAGCGACCAGTGGTATTTTCGATAGCAGTTCGAAATCACTGGGGGTGGCCATGCTCGACGACGACCACGACGGATGGCCCGACCTGCTGGTGGCGAACGATACACAGCCTAACAAGCTCTATCGCAATCAGCGCAACGGCACATTCAAAGACATCGCGGTCGAAGCCGGACTTGCTTTCAGCAGCGAAGGCAAAGCTCGTGCTGGTATGGGAGTGGATGCCGCCGATTTCAAGAACTCTGGCGCTGCCGGCGTGGCCATTACTAACTTTGATAACGAAATGATTGGGCTTTACCAGGCATCCGGCAAAGGGTTTGAAGACATTGCGGCGCAGACTGGGGTAGGCTTGGCGTCAAAGAACAGCCTGGGATTCGGCTGCGTGTTTCTTGACGCAGACCTCGATGGCTGGCTGGATCTTGCGGTCGCCAACGGCCATATTGACGAGACTGTACGGAACATTCGGGGCAATGTTGGATATGCTCAGCCGCCGCAGCTTTTTCTTAATCGCAACGGAGTATTTCGCGACGTCGCGGCGGAAATTGGGGGAGGATTCGATCAACCGAAAGTCGGCCGCGGCCTCGCCTACGCAGATTTCGACCGTGATGGCGATCTCGATCTTTTATTAACCACCAACGATGGTCCGGCCTACCTCTACCGGAACGAACAGCGTTCAGGGAACAGCATCATACGTTTCCGTCTGGTCGGAACCAAGTCAAACCGCGATGCCATCGGAGCAAACCTGCGCGTCTTTCATGGCGGGGCAAGCCAGTCTCGCATGGTGAAAGGAGGCTCCAGTTATTTGTCGCAGTCCGAACTCCCGGTGACATTCGGGCTGGAAAGGCGCGATCGGATTGATCGGGTTGTCCTCGATTGGCCCGGCGGAAGAACGGAAGAATACAGGAATTTAGCCGCTGGACGCTGCTATGAATGTGTTGAGGGGAAAGGAATCTCGCCGCAGGATGGTTTCTGAGTCTGGACTACTTTACGACTTACTTGGTTACGACACCGCCGATTCCCAGGTCGATCTCCACCGACTCGCTGACCGAAGAAACAATGTGCTGGGATTCTTCATGCCCTGCGTTTTCCGCTCCCGCGTTCCGTTTCCCGCTCTCGCCCGCTCTGCGTATCCACCACGATTTCACCCGTCAACCTGCCGGAAGCGGGATCGAGCCGCGCTTCCGGCAAAAAGTTCCGTGCACGGTGTGGAGCACAGAACCCAAAGTGAAATGGATGGCAGTGCGCTCCGGCTCAAGCTGCACAGAACTCTGTCGATCAGCCGCTGAAATGCTGAACCCCGGTCAGCAAGACCAGAGCAACCGTGATAGGTTTCCATAGCGGCTTTATTTTGCGACTGCCATTCATGACGTTATGCGGTTAATAGTCCCCATCCCAACGTAAGTCCATCGAGCGTCAAACGCAGGCCCGAAGGAACTCCCCCATGGAACGCCAGCAACCTGCGGAAGATCTCCGGTCTTCGGTGAAGGGCTTGGAGAGTACGCTGCTGCAGCTTCGGACGGCCATCGAGCGCGAGCATCAGCCGCGCCATGAGTAACGGCCGAAAGGCCAGACGGCGGTGCTCGTTCGGGTAGCGGTCGAGAGTGCCAGATTCCAGGCACTCGGCCAACACCAGGGCCTGATTGAAGCAGAGACCAAGGCCTACTCCAGTAATCGCGTCCACCGTTCCCGACGCATCACCAATCAAGGCAACATTCCCACGGCATACACGTTTCAATTTGCGCGTGGCAGAAAGCGCGCCCTTTTCGGCGAAGGGAACGGCCCCGCGTAGTTGGGATTTCAACTTAGGAAAAGCACTTAAAGCCTCATCGAGGCGTAACTTGGGATCACGCGAAATCAGAGCCACACCGACTTGTGCATCAGCCAGCGGCGTGACATAAATCTGGCTGTGAGGTCCCCAGTGAATCTCCACGCTGTCGGTCCAGGGTTCAATGTGATAATGCCGCTGGAAAGCGTAGCGCAGCCCTTCCCGTAGGTACGTATCTAGCCTGGCCCAGCGCCGCACGCGCGAATTCCCGCCGTCGGCTCCAATAATCCATTTGGCGCCTACCGTGCGATCCGCCAAGTTAACGGCCTCTGAAGAAATGCTTGTGACGACTGTCCTCCACAACAAGTCAACACCCAGCTCGGCGGCTCGCTCGGTCATGATTCGATGGAGAATAGTGCGTCGTAGGCCGAGGCCGGACCCGGACGAGGGAAATCGCGCGCCAACTGCCCGGCCCGCTCTGCGAAACTGGATCCCGCGCAGGGAGCAGGAGTCTTGTGGTTTGACCGTAATCCCCAACCGCCGCAAGGCGCTGATGCCGTCTGGCATCAGACCCTCCCCACACGGTTTATCGATCGGGGGGACTGCCCCGTCGGCGACGATTACTCGAAATCCGCGCTGCCTCGCGGCAATGGCGGCCGCCAGGCCCGCAGGACCGCCACCGATCACAAAAACATCCGTCGACTTCAACAAAGGGTAAGCCTCACCATTGCAAAAGTACGAGCTCAGAACAGAATCCTGGCCCCATGGCAGCCAGTATGCCCAAGGTTCCAGGATCGGGGCGGCGCCGCTGCATCACGTCTTCGAGCACTACCAGCACCGAGGCGGAGGAAAGATTCCCGACCTTCCGCAAGCTATTCCATGAAGCGTCGAGCTGGCCGTTGTGTAAATCCAGTGCGTCCGCGGTCGCTTCCAATACTTTGGGCCCACCGGTATGCAACACCCAGCTGCCGATATCGGAACGCTCACGGCCATGGTCAGAGAGGAAGCGCTCAAGGTCGCCGCCGAGGTTCGCGCGAATGAGATTGGGAACCTCGGGTGAGAGCGTGATGCGGAACCCTTTTTCCGAGACCCCCCAACCCATCATCTCTTCGGTGTGCGGATAGAAGATTGACCGGGTTGCCAGAATCGTGGGTCCCGGCAAATTCAAGTCTTTTCCGGCCACGATCACTGCCGCCGATCCGTCCGCGAAAAGCCCCGCAGAAATTAGATTCGCTACCGACAAATCTTCGCGCTGCAACGTCAGGGAGCAGAGCTCCACCGAGACCAATGCAGCCGTTTGCGACGGATAGGCCCGGACATAATCCGCAGCGCGCGAAATGCCGGCCGCACCCGCGACACAGCCCAGCCCGAAAATTGGAACGCGCCGAATGTTCGGGGAAAGTCCCATCCGGTTAATCAATAAAGCATCAATCGAGGGGCTGGAAATTCCCGTCACGGAGGTGAAGAACAACGCTCCTAAATCTTTCGGTGCTAATCCAGAATGGTGCAGAGCAAGACAGAGGGCTTGCTCTCCAAGTTCCTGCGCCACCTTGATCCAGGCGTCATTAGCCTGGCCCCAGGTCGTCATCTTTGAATATTCTTCAGCAGGAAGCGCCAGGTGACGGCCCTCGACGGTTACGTTGCGGTGCAGCCGCTCCAGGAGCTGAGGCTTCTTGAGATTGTCTCCCCAGTATTGCTGCAGAGCCTCCAGAAGGAACTTTTGAGAATAGTAATGTTTGGGGAATGCACTCGCAGCGCTGGCAATATTCATGAGTTTCCTGATGAACGTGGGCTCGGCACGAGCAGGGCTGGGAGCGGCCGCTCTAAAAGGACTTGAGAATTTAGATGGCCGAGCACCGCTTGTGGTTGCACCCGCTAAGTCATATGCCGGCAAGCTATTATGCAGCGCCTCAGGGTCGCCGGTGTCATTTATTTGTTAAAAAAATGCGCCGAGCAGAGACCCTTATGTTCGGAAGGCTCGCAGCCCTCCCGATGACTCTGACCAGAAAGCCCGAGCGCAGAACGTCGGTGCAACTCTTTCGCCAGGCTCACATTCAGCGGTCACAGGGATCATTCGGTCATGGACGATGTGATTTACTCTTTGCGGTTTAATCCGTGACGACGATTGAAGTTACCGAACTTCCTGAAGAGTATGTGACCGGTGACGACAAGGTTCCATTGCTGGCGTCGAGGCGATAGACCGCAATCCCTGCAGAAGACTGACTTCCGACCAGAAGATATCTGCCGTTGGGGTCCACCGCGATTGAACTCGGCGAGGATATCCCGCCGAACGGAGAGGTAGAAAGCACTGTAAGGGCTCCGGAAGAGAGAGTGTAACCGGTGATGTTGTTGGAGCCAGTATTTGCCACGTACAAATATTTCCCCGACGGATCCACGACGAGCGCAAGCGGAACGGTCGACAGGTCGGCGAAGGATGAAAGCTGGGTCAGCGCACCCGAAGCACCTATGGAGAATGAAGAGATCGAATTATCCAGGCTGTTGGTCACATACAGGAAGCTGCCCCCGGAATCAGTGGCGAGCCCGACAGGGTTGGTCCCGACCGTATTTTGGGCAACTACAGAGAGCACTCCAGCCTTCACCGCGAACACCGAAACCAACCCCGGTGCACCCGCGCTGGCAACGAAAAGGAAATTGCCCGACGGTGTCAACTCCATGCCGGTAGCAGAAACCCCAATCGGAAACGGAGACCCAACGGCGGTCAAGGCGCCGCTGCTGGAAGAAATGGAGAACACTGAGATGCTGTTCGAAGGCGAGGTGGTGGCGACGTATAAGTACGCTCCCGCAGGATCAATGGCCAGGAAAACTGGGGTTCCGTTCGTAGTCGTTCGTGGAGTCACTTCGCTAAGAGCTCCACTGCTGGAGACGGTGAACAACGAAATATCGTTGTCTCCTGCATTCGCGACGTAGACAAATTTCTTTGCAGGCGCAAGCACTGCTGATCGCGCTCCATTGCCCGTGGCAAAAGGGCTCCCGGGGACTGGCGTTAGCACTCCAGAGTGCGGGTCTTCGCGGAAAGCCAGCACTTGGTTGACCGAAGTGGCGTACACGTAATGGCTGGAAGTACTGCCACAACTGCTCCAACCGGCAATGCTTACGCAGAGAAGAACCAGCAGCGCTGCTCTCTTAAACATCCCTGACTCCTGCATGAGATTTCGAACTAAAGAAGAATATCGGTTCGCCGAAGCTCGCTCGCTTCAATTTGCCGTCAAAATGCGGTACCCCAGATTCATATCATACCGGCTTGCTCGCGAACCCCGAGCATTGGTTGCGGTGGTGCGATGCGCGTCGCGTTCATTGAGGTTGTACGCATGTCCAGTGTAGCTGAACTGAATTCAACGCAAGTCAGAGTTCAGTCAAGGAGTGTAGAGTTGTATGAATTCAGCACGCGTGGAAATCAAGTTGCTCAATGGGCCGGGCTTGGTTTGGGAGAACCGGGAGACGAGATTCTCGGCATCGGGTTGTCTTCCCCGCCACGCAGAGCCAGTCGCAAACGGTCAAGATATACATACACGACCGGTGTGGTGAATAAAGTCAGAGCCTGGCTGACCATCAATCCGCCAACAATCGTGATTCCCAAGGGACGGTGCAACTCTGATCCGGTTCCTCTTCCCAGCGCGAGTGGCAACCCGCCGAGCAAGGCAGCCATAGTCGTCATCATGATGGGCCGGAAACGCAGGATGCAGGCTTCGTAAATAGCCTCCACCGGTGGCTTGCCCTGTGTGCGCTCAATGTCGAGCGCGACATCGATCATCATGATGGCATTTTTCTTCACCAAGCCGATCAGCAGAATGATGCCGATGGTTCCAATGACATTGAGTTCGTTCCCGGTCAGCAACAGAAAAAGAATGGCACCTACTCCGGCGGAGGGCAGCGTCGAAAGAATGGTGATGGGATGGATGTAACTCTCATAGAGCATCCCCAGCACAATATAAACCGCGGCCAGAGCGGTCAGAATCAGCACCGGCTCGCTGGAGAGTGAGTCTTGAAAGGCGGCAGCGGTGCCTTGAAAGCTGGCTTGAATCGTCGAGGGGAATCCGATCGCGCGTTGTGCGCTTTCAATCGCCTGCGTGGCTTCACCGAGCGAAACGCCCGGTGCGAGGTTGAATGAAATTGTTACCGAGGGGAATTGGCTCTGGTGATTTACCGCCAACGGCGTGTTCGACGGGGCGAAACGCGTAAACGATGCGAGTGGAACCGGCGTCCCGGTTGACGAGCGTACATAAATATCTTGCAATGCTTCCGTAGTTTGCTGGAACCGGGGTGCGACTTCCATGACGACATGGTATTGGTTCAGGGGGCGATACATCGTCGAAACTTGGCGCTGGCCGAAAGCATCGTAGAGCGCATTGTCGATCGTTTGGGGAGTTACTCCCAGCCGACTGGCAGTGTCGCGATCAATCACCAGCTTTGCCTGTAGTCCGTGATCCTGCTGGTCGGTATTGACATCGCGCAACTGGGGCAGCGTGCGAAATTTATTGAGCAACTGTGGCGACCATGTATTCAGGTCATTAAGGTCTTCGCCCTGAAGGGTATACTGATACTGCGCGTTACCAGCCCGTCCGCCTATGGTCAAGTCCTGTGCCGACTGCATGTACAAGGTTGCTCCAGGTACAACCGCCAGTTTGCCGCGAAGGCGATTGATCACTTGATCCGCTGAAACACCTGGGCACGATTTCCAGAACGGGTGGGAGGGGCAGGTGCCTCGCTCGCCGAGCGCCTTAAGCATGACGAACATGCGCCCCTGGTTCGTGGCAGTGTTGCCGCCCGCGAAGCCCACGATCGTGCTGACGGCGGGGTCTTGCATCACGATCTTTACAAAGCGTTCCATCTTGTCGCGCATGGCCTGAAAAGAGATGTCCTGCGCAGCCTGCACCGACCCCATGATCCGCCCAGTGTCTTGCTGCGGGAAAAAGCCTTTCGGCACGATGATATACAGGTAAACACTCAAACACGCGACCAGGATGGTCACCACCAGGGTGAAAGGTTGATGTCCGAGCACCCACTTCAGACTGTGGCGATATCCGGCGAGCACTGAATCAAATCCCCATTCGCTGAAGCGGTACAGGCGGTTGTGCCGCTTTTCATTGGCGGGGCGCAGAAACTTGGCACACATTGTGGGGGTGGTCGTAAGTGAAACCACGAGGGAAACTAGGATAGCTATGCTTAGCGTGACGGCAAACTCGCGGAAGAGTCGGCCAACAATGCCGCCCATCATGAGCAGGGGAATGAAAACGGCCACGAGGGATGTACTCATGGAAAGCACGGTAAAACCAATTTCCTGGGCACCCTTAAACGCTGCCTGTACGGGATCCATTCCGTGCTCGAGATATCGGGTGATGTTTTCGAGTACGACGATGGCATCATCGACAACGAAGCCGGTCGAAATCGCCAGTGCCATCAGCGATAGATTATCTAGGCTATAACCGAGCAGATACATCACGCCAAACGTTCCAACCAGCGAAAGCGGCACCGCGATGCTGGGGATAATAGTGGCGCGCACGGTTCGTAGAAATGCGAACACTACCAGGATTACGAGCACGATCGACAACATCAGAGTGAACTCGATGTCCTTTACCGAAGCGCGGACCGTAACCGTGCGATCCATGGCGATGGAGAGCTCGATTGCCGGCGAGATGGAAGACTGCAGGTAAGGCATCATCGCCCGGACGCGATCTACCGTCGCGATGATGTTCGCGCCGGGCTGACGGAACATAATGATAAGAACGCTCGGTTTGCCATTGGCCAGTCCGATGTTGCGAATGTCGGAAACCGAGTCCGAGACCTCAGCCACATCCCCGAGCCGCACGGCGGCGCCATGGTTGTAGGCGACAATCAGCGGACGATATTGGTCTGCGAGAAAAAGCTGGTCGTTGTCGGTGAAAGCCCACGACTGGCTGGCATTGCCTACTTGTCCTTTGGGGCGGTTGGCGTTCGCCAGGTTCAGCGCATTGCGCACGGTGTCCAGG
Organism: Acidobacteriota bacterium; assembly: GCA_003225005.1. Lineage (GTDB taxonomy): Bacteria > Acidobacteriota > Terriglobia > Terriglobales > Acidobacteriaceae > Sulfotelmatobacter. The sequence continues at coordinate 123,962 of QIAN01000048.1, read as the reverse complement.
CCGACTCCCAATTTGTTTAGCAACGTGGGATTGACTTCAGCTCGCACCGCCGGCTGAGCCGCCCCTCCCACGAAGACTGTGCCTACCCCTTCGACCTGCGCAAGTTTCTGCGCCAGAATGGAGTCGGCCGCGTCGTACATGCGTGGCACCGGGATTGTGTCGGAGGTTAAAGCCAGGATCAGAATCGGTGCGTCCGCCGGATTCGCTTTGCGGTATGTCGGATTGCTGGGCAGGTTGGCCGGAAGTTGGCTGCGCGCGGCGTTGATTGCGGCTTGGACGTCACGTCCAGCCGCATTGATATCGCGGTTCAAATCAAATTGCAGTACGACACTGGTCGAGCCGAGTTGGCTCGTGGAGGTCATTTGATTGATGCCTGCAATGCGTCCGAACTGACGTTCCAGCGGCGTAGCTACCGCCGAGGCCATGGTTTGCGGATCGGCTCCCGGCAAGCTGGCTCCCACTTGAATGACCGGGAAATCCACCTTAGGCAACGACGCGACTGGCAGGAAGTTAAAGGCGAGAATCCCCGAAAGCAGCAACGCCGCGGCCAGAAGCGACGTCCCAATCGGACGCCGGATGAATGGAGCAGAAATACTCATTGTCTAATCCGCCGGCATCGGCTCCTCGGGCGGAATGGGATTGCCGATCCGGTATCTCTCAAATTTCTGAGCCAATCGATCAAACCACAGATAAACCACCGGGGTTGTGTATAGGGTGAGCAATTGGCTGAGCAGGAGTCCGCCCACGATGGTGATGCCGAGGGGCCGTCGAAGCTCTGCCCCCGTTCCAGATCCCAGCGCTAAGGGTATGCCACCCAGCAACGCGGCCATCGTCGTCATCATGATGGGCCGGAAGCGCAGCAGGCATGCCTGATAGATCGCTTCCTCGGGCGGTTTGTGCTCCTCACGCTCGGCTTCGAGAGCGAAGTCGATCATCATGATGGCGTTCTTTTTCACGATGCCGATCAGCAGGATGATTCCTATCAGCGCTACGACAGTGAGGTCGTTGCGAGTAATCTGCAGCGCGAGGATCGCGCCCACGCCTGCCGAAGGCAGTGTCGAGAGAATCGTGATGGGGTGGATATAGCTCTCATACAGCACGCCTAGAACGATGTAAACGGTAATCACCGCAGCCAGAATTAAGAACGGCTCGGAGGAAAGCGAATTTTGAAATGCTGCAGCCGTCCCCTGAAAAGCAGCGTGAATACTGGCCGGCAGTTGGATTTCCTTTTCTGCGTTTTGGATGGAACGCGTTGCTTCCCCTAAAGAGGCGCCCGGCGCAAGGTTGAATGAGAGCGTGACTACCGGAAACTGTCCTTGATGGTTGACAGCCAGCGCGGCGTTGGTCGACTGCACATGCGTGAAAGTCGATAGGGGGATCGGCTCACCGCTGGTGGTCGTTGTGGCTCCATTGCCGGTTGGCGCGCCCGCCACGGGCGCGGCACCGCTGGGACGAATGTAGATGTCCTTCAGGGCGTCGGGATTCTGGCGGAAGCTCGGCGCTACTTCGAGCACCACGTGATACTGATTCAACTGGGTAAAGATGGTTGAAACCTGCCGCTGCCCGAAGGCGTCGTAGAGCGTGTTATCGATGGCCTGCGGAAGAATTCCGAGCCGCGAAGCGGTGTCGCGATCGATGGTGACGCTCGCCCTGAGCCCGTTGTTGAGTTGGTCGGTGGCCACATCGCGTAACTCCGGGAGCGTGCGCAATTTGTCGACTAGCTTCGGAGTCCATTGCGCAAGTTCCTGAGCATCTGCGTCTTCAATCGAGTACTGGAACTGGGTGCGGCTGACACGATCCTCGACGGTCAGATCCTGCACCGGCTGCATGTAGAGCGTGATGCCCTCGACTTTCTCGATCTCGGGCTGGAGGCGGCGAATGATACCGGAAGCATCAGTGTCGCGTGCATTTCGTGGCTTCAGGTTGATCTGGATGCGTCCACTGTTGGGCGTAGTATTGGTACCGTCGACTCCAATGAAAGACGAGAGGCTGTCAACATCCTTGTCCTGGAGAATCACCTTCGCCAGTTCCTGCTGACGCTGGGACATCGCCTCGAACGAAACACTATCAGGTGCTTCTGAAACCCCCAGGATCACGCCCGTATCCTGCACAGGGAAAAATCCCTTGGGTACGACTACATACAGGATGAGAGTCAAAACCAGCGTCGCCAATGTCACTAACAATGTCGCGGTTTGGTGTTTGAGTACCCACTTGACCGTGCGGCCGTAGAACGCGATTACGCGGTTGTAGTAATTTTCAGTGACTTCGTAGAAGCGGCCCTCTTCGCCCTCCTTACGATGCTTAAGCAATTTCGCCGCCATCATTGGCGTCAAGCTTAATGAAACCCCTGCCGAAACCAGGATCGTCACCGCCAGCGTAACCGCGAATTCGCGGAACAATCGGCCCACGATGTCGCCCATGAACAGCAAGGGAATCAGAACGGCGATGAGAGAAACCGTCAGCGAGACGATCGTGAATCCGATCTGTCCTGACCCTTTAAGTGCCGCATCGAGCGGTGAATCTCCGGCCTCAAGGTAGCGGTCAATGTTCTCGATCATGACGATTGCGTCATCCACTACGAATCCAGTGGAGATGGTCAGCGCCATAAGGGTCAGGTTATTGAGACTGTATCCCAGCAAATACATCACTCCGAACGTTCCAATCAGCGAAAGAGGCACAGCCACGCTGGGGATGACGGTGGCCGAAAAGTTCCGCAGGAAGAGAAAGATGACCATCACCACCAGCACGATGGTCAGCATCAGCTCAAATTCCACGTCTTTCACAGAGGCGCGGATGGTCGTCGTTCGGTCTGTGAGGATCTGCACTTTCACTGCCGAGGGCAGAGATGCCTGCAACTGCGGCAGCAGCTTCTTGATCCGATCTACTACACTGATTATGTTTGCGCCGGGCTGACGTTGTATGTTGACAATGACCGCCGGTGTCGTATTCATCCATGCGGCGAGCCAGGCATTTTCCGTTCCGTCGATTACGTTGGCGATGTCGCCTACGCGTACCGGACCGCCATTGCGATAAGCGACGACAATCGGTTTGTATTGCTCGCTCGAGTTAAGCTGGTCGTTGGCCCCGATGGTGTAAGACTGCCGTGCGCCATCAAGCACACCCTTGGCCTGGTCGACATTGGCCTGCACCAGCGCGGTGCGCAAGTCTTCGAGACTCAGTCCGTACGAAGCCAACGCCGTCGGGTTCACCTGAATTCGAACTGCCGGCTTCTGTCCGCCGCTGATAGAGACCAGTCCCACGCCCGGCAACTGCGAGATTTTCTGCGCCAGAGCAGTATCCGCAAGGTCTTCCACCTTGGACAGCGGTAAAGTGTCGGAAGTCATGGCCAGCGTGAGAATCGGAGCATCCGCCGGATTTACCTTGCTATAGATGGGAGGATTTGGCAGATCGGCGGGCAGATACGTCGAACCCGCATTGATCGCGGCCTGCACTTGCTGTTCTTCGATGTCAATATTCTGGTCAAGATTGAATTGCAGCGTAATGACCGAACTGCCGAACGAACTCGTGGAAGTCATCTGGCTCAGGCCGGGAACTTGCCCGAACTGCCGCTCCAGCGGCGAAGTTACCGATGAAGCCATGACTTCCGGATCCGCCCCTGGATAAAACGTCACCACTTGGATCGTGGGATAGTCGACTTCAGGCAATGCGGAAACGGGCAACTGCAGGAACGCCACCCAGCCGACGAGCAGAACGGCCACCATTAACAGCGTGGTTGCAACTGGCCGGAGAATGAATATCCGGGATGGAGTCATGAAGCAGCAGTTCCTGATGCCGTTGTGCCGCGAGCACTCGGAATCGCGTGATTATTGCCGGGACTGGGGTTTCGGGGTTCGATCTTGCTTCCGCTCTGCAGCTTGTCTTGGCCGTCGGTAACCACGGTATCCCCCGGGTTGAGTCCGTTGCTGATGATCGTCGTGTCGCCCTGGGTAAGCGACACGGTCACCGGGCGCGCTTCGACCGTCTTGTCGGGCTTCACGGCGTAAACGAAGGTTCCCTGCGGACCACGAAGAATCGCGGCCGTTGGTAAAACGGTGCTGTTCTTTCGCGTCTCCAGCAGCAATTGTATGTTTACAAATTGATTGGACCAGAGCTGACTGTCTTTATTGTCAAACACCGCTTTGAGTTTGGCCGTGCCCGTCGTCTGATCAATTTCGTTGTCGATGGTGAGAAGTTTTCCGGTCGCCAACTTGGTTTGATCGTCACGGTTATACACGTCCACCTGCAACGTCGAATTCTTCATATGCTGCGACACCGACGGCAGCAAATCTTCCGGCAAGGTGAAGATGACTGCGATCGGTTGGAGCTGCGTCAGAACGAGCATTGGATTGGCATCGGAAGCATGCACGATGTTCCCCACATCCACCTGGCGCAAGCCAATGCGCCCGCCGAATGGCGCCGTAATGTGGCAATAGATAATCTGCAGCTTGGCGTTGTCGATGATCCCTTGATCATTGCGGACCGTGCCTTCCAATTGGTCGGCGAGTGCGTGCTGCGTGTCTACCTGCTGTTGTGAAATGCTGCCAGATGGAATCAGAGCCGTATATCGATCAAGATTCAGTTTGGCGTCGCGTAGTTGTGCCTGATCACGAAATTGCTGCGCTTGCGCCTGTTCCAACTGGGCCTCATACTGCCGAGGATCAATGAGTATCAATAGTTCGCCCTGCTTGACGTTCTGTCCCTCCCTGAAATTCACCTTCATAATTTGGCCATCCACGCGGCTCTTGATGTTTGCCGTATTGAAAGCCGTCACTGAACCCAGACCAGTCACATAGACAGGGACGTCCTGAACCTTAACCTGAGCGATCGCGACCGACACTGCTCGAGGCGCAGCCGCTTGCGCCTGTTGCTGCTTCGAATTGGCCGTGCCGCAACCAGAAAGGCTGAAGCAGAGCGCCCCGAGCACCAACACGAAGATGGCAAGCACCCCCGAGTCCGGTGAGAGCGTCTGTTGTCCAGAACTACCCGAAGAGATGATCTTCACAGTTTTTGATGCAGACAGTTTTGACCCAGCTATCGTTTTCCGCATAGTTTGGGCACGCACTAACAGTTAGACGTAAGCCTTTACTGGCCGGTTGCGGCAACTTTACCGGGAGACGGGAAACTTAGGACAACGGACTGCAATATTAGGCTCTTATGAAACTAGCATCAATTGCGCTGCCAACTAGTCCAGCTATGGCCAAAGGTTTTACAAATCTTTACGCGCACGAGAGGTTTCCTTACTTGGCCCGATCTTGCAGGGCCACCGATGGCGGATGCTTCGCCTCGTATGCTGTGATCTCCGCTTCGTGTTGTAGCGTCAGCCCAATGTCATCTAATCCGTTCATCAGACAATGGCGCACAAACTCATCGACTTGAAAGCCGGCGGCAAAGCTCTGATCGTCGCGCACCTGGCATGTTTCCAGATCGACGGTGAGTTGGTAATTATCGATTTCTCGGGCTCTGCGCATGAGCTCAAAGGCGTTGGCTTCGCTCAGGCACACCGTGAGGAAGCCATTCTTGGTGGCGTTATTGGCGAAAATATCGGCGAATGAAGATGCAATCACTGCGCGGAAACCAAAGTCGCCGAGCGCCCACACCGCATGTTCGCGCGAAGAGCCGCACCCGAAGTTCTTTCCAGCGACCAGAATGCTGGCGCCCTTGTATCGCGGCTGGTCGAGGACGAAAGTTTCCTCTCTCTGGCCTGCAGCCGCATGGCGCCAATCGTAAAAGAGAAACTCGCCAAACCCCGTACGCTCGATCCGCTTCAGAAATTGCTTCGGGATGATCTGGTCCGTGTCCACATTGACGCGGTCGAGCGGCGCCACTCTGCCCCGGTGCACGCCGAACGGCTTCATCGAAGATTCTCCATCGTCATTTTCAGGGTCAACGGAATTTCCAGTTGCGTATGTCGGTAAAGTGTCCCGTGACCGCCGCCGCGGCGGCCATCATTGGACTCACCAGGTGGGTGCGTCCGCCGCGCCCCTGCCGCCCCTCAAAATTGCGGTTGCTCGTGGAAGCGCAACGCTCGCCCGGTTGCAAGATATCAGGATTCATTCCCAGGCACATCGAACAGCCAGACTCGCGCCACTCGAACCCGGCATCGAGAAAAATCTTGTGCAAACCTTCCTGCTCGGCGGCTCGCTTAACCGATTGCGACCCCGGCACTACCATGGCACGCACCTTCGGATTCACACGGTGTCCTTTGGCTACTTTTGCCGCTGCCCGCAGATCTTCAATTCGTGAGTTTGTGCACGACCCAATAAACACACGGTCGATGCCGATTTCCTCGATGCGTTTGCCGGGTTCCAATGCCATGTACTCCAAGGCGAGTTCAGTGGCACGGCGCACGCCGTCCCGCATACTTCCAGGCTCAGGAACGCGGCCCGTAATCGGGGCCACCATCCCCGGATCTGTCCCCCAGGTTACGAACGGTGAAAGTTGCGCAGCATCAATTCCCACCACTTTGTCGAAAGACGCACCGTCATCCGTCGGCAATGTGCGCCACAACGCCACCGCTGTTTCCCACTCACCATCACGCGGCGCGAAACGACGTCGTTTCACATAGGCCAAAGTCGTCTCATCCGGCGCCACCATCCCCGCGCGGGCACCCGCCTCGATGCTCATGTTGCACAGAGTCATCCGGCCTTCCATCGAAAGTCCGCGCACCGCTTCGCCGGCGTACTCGATCACATGCCCACTCGCGCCGTCCGTCCCAATCTGTCCAATCATCCCGAGCGCCAGGTCCTTTGCAGCGACTCCCTCCTGAAGCCGGCCGCGAACCTCAATTTTCATCGTCCTCGGTTTTTGTTGCGCCAGGCATTGCGTAGCCAAAACATGCTCAACTTCTGAAGTGCCGATGCCGAATGCCAAAGCCCCAAATGCGCCGTGGGTACTAGTATGGCTGTCACCACAAACAATAGTCATGCCCGGTTGTGTCAGGCCCAACTCCGGCCCGATCACGTGCACAATCCCCTGCTCCGGCGAATCCACATCAAAAAGCCGGATACCAAATTCCCTGCAATTCTTCTGCAAGGCTTCAATCTGTCGCGCGGCAATGGCGTCGGTGATCGGGGTACCGCGCGGCTCGGTGGGAATGTTGTGGTCCACCGTGGCTACGGTTCTCAACGGCTGCCGGACTCTCCGCCCGGCGGTTCGCAAGCCATCGAAAGCTTGCGGCGAGGTAACCTCATGGACGAGGTGCAGGTCAACGTAAAGAATGGAAGACCGACCGCTCGGTTCGGCTACCAAGTGGGCGTTCCAGATCTTTTCGAACAGTGTGCGCTTCTCGGGCATTGGTTTGGTGCGCGACGCCGTCCCGGCCTCTACGCCAGAGGACAAGCAAAGAAATCAGCTAAGCCTAAGTTTTGCACAGGGCGCAGCTTGGAGCAAGTCACGGGGCGCGACGAACAAGCGCTGCCGTTCGTCGCAGGCACCTTTGGGGAGTTTACCGCGAGCCTGTTCTATGGGAACAACCCTCCCCGCCTTTCCCAGTCGGCAACCAGATGAGTAACACGGGCGGTTTGTGCGTTCAGGCACGTGAGAGAACAGAAGCGCCGCCATCCAGGCAGATCTCTGCATTGAGTCTCCAGTCCGTCCAGGAGGGTCCCAGAAGACGATGGGGGAGGGCATCGCGGAAACTGGATCTGATCGTCGGACGGAAGTCTCTGATAGTTGTGGAGGGTTACCCACACCCGCACCTTCGGCATTCTTGTGAAGTTCTTTGGTCTGAACAGTGAGGGGATGTCGAAGCCCCGAAGATTCGGAAAATTCAGGTTTTTTGAATCGGAACCTCTGCCCTCTCGTCTATCTCTGTGAAGCGGCACTCCACTGAGGTATCATGGCGATGAACCCTCGTAACTATGATTAACGGCAAACACATCGCGGTGGTGATGCCGGCCTACAACGCGGAGAAGACGCTCCCGGCAACGGTGGCAGAGCTGCCTGAACTGGTGGACATCCGCATACTGGTCGATGACCACAGTTCTGACCGCACCGTTGACCTTGCGCACCAGTTGGGCTTGCGCATTTTCCAGCACGACCGCAACTACGGCTACGGCCGCAACCAGCAGACCTGCTACCGCGAAGCCCTGGCCGCGGGCGCCGATGTCGTCATCATGCTGCATCCGGATTATCAGTACACGCCTTTGCTCATAACCGCTCTCGCCAGCATGGTTGCGTACGGCGTATATGACGTGGTGCTGGGCTCGCGCATTATCGGTGGTACCGCGTTGCGCGGCGGTATGCCGCTTTATAAATACATTGCCAACCGCGCGCTCACCGCGGTTGAGAATCTTTTCTTGAGAGTGAAACTCTCTGAATACCACACCGGCTACCGCGCCTTCAGCCGCAAGGTGCTCACCGAACTGCCATTGCTGGAAAACTCCGACGACTTCGTCTTCGACAATCAGATGCTGGCCCAGTGCGTGCACTTCGGCTTTGGTATCGGTGAAGTGTCGTGTCCCACGAAGTATTTCGAAGAGGCCTCGTCCATTAACTTCGGCCGCAGTGTGAAGTATGGCTTTGGCGTGTTGGCCACAACCTTGCAGTTCGCTCTGCAGAGGGCTCACATCCTCAACTTTCGCCGCTTCAGCGACAAGGGCCGCAAACTCGATCCTGGCGCGTACTATGCGCGCAGCAAGGAAGCAGTGCGCTCGACTTAACGAAACGAATCCAGCAGCATCATGAATCACTCCGCGCCCTCGGCCGCCGCCAGCGATCTCTGGGTTTCAAGATGTTGTTTTAAATTTAAATCGTGGGGGCGAGCGATCCGAGCACAACGAAGGTCTCGGGCTATTTCTTTCCGGAAAGAAATCCCAAAACCTTGCTGGCCAAGGCGTCGGAAAATCCGAACCGCGCTTTCGCTCGGGAATAAAGGTCGACGGCCTTCTTATCGAGCCATATCAAAAAGGCTTTCCCGATGCCGTCTTGAGGCCGGGCAAAATAGTCCGTCGAATGTACCGCGAATTTCTTGTCTTGCTCCACCGTGTAGTAGTACAGCGCCAGGCTCTTGCGCGAAATGCCCTGCGGGCACTTTTGAGGATCCGGAAAACCATGAAGAGAACGTTCGTCCGTGGTGAAGATTAAAGCATGATTCAGAAGCGGCGGATATTTCGCGCCGCAACGGGCCATCCTGGGTTCCCACAATTCCAGCGATCCTCCCCACTGTTCAAGCCAACCCGGATTCAAATAGAGAATCAAATTCACCCGCCGGTGCCAGTTGGTGTGGAAGTGATGCATGGAAAAGTCCGTATGCACGTTCAGGTAGCCACCTCGTCCAGACTGATGCAATCCTCCTCCCTCCAACATGGGATCCGCGATCAGGTTAGGGATGCCGGTCAATTCCGACAACCAGGCCACGAACTCTGGTGAGTTCAGTTCGTCCGTCACCGCGCCTAACGTGGGAGGAAAACGTTCGCGATGGGCCATGCCCAGCTTGTTTTCATTCGCGTGCTTGTATTGCGTCCACTCCTCGCTTGCAGGCTGGGGAAACTCGACCGCCATGGCCGAGGCGGTCTCGGGCTTTAGAAAATCGACGAGTCGGATATGCGGGCAGGGATAATTGTCGCGGTACTGCCGGGCCAAGGCGGGCAAAGCTCGACCCCACTTGTCGTAGGGGAACAGCGGGGCAGACGATTGAAGCGCCGGGGCAGCGGATGAGACCATGAATTTCCTGGAGGCTTAATTGTATCGTATCGGTTTGCCAGAAACCTTCCACGAACCTCGGGCTGCATCTGGTCATGCAACTTCCCTTCGGTTCCAAACTACGGAACCCGGCACACTCGCACTGCCCCATTCTGATAGGGGCAATCAAGATTTGCATCTCCCGACCGCTGCAAAACCACCCATCCCACGCCGAATTGTGTCTTCAGCCGGGAGAAGTCCTGTTCCTGAAAGTTCTTCCAATCCTTCAAAGCTTGCACCTGGGTCCACCATTGATCTGCCAACGGAGGAAACATGCTCACCGCGCCGCTATCCTTGACTGCGTCGGCCAGCCGGCTTCTCTCGGCCAGGCTCCGGAAGCCGATCGTGTCCTCTCCGGACAACTCCATATAAAGTGGATCCAGAGCGAACAGCGCATCCACCGGGGTGTTACCCCGAACCCAGAGAAAAGCTTGTGCCCACTCATTCTTCGGCGACGTCCCCGGCCATTCAAGGTGTGCACTGGATGGGAAAAGTGAGCGCTGTGCCAGGAACATTCCAAGGCTCAAAGGGACAAACAACGCCAGCCAGCGCCATGTCCGATTTTTCAGGAGATATTCGCCAACAGATCCGCCCACAAATAGAAACATCAGAATGTAAAGCAAGTGCAGGCTGCGCAGCGGCTGCAAACGCGCCAGACTCTCAAAGCGCGCAGGAAAATCGACCACCAGTGCCGCCAGGAAATAAATAAGGTCATAAATCATGAGCGCGCGGCACATGCGATCCAATTCGTGCCATTGTCGCAGCCGTGCAATCCGGCTGAACCACCAGAAAAGAACCAGGGGCGCGAGAATGCCCAGCCACTCATACCACTGCCAGCGCTGGATATAGTGGAAGCCGTGATGCAGAGCGGCCTCGTGATATGCCTGCGAAGTCTGGGGAGCAAGCGAAATCCCGAATGGCAACAGACCTACCACAGCCGTCGCTGCACGAACCTTGTGGGATTCAACCGCCGCCGGCTTCTCGAACTTCTCCATCACCAGCAACAAAGCACAGTAAGAGAATGCAAATGCCGCCATCAAAGGATGAACGACACCGGCAAATATCAGCCACGCCAGAGCCCGGAGGAACTTTTTCTCCAGCACTCGGGCGAGGGCAAAAACCCCCGCGAACGCTGCCAGATTCCGCGGATTCACATACTGATCCATGATATAGAGCGCGGTCCCTGCCACCGGAATCGTTAGCAGCGCAGCCACCAATGCCACACCGCACCAGCGTGCCCGAAAACTCGGGAAACATTTTCCGCTCAGCTCCCAGCAGGCGAGCAGCAGCAGAAAGACGGAAGCGAGATGCCAGAGAAACAGCCCGGCTTCGAATGGCGAGTGCGTGACACGCACGGAACATGCGACCAGGTTGGGGAACAACGTGAGGCTCGCGTGCGCGGCAAAAAACTCCCGTCCCACCGGAAACAGTTCCGGGTGCAGAATCTTCTCCACCCCGGGAAGATAGATTTCCGCATCTTCCGCGAAAGGATGGTATCCATGAACCAGCAGCGCCCCGCCGGTCAGCAGTAACAGCCCAATCCCCGTTTTGTATCTTTCAAACCCGATATCGCTCACTCGTTGGGTCTTGCCGGCGGTCTCGATTTCGTGGAGTAAGTTGCTGAGCTAATGACGGGTGGGTCTGAAGTTGGCTCAGCGCCGGTCTTGCGCGAACCCTGCATCCAGGATGTTACAGCGCACGCCGCCAGCACCACAAAAATCGGATCAATGGGCCGTCGATAATAGTCTTGCGGGTGCGTGACGTAATACACCATAGGGAAAAAGAAGAGGGCGATGGCGTAAGGCATACCGATGCTCGCGCCGCGCTGAAAGGCCCGCTTCAACCCTTCCAGCGCCAGCACCGTCAGCGCGGTGCATAGAAAGATGTTCGGCGGATCGAGCGGTTCGGCTTCCAGATAGCGGCGACTGAAGCTCCAGAAGTTCGTCCACATGTAAAGAGCTCGCCGCAGGGTGAGCTCTGCAAAGTCTCCAGGATGAGCCTTGATCAGCGCGACCGCCTGCGCTTGTTTGTGCCTCATATAAGCCAGTTCGCCAATCTGCACATACTCGTTCCTCTCCCGGTCCGCACTGGAAGGATGAAACCCGGCAGGAGCAAAGTGCCATGTGCTTCCGTTGTTGCCCACGTAGAGTTCGAGTCCAAAATTGTCACGCAAAGGGACGAAGGTGTGAAAGACGCGATGGTTGCGGATCATCCACGGTGCTACCGTGGCTCCGCACGCGAGGGCCGCCGCCAGAGCGGGGACGAACCAGCGCTGTTTTTTCTGAAGCCGCCGGTAGCACATCCACAGCACCAGCAGCGGCATCACCGACAACACGACTGGGTCCATAAGACCGCCGATTCCCGTCAAAACTCCGCAGCCGATCCAGAGTGCGACCCGGGTTGAATCCTCAAGATGTAACGCGGCAAGGAAGAGCAAAGCCAGCATCAACGTGGCCAGCGTAGTGACCCATATGAAATCCGCGGAGAAGTAAATTGCGTAGGGAAAGAAAGTCCACGCCCATCCCGCCCAGACCGCGGTCCGCCCCCGGAAGCTTCTTTGTGCAATCAGAAATACAGGAATGCAAGTTAGTGCCGAGAACAGGCTGTCGAGCGACAGCATCACTAATGCAGAAGCCCTTGTATAGATCCCGAACAGCCGGAAGACCCCTGCCAGCAGCGAGGGGTAAATCGGTGGCATAATTCCCGTCGGTCCGGTTGAGCCCCGGAAGGGGCTGCTGAATCCTCGGCTCTCGACAATCGATTGTGCGATGCGCCCGGTTTCTCCCGCGAACCGCCAATGATCGCGGTCGGGACTCAGTCTCTCGGGATAAAGAAAGGCCACAACTGCTAACCGCAAAGCCAGCGCCACAACCACCATCCAGAACAAAGACCTGCGGAGGTTGGTCGCCACACCGGCCGGAATCGCGTCACCTTCGCTCACGGTTTTGAGAGAGACCATCCGCTCCAATCGTAAGGATCGACCCTGAGCTTTCAGCCGCTAACGATCGTGCCGCCGAAGCCGACCCTGATTTTTGAAACCAGTCCTAGAAATTGCGCCTCTTTACTGTGCCACAACAGGCCGCTCCAGGTCTGCTTTTCCTGTTATTCGATGGTCACCGCTCCTCGCGACTTGCGCCTCTTTCTCGCTGTGCGTAGCATCTAACTGGAATGGCTGCTGCCCTCATGCCCGACCGACTTCGGCCTCGAATGGCTTTCGGCGAGATTCTCAGTTTTTCCTTCGACACTTTCTGCAGTAACAAGGTGCGCTTCACGCTCACCGCACTGGGCATGATGATCGGCACCGCCTCTCTGATTCTGGTTGTCACCATCGGCATGACCGGCCGGCAATACGTACTCAACCAGATTCAGGCGATCGGCGCCAACCTGATTTACGCACAATATCAGGGGGGGGCGCAGCGCATCAGCAGTACTACGCCGGACCCTCTGACCATCGAAGATTTGCGAGCGGTGCAGGAGGAAGTGCCCGGCGTGGCCGCTGCCTCTCCGGTCGTCAACCTCAACGAACGCATATCTGTCGGCAGTGGCCGGGAACGTGACATCGCCATCCTCGGTGTGTATCCCGAATACCTGCGCGTCCGCAACCTGGTGGTTCTCGCAGGACGCTTCTTCGACCTCGAGGACTCCCAGGCGCACAACAAAGTCGGGGTCATCACCGAGAAGATGGCGCTGGAGATTTACGGTTCCCAGCAAGCGGCGGTGGGCAAGGTAATTAAATTGAACGGCCTGCCCTTTACCATCATTGGGACATTCAAAGAGCGCGTCAATACCTTCGGAGAATCGGAGGTGGTCGGCAACACCATGCTGATTCCGTTCAGCGTGAGCCGCTATTTCACCGAAACTCCCAGCGTGAAGCTGATGTATTTTTCGATGCAAGATCCTGCCATGGTGCCCATAGCTACCAGCCAGATCAAGCGCGTCTTGCAGTCGCGTCACCGGTCCGAGTCCGTATATACCGTGGAGAACCTTACCGAGCTGCTTGCTGTGGCCGACAAAACCGCGACTGCATTGACTTGGGTGCTTCTGCTGGTCGCCATGGTCGTACTGCTGGTAAGTGGAATCGGCATCATGAACATCATGCTGGCTACCGTGACGTCGCGCATACGCGAGATCGGTATCCGTAAAGCCATTGGCGCCACCAACCGTGAAATCCGCTTTCAATTTCTTGCGGAGGCGATTCTCATCTCCCTCATCGGAGGCGTCGTTGGCATCGTCATCGGCCTTTCCCTTCCGTTTTCAGTTCGCTTTCTAACCGAGTACCGTATCCCGGTCTCCGGCTTCTCCGCCATCATTGCCATCGTCGTATCGTCGTTGGTTGGAATTATCTTCGGGACCGTTCCCGCCACCCGCGCCGCCCAACTCGATCCCGTAGAAAGCCTCCGCTACGAGTAGGGCTTCGCAAGCCAGGCAGCAACCTCACAGCAGCAACCGGAGCGAAGGATTCTGCCTGTGGATTTCTGCCTAAAATACTCCCGCTGACAATCTGCTTCGATCTGGCAGACGGGAAATTGAGGGAAGCTGGTTGTCTCCACGCAAACCGAGAAATTAACATTGGCGTGTGTGAGCGGTAGAACCAGGCGGGATAATAACAACCGGCCAGCGTCGAAGCCGGAAACAGCCAGGAATGGCAGCAGGCCAAAAAACCACAAAGCCGGGCTGGTTTGCCCGGCTTTCTTTCACGTGGAACTGGTACGGGCGACTTGATTCGTCGCCCAGCCCAGGATCTTGTTTACTCCGCTCTCGGCTCACCAAGCTGATTTTCCGAGCCCAGCGGTTCGAAGCCTTCTGTGTTTTTTTCTAACTCTAAACCGCTGCGCTGCGGGGGCATCAGCCCGCACGGCATGAAATCCTTACATCACGAGCGCCAGATTCTCCAGTTCGTGCTGCAGGACCGGCAGAGCGCATCCGGCCATTTCAACCCGGCCGGCCGCATCCAAAGCCGCAGCCTGCGAAACTCCGTACCCCCGCCCCATCAGAAACACCTGCAGGAGCTCGGCCGCCTCCCGAGAATCCATCATGCCGCTCTGGAGCAGGTCGCTCCGTAGCGCGGTTAGTTCTGTCACCGTAAATCTGTCTTTGTCATTCATCATGGCCGTCATCACCTCCGACTCCGACCTATACTCCATGGCCCATTAGACTCATCGGCGGCTATGGAAGTTGCATGCAATCCGATTGCCGCAGTTGGTCCCAGTGTTCCTATACGGGAAACTAGTGGGTTTAGGGCCGTAAACCCCTGTGAATAACGTAAGTAGCCGACAAAGCCGGGGTGGTCGCGGCCTCCGGAAGGTCTCGGCGGTGCCTTTTCGGCGTCTCAAAGTTGACACTAAGTGTCGTTGTGGGCAGGACGGCTTTGAAACGGCCTTCGAAGCCAATCAGAGCCTACCCAGGTTGCCTACCCAGTTCACTTCAAGGTGAAATAAACGTCCGGGCGGGAGGGTCGGGGGGTAAAAGCAGCCAAACGAACTGGTGTACGCAGCAGAACTGTGCCGACACGGTGTGGCTACCGGAGGCATCCCGGCGGTTCGTGCAGACCCGATGCAATCCAGGACGCCGCTAGGGCGCTTCGATCGTGGCCTCATCCACCAGCATGATGGGGATATCGTCGCGTACGGGATAAACCCGGTGACACTGCACGCACTTCAGGCTCTCTGGATTCTCACGATGCTCTAGCTCCTTCTTGCACGCGGGGCAAACCAGAATTTCCAACAGATCTTTGGCAATCATGGCAGCAGCATTGTACGACAAAGGCAGCTCCGGGGGTTGCCACAGCCGAACGTGATTTTCACCCCGAGGATATGTAGACACCTGATTCCAAGGACTCTACGGGCTAGGCCACTGTACCTAAATCTTATTGTGTTCGGCGGCGCACTGTGAAAACATGAATATTCGTCCGCGGTCGGTATGTTCTGCGCAAAAGTGTCCGGCGTGTTTTCCCCGGTTTAATCACAATGAACAGTGTGGCCGCTAGTGTCGTGATCATTCCAGGCGTCGTCTCGGTGCTGCTCTTCCTGGTCTTTACTTACCTCCACGAACAGAGCCGGCAACCTTATTTCCGCGCCTGGCAGATGGCGTGGGCTGCGTATTCCTTGCATTATGTGCTGGATGCTTTTTCCTTTTATCGTGCGTCTGCCGTAGCCGCCTTCGCCAGTTCGCTATTTCTAGTGGCAATGGCGTTGTGCATTTTTGTCTCGACGCGACTGATGCGCGGGCCGACTCGGTTTCGCTGGTACGACGCGGCACTGGCGGTGGCAGGAATCGTCCTGGCTTGGTTGAATGTTCGCGGGCACATGGTGGGCGGCGTGTTTCAACCGGACGCACTGCCGGCTATCCGGCTCGGAGTAGGCTTGGCGGCCGTGCTGCTGTATTGTTCCGCGGTTTTTTACATCAACGGACACAAACGCGGGTCGCTGGCGTTCCAGGTACTGGCCGTTTCTCTGGCGCTGTGGGGAGCACTGATGGCGGTGGGGCAGCTTCGCAACCCTTGGGTAGAGGCGTTCGGGAGCGCCAGCCGTTTATTTGGACCAGCACCGCAAATGCTGCTCGGCATCGCCATGGTCATGGTGTTGTTTGAGATGGAGCGCAACGCGGTGCAGGAGAGCACTCTGGCTCTTTCCACGCTCGGGGTGGACCCCCGCCAGCTGTTCAGCGCGGGTGACCTCGTGCCGAGCATGCAGTGCGCGCTCGACCGGCTGACGCGAGCTCTGCCGATGCGGCGGGCCGCAATCTGCATCGCTGACCGCTGGCGCGGACTCTTGCCGTCGGTCCAGCATGGTTTCTCTCCGGAGTTCCTCGAGGCTCTGGAGAAAACTGGGGCCGGAGAGTACATATCTGATCTAGCCTACCGGCAAGGCGGGCTGCTCACGATCAACAACGCGGCAGAGATGACGGAGCCCTTGCCGGTGGGGTCCAGGGGGGCGTTCGCAGAGTTTAAGCGGGTGCTGGCGGAGGTGGAAATCCGCAACCTGACTGTGGTGAGCTTACAGACGCGCGAGAATAATTTTGGCGTAATCCTGTTCCCCCATGCTGAGCGCAAGGCCTTCGGTTCTTCCGGCCCGCATTTGATGGTCGGACTGGCCTTGCAGCTGGGCCTCACGCTGGAAAACTACTTGGTGATGCACGATGCACATCGTCGGACCAAAGAGTACGCACTGCTGACGCAGATCGGCCAAGCCATAAGTTCGCGGCTGAATCAGGACGAGGTGCTGCGCACCATTCATGTCGAGCTCGGGCGGATTTTCGATACCAGCAACTTTTACATCGCGTTCCAGGAGGGAGACGAAATCCGCTTCGAGCTCGAGGTGGTGGAAAATCGGGTTCTTCCAAAGCGGCGTCGCAAGCTGGAAAATGCCTTCACCGAGTACGTGATTCGCACCGGACAGCCACTTCTAATTCGCTCCGATTTGGAAAAAACGCGGGCGCGGTTGGGCGTTGCTTACGTTCCGGAACATCCCGCCAAATGCATGTGCGCGGTGCCGGTTTTTTTGGAGAACAAACCGGCGGGTTTAATGGCCGCTATGAGTTTGGAAAGCGAAAATGTCTTCGAACAGCGCGACCTCGATGTGCTGCTCACAGCCGCCGGGCAAGTCTCGGTGGCGGTGGAGAATGCCCGCCTGTTCGCTGAGGAAAAACGCCGGTCAAAGCAGCTGGCTTTCCTCAACAACATTTCGCGGATGGCCATCTCCAGCGACGATCCCATGCACATGCTGGGTCAAATTGTGGGAGAAATCCAAAAGAATTTCAGCTTCGACCATATCGGCATTGGTTTATTGGATTACGGAACCAAGGAAATCGAGATTAAGGCCGAAGCTGGGGCCACGGCGCACGCCGTGGGCACGCGGATTCCGCTTGGGGCAGGAATTCTCGGGCGCGTCGCGCGCACCGGGGAACGCGCCTTGGTGCAGAACGCGGCAGAAGGCCAACTGGGCGGCATTCTCCAAGAGTCTCGTGCCGTTCTCTGCATTCCGATTACGTACGGCGAAATGCTGCTAGGGGCGCTGAACATCGAAAGCCGGAATGAGAGCGCTTTTTCCCCACAAGACGTTCTCATCCTCAACACGCTTGCCGACCTTCTGGCCACTGCCTTGCACAACGCCTTCGTTTTTCAGAAACTGCAGCAACAATCGATCACGGATGGCTTGACTGGAATCAAGACGCGGCGCTTCTTCTGGGAGGCGCTGTCGGCGGAGTGGAAGCGCGCTTCGCGTTCGGGACGTCCATTTTCGGTCGTGTTGATCGACTTGGACAAGTTCAAAGAGGTCAACGACACTCTGGGTCATTTCGAAGGCGACCTGGTTCTGGCTCGCGTCGGCCGCCTGCTGGAGCAGAAGTCTCGCCAGTCAAACGTGGTGGCGCGCTACGGCGGCGACGAATTCATCGTGCTTATGCCCGAGACCGGCCGCGACCAGGCACAAGTGCTAGCCGAGCGCTTGCGACAGTGGATTGCCACCGACCCCATGCTGAACGAGCATAAGATCACCGGGAGTTTTGGAGTGGCGACCTTTCCCACCCACGGATTCTCCATCGAGGATATTATCCGCGTCGCTGACGCCGGCATGTATGTCTCCAAACGCTCAGGCGGGAACCTGGTATCCACTGCCGAGGAGTTCGCCGAGGGCGAGGACTCTGCCCGACAGCGCCTGCAAATCTCCGCCTACATTGAGGGTTTCTTGCAGCGCGATCATACTGGCCCCGAGCACCTCGAGGAATTGACCCTTACCCTGCAGAAGCTTTGCGGCGGCGAGGATAACTGCAACCTGCAGTTGTTGAAGGAGTCGATCGAGGTTCTCAGCCGTGCCGCCGAATCACGCGAGCTGCGTACCGCCGGCCACGGTGACTTAGTGGCTCGCTACACGGAGATTATTGCGCGTGCACTTCGGCTGTCGCCTGATGAAGTAACCAACCTCGTGTATGCTGCTCGCGTACACGATGTAGGCAAGATTTTTGTGCCGGAGCGCATTTTGAACAAGCCCGGCCCTCTCACCGACGATGAATTTTTCCTGGTCAGGATGCACGCCAAAGTCGGCGCCGAAATCGTAGGCATACTTCCCCACAGCAAAGCGATGCGGGAAGCTGTCGAACATCATCATCAGCGAGTTGACGGCTCGGGGTATCCCGATGGACTGCGCGGGGAGCAGATCCCGTTGTGGGCCCGGATTATCGGCCTGGCGGACGCTTACTCCAATATGCTCATGGAGCAATCGATTTCAGCGGCCCGGACTCCGGAGCAGGCGCTCGACGAGTTGGCCAAGATGAGCGGCACGCGCTTCGACGGAATGCTGGTGCGTTTGCTTCTGCGAGAACTCAAGACGGAACGGGCCTCGAGTTTTGGAACATAGAAGCGCCGCCCCGACCAATCGGTTGTCACCGGTTTTCCACGACCAGTTTCGATCTTTCTGCATCTGCACTTGCATATGGACAAAAGAAATTGGAAACTGTTTCTCCTATGTCCATTGCTCTTTCCCTTTCTAACAAGGTCGCCCTGATCACCGGCGGTTCGCGCGGCATTGGCGCGGCGACGGTGCGCATGTTCACCGCTGCCGGCGCCAAAGTCGTCTTCAGTTATGAAAAAGCTCAGTCCCAAGCCGAGGCACTACGCCGGCAATGTGGCGAGGCTGATTGCCAGGCTGTCGCTTCGAACCTAAGTGGGCCGTCGGCAGGTCGTGGCCTTGTAGCCGAAGTGGTGAAGCGCTTCGGACGGCTCGACATCCTAATTGCCAATCACGGCGTATGGCCTGCTCAGGATAAGGCGATCGATGAGATGCCAGACGAGCAATGGCGCTCGACTCTTGCTATCAATCTGGATGGTGTCTTCGGGCTGGTGAAGCATGCGGTTGCGCAAATGAAGACACAGCCTCGGACCGGCACTGCTGCCGGACACATTGTGCTGATCAGTTCTACCAGCGGCCAACGCGGTGAAGCCTTCCATTGCGATTACTCCGCCAGCAAAGGGGCGCTGATCAGCATGGTAAAAAGCCTTTCTACAGAATTGGCCTCAGCAGGAATCTACGTGAATTCGGTTGCACCCGGCTGGGTGGATACCGATATGTCGAGGCCGGCGCTGGATGATCCCGAGAGCGGCGACGAAATTCGAAGTACGATTCCCCTGGGACGAGTCGGCAAACCGGAGGAGATCGCCGCGCCAGCTCTCTTCTTATGCACCGAACACGCCGCGTTCATCACCGGGGAAATCTTCAACGTAAACGGTGGCGCGGTGCTGTGCGGGTAAAATCCGGCAAAAATGTCTCCTGGCTCACACCAGACAGCCGTCTTCTGCATCCAAATCAGGTGTGACCTCGCCGGCGCGCAGTAAGCCAAGATTCCGCGCGAACGATTACAATTCTCGTTGCTGGCGTCGAACCCAATTGGCTGGATGAAACGTCCCCTTCTCCTATTGCTGTCCCTCATCTTGGGTGCGAGCCTAGCTAGGTCCGTCGTGGCTCAGGAAGGGCCCCCAGAGCCGTCTCACACCTCGACGGCTGCGGGGCCGGCAATACCGGTCGATCAAGAAAACGTTGGTAAAGCCAAAGCGCTGCTGGATAAGGCAATCCACGCGCTGGGGGGCGAGGCCTATCTCGGCGTGCGCGACATGCAACAAGAAGGGCGCACTTACAGCTTCCATCACGGCCGGCCCACGAGCAACGGTGTGCAGTTCTGGCGCTTTGTGGAATTCCCCGACAAAGAGCGGATTGAAATCACAAAGCAACGGGACATCGCCATGCTTTATAACGGCGACAAAGGCTACGAGATTACCTACAAGGGTCCGCATCCGATCGAGCCCAAAGATGTTACCGATTATCTACGGCGGCGTCGGTTCTCACTCGACGTGGTGTTGCGGAAATGGACCACGGATCCAAAGGTTGCGTTGTTTTACGAAGGCAACGCGGTAGCAGCCGAGCAGCCCGCAATACAGGTAACGCTGATCAATGACCAGAACGAGAGTGTCACCCTTTATTTCGACGCTGAGACTAATTTGCCCATAAAAAAGACCTTTACCTGGCGCGACCCGGACGACAAGCAACGAAATCTGGAGGAGGAAATTTACGACAACTATCGTCTCGTCCAGGGCATTATGACGGCCTACAGATTCACCCGCAACTTCAACGGCGACATGGCGGTTCAGCGCTTTCTAAATACAGCGAAGTACAACCAGGGCCTGAACCCGGCAATGTTCGATCCGAACGCCCGTTACGACCCCAATAAAGAAACCGCCAAACACTGATTTCCGGCCTCTTCCGAGCATTTCGCTCGAGGACCCTTATCGCTCCGAGCAGCTGTCAGCTGGGTTTCACCTTGCTGTTGTTGAGCTTGGCTCGGCATTGGGATTCCACCACGTACTGTGGCGTTTTTACCACAGACAGTTTTGCTCCTTCGAGGGGTAATTTATTCATTCATACGGACATACACCATTCCATTTTTGCCACGTGAACAGACAGTTCGCTCTGCCGTTGAATGCGTGGGCATAGGCCTGCACAGTGGCGCTCCCGTCTCGTTGCGCATACTCCCAGCGTCCCCCGGTACGGGCATCGTTTTTCGCCGTACCGATCTGGAAGGATTTGAGATCGAGGCGGTTAGCCGCAACGTCGCCCGCGTCAGCTACGCCACGAGCCTAATGAAAAAGGGGGTTCTGATCTCCACCACGGAGCACCTGCTCTCCGCATTCATTGGCACCGGCATTGACAACGCGGTCGTTGAACTGGATAACCTGGAGTTGCCAATTTTGGACGGCAGTGCGCGACCGTTCGTGGAGATGATTCAGAAAGCGGGAGTTCGCAAACAACGCCGCCCTCGCAAGTATCTGAAGATTTGCCGCGAGCTGGAACTGCGTGACGGAAACAAATTCATTGCCGTCTATCCCGCGGACTCGTATTCAGTTTCTTACAGCATTAATTTTCCTCATCCGTTAATCGGCAAAGAGACATTTCGCGTCGAGCTTTCCAACGGGAGTTATTTGCGTAATATTGCGGCCGCGCGCACCTTTGGCTCGCGCCAGGACGAGCGCGCCATGCGTGATATGGGCCTCATCCGCGGCGCTTCGCGGGAGAACTGCATCGTCCTTACGCGAGATGGAATTGAGAACGGGCCTTTACGCTTCGCGGATGAGTTCGTAAGGCACAAAGTGTTGGACCTGGTGGGCGATCTGGCACTTTTGGGGAAGCAGATTTTGGGAAATGTTGTGGCCGACCGTGCTGGTCATGCCATGCACACCGCCCTGGTCTCCCGTATTCTGCGGGACAAGACGTTATGGGAGGAAGTTACGCACCCGGAGCGTGAAGAAGCCCCCTACCTGGAAGGCGATAGGCAAACCGCGGCTCGGTCTTCAGCCTAATTTCACGAAAATCGTTCTTCTGCACACCCTGGCAAGGAGTGCCGTGAAATGTTCAGTCCGCCGGCTCGCAGGGAGGCCCGTGCTGGCTGTCGCCTAAGTCGAGCGGACGTTCTTCCAACAGTTTTTTAAGTTCTGCCCGAGTCTTGTCAATCAGGGCAGCGGCAAATCTGCGGGCCGACTCTTGCCGTTCAGCGGACAAATCCTTTACTCGCATGTTGAGCAGAGGGATGTCCTGTTCAAACCAGCGCAGGGTTTTTTGCACCCGGGCGATTCGCAAATCAGCAGGAAGCATAGGGTAGCTCACCGACCACTACCCAGATTGCCAGGCTTCCGCCGGAAAGCAAGTCTCTAGCTGAATACCTGCGGCACCCTGTTCGCCACGACAGTAAGTTCAACGCGCTGCTGGGGGTTGGAGGGCTGGGTGTTGGCAGGCTGGGTCCAGGAGAAACGCGCCTGCAGGAAAAGAGCAGAAGTTTACCGGGTGCTCTTTGAGCTGGGAAGGGTCATCGATTCCTTCACCCAGGAAAACTACTCGCCATCTGGGCGTCCAGCCACTTCTCCAGCGCTTGTTGCGCGCTTTGGGAAACGTTCAAAAAGCGAAATCCGACGTGTCCTTTGCTATCCGCCCAAGCCACCTCTGCTTCGACCTCAAAGGGCACATTGACGTCAGGCAGCATAAACTTCAGCAGAGGCGTCGCGCCTTTGGGTAATTCTTCTCGCAATATCAGTGCTATGCCACCTTCGCTGACGTTGGTACTGGAAGCCTTCAATTCCTTGTTGGCGTAGAAAATGCTGACCAGCGTCTTGAGCGGCTGGCGGAAATACCGGCGACGCTCGCGAACCATGAAGTTCAATGCTGCGTTGAAGCAACGTGATGCATTCAAAGCGCTGATGGGCTTTTGTAGAACAAAATTCGCGCCCATGCCGAATGCCTGTTGAGTCGTTGTCTTTTTGCCGTTGAGGATCGCAAAGCTCACGGAACTCTTATTGCTGGGGGTGGCACGCAGGCCTTCCAACAGCGCCAAGCCGCCCCGCAGATCGTCGCAGTCTACGATCACGGCGTCGAATTTTTCGGAGAGAAGGATTTCGCTTCCCGAGCGCGCTTCTCGGCAGATCTCCACCTCGATTGCCAGCTTTTCCAGGGTCGGCCGGAGCACACTCTCCACATTGCTGTCCGCGCTCAGCAAAAGGGATTCTAACGTCATCCTGTGATTGTAGATTCCGACAAGAGGAAGAGCGTAGTGACAGAGGTAACGGTCTCCCATGGCCACGCGCCTAACCGCTACCGAGACTTATGAGCGGTTCGAGCTAAATACGGCCTGGGAATTTCAGCGCGTCAGTGCAGACACAATTCTCTGCTGTAAAGTAACCGTGTAAACATGGGGCACCGTCGATCCATGCAGGAAACTGCCTATCTTTCGCTGGGTTCGAACCTCAATGATCGCGAAGCTCATTTGCGAGATGCGATCTCCCGCCTGGGATCGGAGGGACGCGTGGCAGCAGTCTCGTCCTTCTACGAAACCGAGCCTGTCGAGGTCACGACTCAGCCCTGGTTCTTGAATTGTGCCATCGCTCTCGAAACTCCGAAGACGCCGGAAGTACTGATGGCGTCCATCCTTCGGATTGAGCAAGGAATGGGTCGCCAGCGCGAGCAGAAAAAAGGACCGCGCACGATTGACATTGACATATTGCTGTTCGGCAATGCTGTCATCGCTACGCCGAAGCTGACCGTACCGCATCCCGCGATGCAGGAACGGCGCTTTGTGCTTGAGCCTTTGGCGGAGATTCGGCCGGAAGCGTTGCACCCGCGGTTCAATAAAACTGTCCTTGAGCTGCTGCAAGCTCTGCCCCCGGGTCAGGAAGTAAGAAGAAAGATCCAGCCAGGCATTTCCCCGGATTGACACGACTCAAGTCATCTCCGGCTACAGGAGCGTTGGCCACGGCGATTTTCCGTTTAGGTTACGGCATGATAATCCGGCTGGCAGCTTCCTGGGGCGCAACCCATGCTGACTCCCTTTCCGGAAATTGCGCCGCGAGAAAATCAATGAAGGCACGCGACTTGGGACGGCCTGAGGTTCGTCCGTATGCCATTCGAACCAGAAATACCAGGGCTCTCAGCACGTCGGAATCACGCAAGCTGGAGTAGCCTGCGTGTTTCAGCTCGACCTCGCGATATTGCTGCAACATGGCTTCCACTTCCGACGCGATGGTTTGCTGCGCGATGTTGGTCAACGTTTGTTCGTAGTGCAGTCCCGAGCTAACCAGGCGCTCATAGCTTGTGCACAGCGCCGAAAGGGCAGCGATCAGATCACCGTCATGCATGGTGCGATCTCTTCTGGCGCCCTTGGCCAAGGCCAAGCTCAAACCCATTAGCAAGGGCTCGCGCTCGTACAGAAACTGGTCGGGGATCTCAACCGCGAGAAACAGCGAGGCGGGATCAAACTGGCCCATGGAACGCGGCTTCTCGTGTTCCCGTGCTTGCTGAAGATATGGACAACCGCTGGGACAGTCGAGCGTGACCTCGCGCTGTTCGCCGCAACATTGCGCGCAGATGCGCCCATGCACCGCCGGGCAAAAGCGCTTTTCTCTTCGCATCTCGCAGATGGCACAGCTCAAAACGCAGACTCCTCTGAGTCATTATGGCATTCCAAACCCCAGATGCCGCTTCCGCGACCACTACGCGAAAGGCTCATCTGGTGAATTCCTGCTTTCTGACCATCAGGGAGGGCCTGCAAAACGGCCATTTGAGAACCTCGATTTGCAAAACAGCGCATGAAAAGGCCCTCCTGCGCATCTTATATTGTCTAGACCCGCGTAAAATGCGGTGTTTTCCACAGGGTTGCTGATGTAACATAGTGCCCACCGGAATTAAATCAAAAAAATTGTCGAGGAGGAAGTTTATGGCGTCAGGTATGACCAAGACACAGCTCATCCGGCATCTAGCCGAGAAGACCGAGCTCAACAATAAAACTACAGCGTTGTTCCTGGAGCAGTTGGCTGATACCGCCATCAAGGAAACAAAAAAGAACGGCGTATTCGTGGTGCCCGGCCTGGGCCGGCTGGTGAAGGCGCACCGCAAGGCGCGCGTCGGACGCAATCCGCAGACGGGCGAGCCCATCCAGATTAAGGCTAAGACCGTGGTCAAGTTCCGCGTAGCCAAGGCCGCCAAGGATGCGATCGCTCCCAAGAAATAGTTCCCTGCATTCGAAATCAATGGCGAAGGCCGGCTCAGTCCGGCCTTTGATTTTTGTTGCGTCAGCTTCATCGAGTGCGAGCACCAGTTCGGAAACTGATACGAGGCACACGGGCAATGCTGAATTGGGTTGTTGTTGGAGTCGGCGACATCGCGGTCAGGCGGGTTATTCCGGCGATTCGGGCCGAATCCAGAAGCAACCTGTACGGCGTCGTAACCCGCGATCTGGCAAAAGCTGCTCCGTTGAACACGCGCCCTTGGGCTAACCTCGGGGAAGCTGTTTCCGAGACGGCAGTCCATGCGGTTTATGTTGCCACCCCGGTTTTTCTGCATGCGCCACAGACGATTCAGGCCCTGCGCGCGGGCAAGCACGTGGTATGCGAGAAGCCCATGGCTATGAACGAGGCGGAAGCGCGCTCCATGTTGCGCACCGCTTCGGAGACGGGAAAAACACTGGGAGTGGCCTACTACCGCCGCAGCTATCCTAAAGTGCAACGGGCCCGGGCGTTGCTCGGCGCGGGCGCGATCGGGACGCCGGTGTTCGCCGAGCTTACCTGCCATGATTGGTTCGATGGACGGGATAGCAGCCGCGCCTGGTTGGTTGATCCTGTAAAAGCCGGGGGTGGGCCGCTGTTCGATATCGGATCTCACCGCATTGACGTGTTGAACTTCCTTTTCGGCCAGCCGCAGCGGGTGAGCGGACAGCTCTCCCACGCGGTGCATCACTACGCCGTGGAAGACAATGCCACCGTGATGATTGATTACGAGAACGGCGTGCGCGGTGTGGTGGATGTACGGTGGCACTCCAGAGTGAAGCGGGACGAATGCCGCATACGCGGCACGGAAGGCGAAATGGATTTAACGCCTTTGAACGGGCCGGAGCTCGTTTATCCCGGCGGCAGAGAGCATCTTCCGCCGCACGTTAATCTGCACTATCCCATGTTGGAAAATTTCGTGGATGCGGTGTTCGGAAAGATCCCGCTGTTGGCCAGCGGAGCCTCTTCGATCTGGACGGACTGGGTAACGGAGCGGGCGCGCCAGCAACCTCTGACTCCCTAGATCTGCGCCTGTCCTTAAAGGTGAGAAGGCGAGAGCCCCGCGTTTTCCGCGGAGGTACTCGGCGAGCTCTGCGATTCTAGATTTTGACCGTCATGGAAAACCTGCAATCGCGGAGGCGCCAGGGGTTGGCGGCAAACATCGCAGGACAGGGCCGACAGAGCAACTGCTCCAAGAGGCCTCATCCGCCAACCTCACTTCGCATATTCATTTCTAATCACCTCGCCACCCTTCATCACGAACTTCACGCGCTCGAGCGTGGTCACATCTTTCAACGGATTCCCGTCAACCGCGATGATGTCAGCCCACGCGCCGGGCTCGAGGCTGCCCACTTTCCCGGACCATCCCAGCAGATCGGCGGCATTCACCGTCGCGGCTTCGATGGCTTCGAGCGGGGTCAGCCCCAGCTTCACCATCACAGCAAACTCATGCGCGTTCAGGCCATGCGGATAGACTGCGGCATCCGTACCGAAAGCGACTTTCACCCCACGGGCAAACGCGTGAGCGAGGTTCTGACGGGCCGCCGGCATAACCGCCTTCGCCTTGCCCAGGAGAAAATCCGGGACGTGGTTTCGTTCCGCATTTTCCAAGAACCAGTCTCCGAGGTAAAGTGTGGGCACCAGATATGTGCCATTTTTCTTCATCTGGGCGATACCGGCGTCGTCAATATAAGAGCCGTGTTCGATGGAATCCACTCCGGCTTCCGACGCCCACAGAATTCCCTGCGTTCCGTGCGCATGGGCAGCAACTTTTCTTCCCAATCGGTGGGCATCGGCCACAATCGCCTTCATTTCCTCCAACGTGTACTGCGATGCCTGCGGATCGTCGCCTTTCGATAAGACGCCGCCGGTGGCGCACACTTTGATCAGATCGGAGCCGTACTTGATGTTTTCGCGCACCTTGTGCTGGACGGCGGCAAACCCGTCAGCCACGCCGTCGCTCACCGCGTGGTACTCAAAAGGCAGCAGGTTGTTGTCACAGTGGCCGCCGGTGATGCTCAGGGCTGGCCCGCTCACCAGCATGCGCGGACCCGGTACATCCCCCGCGTTGATTGCGTCGCGCAGGGCTACGTCGCTGTATCCGGAGGCGCCCACGTTGCGCACTGTGGTGAATCCGGCTTGCAGGGTAACTCGCGCATTCTTCGCCCCGATCAAGGTTTCGCGCGGCAGGGAAACCGCCAGGCGGTCATACCCGAACTTGGGGTCGGCGGTAAGGTGAGTGTGGGCGTCAATGAGTCCGGGCAAAATAGTGGCGTTCGGGAGATCGATCCTTTTCGCGCCGGCCGGCACTTGGGACGCTGCCGCGGGTCCAACGCTCACAATCTTTTCGCCTTCAACGACAATGACTTGATGGGGCAGCAGTTTGCCACTGTTCACATCCAGCACATTCCCGGCGTGCACAGCCACATGCGGAACGGATTGTTGGGCGACCGTCAGCCCAGTAAGCAACAACAGTGCAGCGACCACCAAGACTGAACCAACTCTTCCCATGGTGATTCTCTCTTCTTTCTTCGTTACTTAAGAAATTCGATGAGAATAATGCCTCGGCTCGGATTCAACTTAGACCCACGCTCGCCGCCGGCCATCGAGTCCCCAGACCGTGCCTGCATCAGTGGCGAAGAAAATGATAAACAGCAACAGCAGCGGGACAGTATCGAGCTCGGCTCCGAAGTAGCGCCACAAGGGTGCGCCATGGCCGGGCTCCCACCAAGTGGACAGTGTCAGGTTGAGCATGAATAATGCTCCCAGCACCGAAGCGGGCCGCACCCAAAGACCGAGGAGAAGGCTCAAGCCAATGAATGTTTCCAGAACGCCCACCATGTATCCCAGCAATACCGCATGCGGCAAAACCAGATGGACAAGGACGGGCCGGTAGAAGCTCACCGCAGTTCCGTCGACGTAGCCCCTGAGGTATCCCTGAAAACCGCCGTGGGCGAAGCCCGGACCGGCCAGCTTGTATTCGCCAAAGAGCAGGAAGGATACAGCCGTGACTATGCGCGCGCCTGCGATGGCCTTGGACGAAGCGGATGAGGATGGCATCGATTGTGATATTTCAGCCAGGGTTGGCTAAGCTAACCACCGGGACCGTCATTGGAGACGTACTGTTCCAGCGAATCCAGTTGGCGGCCCAGATCTTCCACACGCCACTCCAGCAGGTTGCGGATGGAGAGAATCCCCAGGAGTTTACCGTTGTCGTCGGCGACCGGCAGATGCCTGAAGTGGCGTTCCAGCATGATCGTCAATGCTTCCCCCGGGCCAGTAGCCCGGGTGGCCATCTCGACGGGCGTGGTCATCAGGTCGCGCACGGGCGTAGTGTGGGGATCCAGCCGGCTCAGCGCCATTTTTCGCAGCACGTCGCGTTCGGTGAAAATTCCCGCGACGCGATATTCGCTGTCGACCACGGCTACGGCTCCGACGTGGTGGTCCAACATCTTATGTATGGCATCGGCCACGGTTGCTTCCAGCGGAACAGCCGCGATCTCCCGATCACAAAGCTCCAGTACGCTCATAACCTCTCCTTTCGGCTCTCGGCGACTAACCCCTAGGAGCCGACTCCGGTTCCAACCAGAGAACGGGATTCACGCATTATGCCCACGGCGCAGCCGAAGTCAAGCACAGATTGTACGAAAAATCTCACAGCTGTGCCGGAACCAGGGCACCAACGCTCGGCCCTAGCACAATTCCGGAGTTCCCTGATCCCGCTCTTGAATACTTTTCCATCTTTCATCACCAACTGCACATTTTCCAGGGCCTTGATACTCCGCGAGGGATCGCCATCCACGGCAATGAAATCCGCGCAGGCTCCTGGCCGCCTTTGTGGCATGTGGAATTGCAGGCGCGGGCTTGGCCTTCTGCTAGACTGTCGCCTCCGAATCAATCATGTCGGCAATTGCACAGACGCCCATTGTATTCTCCGCGCCCAGCACAATTCCCGACCGTACTCTACTGGCCGGGCTCGCCCTGACGAGCTTTGCAGCTCTGTTACTGGAGCTTGCACTCACTCGATTGTTCTCCGTGGTCCTTTTCTATCATTTCGCATTTCTCGCAATATCGATTGCCCTGTTGGGGTTGGGCGCCGGGGGAGTCTTCGCGTATCTGTTCAAAACAGTATTGGCTGGCATCTCTACCCGCAAGCTGGCTGCCTATTTGTGCATGGGGAATGCATTGATGCTACCGGCAGTGCTGGAGACCGTCCTCCATGTGCCCGTAGCGCTTGAGGTTTCGAGCAAGAACTTTCTGCATCTGACCGCCATTTACATGATCGCCGCAGTGCCTTTTCTCTTTACCGGCTTGTTGTTCTCCGTGGTTTTTGCGCGCGAGACTCAGCGCATCCCATGGCTCTATGGAGCAGACTTGGCCGGGGGCTCAATGGCGTGTCTTGCAGTTGTACCCCTGTTGAACTGGTGGGGAGGGCCGAACACAATTTTGTTTGCCGGCGTGACTCAGGCCATCGCGGCAGTGTTGTGGGGCCAGAACAGGACTGAGCGGAGAGTGGCAGGGCTTTTCGCCGTCGCGTTGCTGACGCTGATCGTCGCCAACCATTCGGGAACTCTGATTGACGTGGTCTATGCCAAGGGGATGTTCCGCGATCCCGCATGGGTAGAATTTGCCCGCTGGAATGCGCTCTCCCGCGTGGAAGTAGACCGCCAGGGCCAGGCTAAGGCCATCGTGATTGACGCCGACGCTTCCACTTACATCATGAATGCCGACCTGAAGCACTGGCATGATACGGAATGGGAAAGCGATTTGATGTCGGCTCCGCCTGCTTTGGCCAATGTGCTGCGGCCGCGCGGCGAGTTTGCCATCATCGGGCCCGGCGGCGGAGTTGACGTGCTGCGCGCCGTGGCGAACGGCAGTCCCAGCGTGACGGGCATTGAGATTAACCCCATTATCGCCACGACGATCATGCGCGAACGCTATGCCGACTACGCGCAGCACCTTTACGAGCGTCCCGAAGTACACGTCCACGTCACCGACGGCCGCTCTTTTCTTCGTTCGACTCCGCAGCGTTTTGACGTCGTACAGATGACTCTGGTCGACACCTGGGCCTCCACCGCTGCGGGAGCCTTCGCCCTCAGTGAAAACAATCTGTACACCGTGGAAGCCTTTCGCGAATATTTCGATCACCTTAAGCCTGAGGGCATGATCGCAATCACCCGCTGGGAATTTCGCCAGCCGCGCGAGGCCCTGCGGGTGGTTTCGGTGGCAATGGATGCGCTGCATCGTCTAGGAGTGGCCGATCCGGCGCGCAACTTCATTGTCGCTTCCGAGGGCGCCCTCGATGCAGACGGCATTCCCGTGGTGGTGCTGGCGAAGAAAACAGCTTTCACCGCTGAGGAGGAGTCCACCGTCCGGGCTCATATGGCGCAGTATCCCGACCTGACCGCTCTCTACTTGCCGTCGCAACCGGAAAACAACCCCTTCTCAAATTTGATTGCCAGGAACGATCCTTATCGTTTTGCGCAAGGATATGCCTACAACGTCACTCCGGTTAGCGACAACGCTCCCTTCTTTTTTTTTACCCTCAAAGCTGGGCAGATTTTGGGCCAAGAGGGCCTCGAACGGGGCGTCGACTGGAAGGTGAATCTAGGCGTGTTGGTTCTTCTGTTGGTTTTGGTCATCTCTTTTGCCGCCGTGTTGGTCTTTCTGATTCTGCCGCTCGCGCTGAAGAAGGAAAAGGGGAGGCGTCTGCCCTGGAGGTTGCTCTATTTTGTCGCGGTGGGTTTGGGCTACATTCTGGTGGAAATCGCGTTCATCCAGCGCTTCGTGCTTTTTTTAGGGCATCCCACCTATGCTTTGACGGTGGTCATTTTCCTGCTGATGCTCTCCAGCGGCGCAGGTAGCCTGTTTTCCAGGCGGTGGCTTCTCCGGACGCAACTCGCCTGGGTTCCCCTGGTATTGGTCGTCGCAGTGCTTCTCGGTCATGTGCTCTTCTTACCCAGCCGGCTGGCGGCGCTGGTCGGCCTCGGATTTGGACTCAGGCTCTTGGTCAGCGGAGTTCTTCTCATACCTCTGGGTTTCGTCATGGGCATGCCGTTCCCCACCGGCCTGCGTGCTCTGGCGAACGTTCCTCGATTCCGCATCCCGGGAGCGGCGTTGGACGCAGAAGCCTCCGACAATGCCGTGGAATGGGCGTGGGCGATGAACGCGTCGGCCAGCGTGCTCGGGTCCGTGCTGGCAATGGTCGTAGCCATTCAATTCGGCTTGAATGTGACGCTGGCCTGTGGGGCAGCCGCCTATTTGTTCGCATTGTTGCTTATGCCCGCTCTCCATCGGAATGCCGCTTAGAGGCAAGGCTTGAGTTTGTTATCATGCAGCGGTAGGCGAGTCAGGAGTCTGAAACAGCTCACACAGCCCGGGCGCGTCAACCGAACTGGCCGTTTGAGGGAAACCTTTGCCTAGCCAGAAGCAGCTCAAATGGTCAGAACTGCGCGTCGGCCTGACGGTGGTTTTGGCCGCCATAACCCTTGGCGTGCTGCTGTTCCTGATGAGCGGCACCACCGGACTATTCACCCGTAAGATCGTCCTAAGAACCTATTTCGATAACGCCGGAGGGCTGCGCCAGGGAGCTTCCGTCCGGCTGAACGGCGTGGACGTTGGCAATGTGACCAATATCCGCGTTGTGCCCGATAAAGATAAACAGCTCACGCCGGTTGAAGTCGGGATGAAAGTCAGCACGAAATACAGCTTCAACCTTCGCCGCGATTCGGTGGCTTCGCTAAGCACGGCAGGCGTGCTGGGCGAAACCTACATCGACATCGACAGCTCCCAGGCCATCGGTCCGGTGGCGCAAAACGGCGATACCTTACCCACGCAGGTGCATCCTGACTTCAATCAGGTTGTGCGCTCCAGCCAGAGCACCCTTCAGAACATGGACGCCCTGCTCAAGCGCGCCGATCGCATCCTAGCCTTCGCGGAAAGCGGCAAGGGATCACTCGGCAAGCTGATTTACGATCCCACTCTGTATGACCGATTCTCGGCAACCGTGAGTGAGTTCAAGGGAATTGTGGATCAAATCGGCAAAGGCCAGGGCAGCCTGGGTCAATTGGTTTCGAGGAACGACGCTTACGACAAAGTCATGTCCATTCTCGACAAGCTGAATGGCATAGCCGACGATCTGCAGCAGGGCAAGGGCTCGGCGGGCAAGTTTCTCAAGGATCCGGCTCTCTACAACAACGCCAACGACACCATCGCCAACGCCAAGAAGCTGACTGAAGACATCAACGCAGGCCAGGGCACGCTCGGTAAATTAACCAAGGACGAAGAGCTGGCTCGCAAACTCGACAACACGATCAGCAAACTCTCCGCGATAACCACTGCTCTGGAAGCCGGCCAGGGCACTGCAGGCAAGCTATTGAAAGATGAGACACTCTATAACAATACGGACAAGATTCTGGTAGAAACGCGTGAGTTGATAAAGTCGATTCGCGAAAACCCTAAGAAATATCTCTCCATCAAGCTCCATATCTTCTGACGATCTCGCTGCTGGCCAGCGGCGTGCCGTCCACTTTCATGGTTGGCCACTAGTGCTCACCGATCCCAAAAACTGCGCTGAGTAGCAAGATCACCAGCACGCCAAACGAAATGGCGCCATATTTCCAATCCTTCGCACTCAAAAATAGGACACACGCTACGACTACCCTAATCACGGGCGTCGCCAACATGACAAGAACTCCGAAGCGCTCGATGGCGAATGACATCTCACCGGTTGCGGATAATCCAACCACCAAGCCGGTCAGCATGATGAGAAATCCGCCGTACGCGCCGATCCGCAGCACCAGCGCAACTTGCCTGTCGAACGCGGGTTCTCGCAGTTGGCTCATGCCATGCCCGTCCTGAGCAGATGCACAATCAAGTGAGTCGCGAGGTAAAGCATGATTGCCACGAGCAGATACACCACGTATTTCGCGTGGATGCGTGGTGCCATGCGCGCTCCGAGCAGCGATCCCAGAAAGACGCCAACCGCCAGAGGAGCCGCGACCTCGACCAGAATATCGCCGCGGCGGTAATACACAATCGCGCTGGCGGCTGCGGTCACGCCGATCATGAAATTCGACGTCGCCGTAGCCACCATGAGCGGTACGTTCATGAACAGGTACATCACCGGAACTTTAATGGGTCCGCCTCCGATACCGAGCAGGCCTGAGAGTCCTCCCGCTACTAACGATGCGCCCAGCCCCAGGGGATAGCGCTGCGGCTCATATTCCGGAATGACCGTCTCGCCATCCGTCTGTACGGCCAATTCGTTTTCTTCCTTAATCTTTTCCCGCCTCCGCACAATGGTGACCACGCTGTACAGCAGAAACGCTGCGAATAATCCCTCCAAGGCCACGCGATTGAAGTAGCCGGCCAGATAGGCCGTGACCGCCGCGCCCAGAGACGTAGCCAGTTCGAGCGTCATGCCCAGACGAATATCCGTGGTGTGGCGTTGCAGGTGAACCGAGGAACTTGCCGCTGAAGTTGTGATGACGGCGACCAGACTTGTGCCCACGGCCTGCCGAATAGGAATGCCAAAGTACAAGGCCAGAATGGGTGAGAGCAGGACTCCGCCGCCGATGCCCGTGAGCGCGCCCAAAAGCCCGGCGAAGAAGCCCAACCCGACTAAAATGGCGCTTACCACGGGCAGGAAACCCTCCGGGTCAAGATATTCCGGGGGCTGAAGCTATGAATCGCCGAATTGCGCTGAGGATGATTGTGTCTTTCGCGCCGGGGCATGTCCAGGCTAGAACACCCTCCCGGGGATTGCCGTGGAGGCGGCCTGTTCATGCGCGTGATAGCTCGATCGCACGAACGGACCCGATTCGACGTGGCGGAAGCCGAAACGCAGCGCTTCGTCTCTGAGATCATTGAACTCTTCTGGCGTGTAGAAGCGAGCTATGGGCAGATGATCCCGCGAGGGTCGCAGGTATTGCCCGACCGTAAGAATGTCCACGTCGCGGCCGCCCAGATCGCGGAAAACCTCGATCAATTCTTCCGTGGTCTCGCCCAGACCAACCATCACACCGCTCTTGGTTACCATACCGGGGGAGAATTTCTTGACATTCTCCAGTAGCTTCAACGTGCGTTCGTAGCGCGCCCCGGAGCGCACTACGCGGTAAAGACGTGGCACAGACTCCGTGTTGTGATTCAGCACATCGGGCTGCGCGTCGAGCACGACCTTTAGCGCCTCAGCCATACCTTGAAAATCCGGGATGAGCACTTCGACCCTGCAATCCGGCATCCGCTCACGAATCTCGCGGATGGTTTCGGCAAAAATCCTGGCGCCTCCGAGGTTATCGTCGTCTCGATTCACGCTGGTCACAACCGCATGTTTCAATCCTAGGGTGGCGACGGCTTCGGCCACGCGCCGCGGCTCATCCCAGTCGATCGGCTGCGGCTTACCTTTGGGCACCGCGCAGAAACCGCAACGCCGGGTACAAATATCCCCCAACAGCATGAAGGTCGCGGTCTTGTGGTTCCAGCACTCTCCGATATTCGGACACCGCGCTGACTCACAAACGGTGTGCAGACCCAATCCGCGCGCTAGTTTTTTAAGATTGTGGAAGTTGTCCCCGACTGGCGCTCTGGCTCTCAGCCATGACGGCTTAGGCATTCTGAGCGGACCGCCCAGTTCAATCTGCACCAGTTGGGAAGTACCTGCCATGGGCTGTTCAGATTCTATCAGTTTGGCGGATCAGGCCCTCAGCCCACTTCCACCAGGCCGTAGGTGTGTTGCCAGCGAGAGCGCATGCAGACCAATGCGCGGCTGATCTCCACTTCGGAAATTTCGGCATTCGGTCCTGCCATGACGGCCGCCGCTTCGCGCTTGGCCGCTTCCAGAAGTTGACGGTCGCGAATGAGATCGGCCACGCGGAAGCTTGGCATCCCCGCTTGCCGGGTTCCGAAAAACTCGCCCGGCCCTCGCAGTTCAAGATCGAGTTCGGCGATCTGAAAGCCATCACTGGTGCGCACCATGGCGTCCAGGCGCTTCTCGCCATCCTCGCTGACCTTGCCGCCGGTCATGAGGATGCAATACGACTTTGCCGCTCCGCGCCCGATACGTCCGCGCAATTGATGAAGCTGCGCCAAGCCAAATCGCTCCGCGTGCTCAATCACCATCGCGGTTGCGTTGGGCACGTCCACGCCCACCTCAATCACGGTGGTAGCCACAAGAACTTGCAGCTCGCCCCTCTGAAACATCCGCATAACCTGATCTTTCAAATCGGAATCAAGACGCCCATGCAACAGGCCGACGTTCAGGTCAGCAAACATCTTCCCGCTGAGTTCGCGGTACATCTTGATCGCCGCCTTGAGTTCGGTCTCTTCGTTCTCCTCGATGACTGGATAGACCACGTAAACCTGATGTCCCGCAGCCACCTGCTTTCGCACAAACTCCCAGACCTCGGGCGCACGCTGGTCGGACACGCGCCGGGTGACGATGGGCGTGCGTCCCGGTGGAAGTTGGTCGAGCACGCTCAAGTCGAGATCGCCGTACAAGGTGAGCGCCAGCGTGCGGGGAATGGGAGTAGCAGTCATGACCAGCACATCCGCCTCTACCGCCAAAGCCGTCTGGCGGTTGACCGTTACGCCTGCCTGGCCCGCTGCCCCGCCTCCGCTGGATTCCACGTCCCCGGATTTCTTCATCAACTTCAATCGCTGCATCACGCCGAAACGATGCTGCTCGTCCACAATGACAAGGCCGGGCTTCGCAAATTCAATTTTCTCTTCTAGCAGGGCATGTGTGCCAATGACGAGCTGCGCATTTCCTTGTGCGATGTGACGCCGGATTTCGCGTTTGCGGTCACTGTCCAACGAGCCCGTAAGCAGGACGATCCGGTATCCCGCATTTTCCAAAATCTGTCGCGCTGAAAAATAATGCTGCTGCGCCAAGATCTCCGTCGGCGCCATGAGCGCGACCTGGTAGCCGTTTTCGATGGCAATAATCGCCGCCTCGAAGCTGACAATTGTCTTCCCCGATCCCACCTCCCCTTGCAGCAGACGCCGCATGGGATACGGCTTCTCCATGTCCGAAGCAATTTCCTTTAATACCCTCTTCTGCGCGGCCGTGGGATGAAATGGCAGAATCTTCTTGATCGCCGCTCGCACCCGATCGTCGAGACGGAACGCTATCCCGGTTTGGGCTTTCTGCTGGCGGCGTTTTAGTTCCAGACCGAGCTCCACGAAAAACAGCTCGTCAAAAATCAGCCGCAGGTGGGCGGGAGTGCGCGCGGATTGCAAGTCCGCGAGGCTTTCCCCCGCCTCAGGCCAATGCACCTTCCACAGCGCCTGCCGGGGCGAGATCAATCCCAGGTGTGTGCGCACAGCCGTGGGAATCGATTCTGGCAGGTCAGGATTCAGGTTCTCCAGCGCCGTGCGAATGATCCGGCGAAACCAGCGCGAGGTCAGGCGACCCTGCCCGGCCGACTCGTAAATGGGCACGATGCGTCCGACTTCCAGGGACTCTGCCGCCTTTTTCTCTGCGCCCGTCCCATCTTCTGCCGCGTCGCCCAGAATCTCGAACTGCGGTTGCACGATCTGCAGCTCATGGTTGCGAGAGTCTTCTTCTACTTTTCCGTAGAGGGCGATCAGCCGACCGGGCTCGAACTTGCCCTGAAGGTAAGTGGCGTTGAAGAATATGCAGCGCAGGCGGCTGCGGCCCTGGCCGACGGTTAGCTGGAAGATCGGCATTCGGCGCGTGCGAAATAGCCCAGCATTCCGCACCTCGCCAATAACCGTGGCCATTTCGCCGGCGCGCAACTCGGCGATGCCACGCGGATTCAGCCGGTCCTCGTAGCGAAATGGCAGATAATGAACAAGATCGTCAACCGTGGCGATGCCCTTGGCGGCAAGAATCT
The DNA here is from genome assembly GCA_003225005.1 of Acidobacteriota bacterium. GTDB lineage: Bacteria > Acidobacteriota > Terriglobia > Terriglobales > Acidobacteriaceae > Sulfotelmatobacter. The sequence goes on along the minus strand of QIAN01000048.1, from coordinate 86,855 downwards.
CGGCCAATTTCGGACCAACGCCCTTAACGTACTGGACCGGTGTGGAGAGTTCGAGCATGCGCGAAAGGTTCCGCAGGAATGTTAGCAGGAGCCGCCTGCCCGTGCTCCTCACCGCGTGGGAGCGCCGCGGGGGTGACGGTGTCTAAACCCACAGTGCTGGTCAATCTCTTGCAGGCTTCGGCGGCCGTCGTCCTAGGAAACCTGGCTTATTTTATGCTGGAGCCATCCCTGCCGCCTGCGGCCCACCATCGGCTGTTTCAGCCAGACCTGGGACTCGTGGTGGATTTTTGGTTCTGCCTGGTGGCGTACGGCCTGATTCGTACCGCCAGGAGATGGAAATAAACCGGTATCCCGCTTGAGGCAGCGTTACTTTAGGCACCTCGGCCCCTCTTACCCTCACAAGTTAGAATCACGCCTGAAGAAATATGCGCAAAATCGCGGTCCTTTACGACGCCGGCCAGGCCGTCCTCTCCACGTTTGATCTGGATGAGGTGTTACAGCGGATTCTGGCCATCGCTCGTGACTATTTTCATCTGCAAAACGTGGCCATCCTGTTGCTGGATAAGGGCACGCAGCAGCTGTGTGTCCGCTCACAGATTGGCTGGGACGATGGGCAGGACGAGATTCGACTGGGCCTCGGAGAAGGCCTCACCGGGGTTGCCGCTCTGAAGAAACAGCCGGTGTATGCGCCTGATGTGCGCAAAGATCCGCGCTACCTGTGTTCAGCCAAGTCCACGCGTTCAGAACTGGCCGTTCCCCTCATGGTGCGCGATGAAGTGGTAGGGGTGTTGGATTGTCAAAGCGATCGCCTCAACCACTTCAGCCATGAAACCGTGGATCTGTTGACCCTGTTTTCAACCCAGGCCTCCATGGCGCTGCAAAATGCGCGCCTGTATTCTCTGGAACGCCAGCGCGCTGCGCAATTGCAAGCGATCAACGCTATCGCCCAGCAGACTACCGCTGTGCTCGACCTGGAAGAGCTGATGAGGAAGGTCTGTTGCCTGATTCAGGAGGCCTTCCAGGTGTCGCACGTTTCTCTTTTTCTGCGCGACGAGAACGACCTTGTTTTGCGAGCTCATCACGGAACGCTCACGCCTTCGATCTCAGAGGGTGGCCGCTTTCTGGCTGGCGCCGATCCCTGGTCGCGCATCCTGGCCACTAGCACCAGCGTCACTGAACGTGACTTGCGCAGCGCTCCTCAAGCCGCGAAGTTTTTCAAGGAATCGGCCTCGCGTATGTCGATACCGCTCATCTCGTTCGGACAGGTGCTGGGTGTACTCGCGCTCGACAGTTCCAAGGTAGATGCGTTCGTCGAGGCGGACTTGCAGTCCCTGGAGTCTGTGACTGACATCTGCGCCACGGCTATTCAGAATGCCCACTATGTTGAGCGCGTAAAACAGTTGGCTTACCTGGATGGTCTGACCGGAATCTTCAACCGCCGCTTTTTCGAGCTGCGCATTATGGAAGAGATTGAACGCGCCCGAAGATATGGAACCGGAATGGCGGTCATCATGGCTGACATTGATCAATTCAAACCCTTGAATGACGAATTCGGGCACCTTCTGGGCGATGAAGTGCTGCGGCAGGTCTCATCGCTATTCCATCAGCAGTTGCGGAAAATTGACGTGGTTTGCCGGTATGGCGGCGAGGAATTCGGCATTCTGCTGACCCAGACCAGCGCTCAATACGCTGTCAGCGTTGCCGAAAAGCTGCGAAAGATGGTAGAGAGCTGGCAGTTCCCGGGCGTGCCTCGGCGGGTCACAATCAGTGCTGGAGCGGCTGCTTTCCCGGAACACGGAACCACCCGGGATGAACTGGTTCGAGCGGCGGACACCGGTCTCTACACGGCCAAGCAGGCGGGACGAAATCGGATTTGCCTGGCGCCACTGGCTCGCGGCACCGGTGTGGGCAGCTAGCCGGTAATAAGCCTCGGGGATGAGGCTAGATATCCAGCCCACCCTCGCGCGTCTGGTAAACGAGACGTTCAATTTGGTTTTTCAGGTTCTGCCGGATTACTGGCTTCAGCTCTTTGTTCATCTGTTCCATTCGATGGCGCATCGCTTTGTGCGAGCACATGCCCCTCGCCAATCCTTTCGCGGATTGCATTTCTTTCCCGGCGAGCTCCATTTGCGGCGCTAACTGGGCCATCTCCTCCTGCACCTCGCCCAGCTCGACCTGAGTCTCGGCGTCGATCTCGGGCATCTCGAGGCTCTCTTCCATTTCGCCCGATTCTTTGCGCTCTGGCAGAGGCAGACTTAGATTCTGCTCTTTCCTATCGCGAATTACGTTCACCGTCACCGCGCCAGCATTACGCGAACGGAGCGCATGACTGAAGTCGCTGGTGTCATGAACCGGCTGATCGTTCACTCGGACGATTACGTCCCCCGCGCGAAAACCGGCTTTGTCGGCTCGGCTGCCTTTCTCCACCGAACGGATCAAGACCCCATTCCCATTTTTCACTCCGAAAAATTCACCCAGTTGCGGAGTGATGTTCTCCACCATCAGACCGCTACGCGCCGAGGTATGCACCACCACGACCGAAGTGGGTATATCGAAATCGGGCAAATTGGGGATGGGAGGGATTTCGATGTGGAAGTCTTTATCTTTCGGCACGTAGGCGAATGTCTTCTTCCGATCCGCGAGCTGCACCTTGATCGTCATGGGTTGTCCATCGCGGCTGATGCCGAAAATCACCATCCGTCCCGCGGGCATCTCGTGAATCATCCTGCGCAGTTGCGCGCCGCTCTCGATGGCAGTGCCGTTCATGGTCAGGATGACATCGTGCTCCTTGATTCCCGCTTTGCCCGCTGGCGCATCCTGGTCCACCATGGTGATTTCGACGCCCTGCTCTTCCTTCAGCTTCAGAGCTCCGAGCCGGTCGGAGGTGATGTCGCTAATGTCGACGCCGAGATAGGCGCCGGTGCCCGATTCTTCGCTGGGAAATCCATAAGGCTGCGCCGAAGGATCAACTGGCCAGCTCTGCGCTGCATGAGAAAAGCTCAGCAGTAGTGGCAGCACTGTAATGGTCGTCAAAATATATTTGCGCATGGTCAACCCTCGACGTTGATTTCGTGAAGCTCCCGGAAGACGGATTCGCTTCCCTCCCACTATTGCTGTGGAGCGGCCGGAAAAACGCCACTTCTTCGAGAATCCCCGTCAGTGGCTCGAGCGCCTAAAGCAGATGTCGCCCGTCGTGGTACGCACTTTCAGGACTGGCCCCCCGCCGTTCAGGCTGCCTTCTGCGGTCAGCGTCTTCGGACCGTATCCGCCACCCTCACTTCGTACGTGGATGTCCGGAAAATCGGAAGTAATGCGATGCCCGTTTCCCAAGTCGACGCTGGCCCGGACCGTGATGCCCACATCGTTCGCAATATAGACGGTGATATCTCCGGCGGAGGTTTCGAGCAACGAATCGTTACGTTCTCCGCCAGCGTTGACAAGTTTCACAGTGATTCCGCCCGCACCGGTTTCGGCGCGCGCCGAAGGCACGCCGTACAGCTCAATGCCGCCTCCCCCAGTTTGCGCTCGCACATGCCCTTTGGCCGAGGTCAGGTGAATGCTGCCACCGCCGGTATCAATGTCGACCGGTCCGCCAATATCTCCAAGATCGATGCTGCCACCGCCAGTGGAAACCTTCACTTTACCGTTGCACTGCCGCACCTCGATGCTGCCGCCCCCGGTTTCGATGGTCGCCCCTTGCATGCCCGACTGAATTTCCACACTCCCCCCGCCGGTTTCCGCCACCACCTTACCCTTGGCTTTATGGACTTCAATCGAGCCCCCGCCGGTGTGCAGGCTCAGATCTCCCCCGATCGTGCCCGCGTCAATCGATCCCCCGCCAGTCTCCGCGCTAACGATTCCGCCGATATCATCCACGTGGATACTGCCCCCGCCGCTTTGCGCGTCAACCCGGCCGGAAAGGCTGGCAGCGTCAATACTGCCGCCTGCCGTCTCCACCTTCACTCCCTCCATATCGCGCGGAACATTTACCGTGAACTCGCCGGAGAACTTCCGCGGTCTCCCGCCCTGCCAGTCAGCGACGATCCAGGCGGTGTCTCCCCGCACATAGGCATTGATCTTGTAGGAATCGAACTGGCGGCGTGCGTCCTGCTCGGAAGAAGTGTAGGAGCGTGTATGGATGGCGTAATTGATACCCTGCTGTTGGCCGCCTCTCACGTTGACCGACCCCACGTCGATTTTGACCCGCAAGTTCTTAACTGCGGCAAGGGAACCTGTGACTTCTTGGCTCCAGGCGCCGCCTTCGCGCGCCACGCGTGTTTCCTGGGTCATCCCCAGCGGTACCAGCAAGGCCAGCGTAAGAACAAAAGTGACGAAATGTGGCAGACGTTTCAAATCTCAATCCTCTCCACTACAGTTCTGGACTACCCCTTTTGGCTGTCGCCAGTTTTCAATCAATTTCCGGCAACTGAGCCAACTGCGTGCGGGCCTGCGACCGGATGTATTGGTTCTGATCTTTCGCCGCTAATGTCATCAGCACTCCACGCACGCTGCCGTCGGCCTTTACCGGCTCCAGCATTCGCAAGGCTTCGGTTCGGACGCCCGGATTCGAATCGTTCACCAGCGCTTCCAGCATCGCATCCCGGACCTTGACATCATCTTTCACAAACTTGCCCAGGGCATCCAGAGACTTCAGCCGCACTCCGGGATTCGAGTCATTCTGCAACGCATAAATCAATTCCTCACGAATCCGTGGGTCGCTGGGTTTCTGCGTCAACAGTTCGACTGAATCCATGCGCACGCCGGAGTTGTAGTTGTTGCGCGCGGCGAACAACAGCAGTTGCTGGATGCGCTGATCGTTCAGCGATCCATGCGTCTCCTCGGTCGCAACCGTATCGTATTTGATGTTGATCTGATTTGAGCCGGGCTCCTGAGTAATGGAGCGAATCCCGGTGATCGAGGCCTCCGCCGGCGGCGGGGCAGGACTTGCAGTTGGGCCTTGGGTGGGACGAACCAGCACTCGGTAAGCCGTCCCCACACCTCCACTGAATCCGAGAATCAAAATCGCAGACGCCAGGGCGGGAGAAAACTTCACTTGCCGCAGCCAGATTGACGGATCGATTGCCAGCCGCCGCCAGAGGCCGCCCTGCTCCGCCGTCTCCAGCGCCTCCTGGAAACGCATGCGCGAAGCTGCCAACAGGTTGGGCGATGGCTCGCGCATGGGAGCCTGCGCCAGCGCCGCGTGGAACTCCTTGGCTGACTTCAGCTCGGCTGCGCAGTCAGCGCAGCGGGCGACGTGCTGCTCCAGTTCGTGGCGAGCGTCATCCTCCAGCTCGTTGTAAACCTGGAGCACGATATTTTCTCTTACCCATTCACAGTTCATAATGCGCCCCCTTCATAAGGGCTATCGTCTGATCAAACTCTTGCGGCTTCGCCGCGACTTCAAATTTCCGGCTCATCGAACGTCCGCCAGCGCCCCCCGCAACTTCTGCGTGGCGCGGAACAGAGTGTTCTTGGCGGTCTCTTCCGTGGTATGCAAAATTTCGCCCACGGTGCGCAGCTTCAATCCCTGGTAATGCTTCAGCTCGAATACCATGCGCTCCCGGGGCGTCAGCTTCTCCAACGCACCGTGGATACGCTTGCCCAACTCACGGCTCATTAAGTCCCGCTCCGGGCTCGCTCCTGCCCGGCCGTCAGGCACCTGCTCCAGCAGGTCGTACTCGCCGCCGGACGCATCCTTGGCCACGGGTGCATCCTCTTTTCGCACCTGCTTCTTACGCAGATGGTCGAGGCAAAGGTTGGTCACAATCCGGTAGATCCAGGTGTAGAAGGAACATTCAAAACGAAAGCTGCCAATGTTCTTGTATGCCTTGAGGAAGGCATCCTGGTAGACGTCCTGCGCGTCGTGCTCCGAACCGGTGAGGTGGAGAGCCAGCCGCAAAACAGCCTGGTCGTAGTGACGTACGAGTTCCTCGAAGGCAGCGCGGTCGCCCCGCTGCGCCTCGCGGATCAACATCGTATCGTCTATGCGGCGTTCTTGCGCAGTCATGCAGCCCCGGGTGATGGGGTCCTGATTACTGCTGCCTCTTCCCACCCGTTCGCTAGTCGCTCCCGCGTGGACTCTCTCGCCAACCGCAATTGGGATTGCCCATGCATTGGCCGGCATGTTTTGTCATGTCCTCTACGTGCCCGGTAACGTGCCGTGTTCCGGGCTGCATAGGAATAGACGCTGGGGCAGCCAAATGGTGAGCACCGATTATAGGACTGGCCTGAGTTTTTTTGTGCGCCTAGATTGTTCTCGGGCAAAGATTTAGCGGAAGACAGAACACGGTACACTACCTCTTGTGTCGGATTTGGCAGCGGAAATGCCCCAGCCGCTTGGGCAGCGGGAAAGGCAGTTTAGGCTACGCACACGCTGGCGGGAAAACGATAAGGCCCGAACCGGGGGCCCGGGCGAACCGTTGCCTTTACTCTCGAGCCGCTTCCTTCTCGATGACCACCTTCAGATGCGCGGTCACTTCTTTGTGCAGCTTGACGGGGACGGCGAACTCGCCCACCGTCTTCAGCGGCTCGTGTACCTGAATCTTGCGCCGGTCGATGTTGAATCCTTTCTTGGTGAGCGCATCGGCGATATCTCCGGAAGTGACCGAGCCAAACAGCTGGTCGTGCTCACCGGAGCGGCGCTGGAACGAAACCGCCAAGCCTTCAAACTGCTTGGCCAATTCCTCAGCCTGGGTCTTCTCCTTGGCCGAGCGACGCACCGAAGCTGCCTTCATCTGCGCGATCACGGCTTTATTGCCGGTGGTGGCTTCGATCGCCAGCTTGCGCGGCAGCAGAAAATTGCGGCCGTACCCCTCTGCCACCTTGACCACGTCTCCGCGCGATCCCAGCGTGCCCACATCTTCCTTCAGAATGACTTCCATGTCATGACTCCGTATGGTTGAACTTTTCTGCCGTGTACTGAGGCCCCTCATCAAGGATCGATGGCGGCGCGCTGGGTCTCCGACTAATCCGCGTCGCCCTGGTTCAGCGGCTTGCACCTGCAAACGGCAGCAAGGCAATGTTGCGCGCCTGCTTGATCGCCGTCGAAAGACGCCGTTGATGCGGAGTGCATACGCCCGTCAGCCGGCGCGGCACGATCTTGCCGCTCTCAGCGACGAACTGCCCGAGCATGCGGTAGTCCTTGTAGTTGATGTTCTCGATCTTTTCCACGCAGAACTTGCAGACTTTCTTGCGCCGGAAAAACTTGCGTCCGCCTTCGCGCGGTGGTCCGCCGGGACCCGAGCGGCTCCCGAATCGCGGCCCAGAACGGGGACCATCGTGGCGCGGTCCATCGAATCGCGGCCTTTCACTCGGGGCCGATCCTTCGACCGCAGGCGCGGGTGCTTTAGTCTCTTCACTCATGCTGGCTCCTTCTTTCTGGCCGGAATTCATCTCTCCGGCGCGGCCACAAGCCGCATTGAATATTTGCACACCGACCTGCCGGGGTATACCGCTCAGGCCGTGGCAGGAGTTTCACTAGCCGCGGGCGCAGCCTCCACCGCAGGCGCGGGGCTCACCTTCTTGCGCGACTCGCGGAGTTGCTTGATCTTGTCCAGACGCTTCTGCTCCTCGTCAATCCTCACGGTGAGGAACTTGATGACGGGCTCGGTCACGCGCAGGCGGCGCTCCAGTTCGTGGACCACAGCCCCCCCGCCTTCGACCGTCAGCAAAATGTAGATGCCATCGTGAAAGCGTCGCACGGCGTATGCCAGCCGACGTTTGCCCATGCGCTCTACGCTCTTGACGGCGCCACCGGCAGTGGTTACAGCCGACTCCAGCGTGGAAACCAGTTTGTCCAGATCGTCGTCCAGCATGTCGGGCCGAACGATAAACATCAATTCATAAGTACGATTCATTCGCTGTCTCCAAATTCACCCACAGATGTTTCACGGATCATGGCCGATCAGTCGCGAAAATCTCAGATGAGGTGTTCACCCCGGTAAATCCGCGGCTAATCTTTTTTTTCCTCTTCCGCTTTGCGGTTAAACCGATTCATCGCCGCCGCGGGACCTTCTTTCAAAATCGTCTTGACCGCTTCTGCCGTGGTATCGAGCATTTCACCCACTATTTTGAGCTCTGCCTTGCGCATCGGCGATAGCAGATAACGCTGACCATCCTCCACCTTGCGATCCGGCGCCACGCCAATCCGGATGCGCAAAAAATCCTGTGTGCCTAACGCCTCTATAATCGACTCGATGCCGTTATGTCCTGCCGAACTGCGCTGCCGATGTATGCGCAACGTGCCCAAGGGAAAGTCCAGTTCGTCCTGAATTACGATCAGGTCCGACTGCGGCTTGGCTCCATGCTTGGCTACCAACGCCCGGACCGAATCCCCGCTCAGGTTCATGAAAGTCTCGGGCTTGGCCAGCAGCACCGGCTCATCACCCATCACCGCCCGTGCCGTGAGCGCCCGGCACTGCCGGTTTCTCACTTCCAGCCCGAGATCGTCCGCGATGCGGTCGATCGCAAGAAAGCCCAAGTTATGCGGCGTGGACTCATATTCGATACCCGGATTGCCGAGGCCGACGATGAGTTTCACGCTGCCATCCCATGTGGGGACAGCCGCCCCGGCTGTCCAGCCGGGCAAGGCCCGGCAGCTCTAACCACGGGGCTATTTTTTCTCCTTCTTCTCAGGCTTCTCAGGCTTCTCAGGCTTCTCAGGCTTCTCGGCCTTCTTGTCCTCGCCAGCTTCGCCCTCCGCCTCGGTCTCCTGCTTACCCTTCTTGATGACTTCAGGCTCAGCCGGAACGGCACCTGCCTCCGCCGCCACCGCTTCAGGCGTCGCGACAACTTCTTCCTTCACCGTGGTCACGTGCGCCACGGTTTGGTTCGGATCGGTCAGGACCTTCACCTTTTCGCCGCGAGGCAGATCCGACACGCGCAGCACCTTGCCAAACACCAGATCGCTGACATCCGCGTCAATGTGGCTTGGGATATCGCCAGGCAAGCACTCCACTTCCACTTCGCGCAGTACCTGTTCGAGAATTCCGCCCTGCTGCTTCACGCCTTCGGCTTCGCCCTTGAGCAGGACGGGCACGCTAACCTTCAGCATGCGATCCATGGCGATGCGCTTCAGGTCAATGTGGAGCAGGTGGCCTTTGATGGGCTCATATTGCCAATCCACGATCATGGCCTTGGTGCGCTCGCCGCCGTTGAGGGCAAGATCGAAAATGGTGTTATGGCCGCTCTCGGAGTGCAGAATCCGAAGCACATGCCGCGGGTCTAAGCTGACGGGCAGCGAATCCTTGCCCGCACCATAAAGCACCCCAGGAATTTTACCGCCCGCGCGCACGCGGCGGGCTTCATTCTTGTTTCCCGAGGTTCGCGGTTGCGCTTCCAGAATGTTTGATTCAGTTGCAGTAGCCATAAGTCTCTTTCCTTACATAGATAACTTGCTTACCGAAGTTTCCTCGTGGATCGATTGAATTGCCCGGCCAATCAATCCCGCAATGGAGAGCACCTTGATCTTGGGCTCATGACTCGCCTCTTCGGTCAGCGGCACGGTATTGGTAACCACCACTTCCTTAAGCGCCGATTTCTGGATGTTCTCCACCGCCGGCCCGGAAAGGACCGGATGCGAGCAGCAGGCATACACATCCGTCGCGCCGTTTTGCAGCAACGCCTCAGCCGTTTTGACCAGCGTACCCGCCGTATCGATCAAATCGTCGATGATCAAGCAGGTACGCCCGTTCACGTCACCGATGACGTTCATGACTTCGGCGACATTCATCTCCATGCGGCGTTTGTCGACGATGGCCAGCGCCGCATCCACTTTCTTGGCGAAAAAGCGGGCCCGCTCCACGCCGCCTGCATCCGGCGAAACCACGGTCAGGTTCGGCAGATTCAGCCTTTTGAAATGGTCTACCAGCACCGGAGAAGCAAATAAATGGTCCACCGGAATGTTGAAAAAACCCTGTAACTGAGGCGTATGCAAGTCCACAATCAGCGCCCGGTTCGCTCCGGCCGTGGTCAGAACATCGGCCACCAGCTTGGCTGAGATGGGCACTCGCGGCTTGTCTTTACGGTCCTGTCGGGCATAACCAAAGTAGGGAATGACGGCCGTAATGCGGCGCGCTGAGGCTCGCTTCAGTGCATCCATCATAAGCAACAGCTCCATCAGATTGCTGTCCACGGGGCGGCACGTCGACTGCATAACGAATACGTCAGCCCCCCGGACGTTCTCCTGGATCTGCACGTAGCACTCGCCATCGGCAAAGCGGGTTAGCTGTGCCTGGCCCCGCTGCAAGCCCAGGAAGTGACAAACCTCGTCAGCCAGCGGCTCGTTGGCCGTGCCGCTGAAGATCTTGAACTTCTCATCCACGCGCGGACGCGGCCTGCGCTCGGATTTTTCTTCCGGCAAAGGCGGCGCCTTCTTTTCGGCTTTCTCCGTCGGCGTGACTAAAGTTGCCATAGGTTAGCTCTCAGCCGTCAGCTTTCAGCCATCAACGAACGCCGTCGGCTCTCCTGCCCAAGCGGAGAACGGATCGCTGCAGGCTGACAGCTGGTTTCTGGCTGGGCCGCTAGGATTCGAACCTAGACAAAGTGCTCCAAAGGCACTTGACCTACCATTAGTCGACGGCCCAGTGAATCATTGTCGATTGATGATTCTTGATTGTTGACTGCACCCGGATCGGGCTGCTTCTATTGTCAATCAACCATCAAAAATCAACAATCAAAAATTCTTCGCCAGTACCGCCCTCGCCCCAGGGTGACGGTAATATGCGCCGTCCAGCCCTGTTTCCCCAGCCGGGCCGCAGCCCGTCGCGCAGCCGGGGGCGACGCAAAAAGTCCGTATACCGCCGACCCGGAGCCTGACAGTGACGCATATTCCGCGCCCGCATCGATCAGCGCACGCTTGCCTTCGCACAGTTCGGGATACTCATGAAAGACGACTCGTTCGAAGTCGTTATCGATCCCGGCCCGGACAAAGTCGAGAAGCGGGTTCTCGGCCTGGCCCCTTCTGCGAGGAGCACCGGAGTAAAACCTTGCACTCAGCCACGCTGAAACAGCGCGGCCGAACTCCAACATTCTATCGGATGGTGCGGGGAGCGTCAATTTTTGCCTCCGATCCCACTCCGCGAATGCTCTCGGAGTGGAGACCCCAACTGCTGGAGTCACTACCACACACGCCGTCGCCGGTAAATCCGGGAGGGGATAAACCTGTTCTCCGCGGCCAACTCCCAGCACCGCTCCGCCCACCAAAAACAGGGGCAGGTCCGATCCAACATCGGCTGCGATTGCTAGCCGTTCCGTCGCGCCCAACGACTTCTTCGAGGCCAGCTCCAGCCCCAACAACACCGCCACCGCGTTTGCCGATGCTCCGCCCAGTCCGCCCTGTATCGGTAATCGCTTGTCAATTTCAATGACGACCCGACCTTTCAGTCCAAGCGCCCGCAGGGTAGATTGCGCAGTGCGAAAGCAGGTGTTCGATTCATCCGTTGGCACCCGCGGGTCAGCGCAGTGAATCTCAATACCTGTTCCACGCTCAATCCCGACCTTTACCAAGTCGTGCAGGCCGATGGTCTGATAAACCGTAAGCAATTCGTGAAATCCGTCATCCCGCGCTGCGCCAATGCGCAACCCAAGGTTGATCTTCGCAAAAGAACGGACGGTCACTGGCATGGAGGAAACGATTGTAAGGTTTTGGCGGAGAAGTTGCGATTGTTGCTTTCCGGCCGGCCCTCGATCGAAGCCACGGACGGCAATTCGAAATCCGAGAGGCGTGGCAACGATCCGCGGTAACCCTCAGGTCAGATACCGTGGGAATCTCGGCCTCTGCCCAAAGTTGGCGCACTTTAATGAGCGAGTTCCAATGGGTAAGAGCCGTCTTGGCGGACGGATTCCCCCTCTCTTGGTTTGGAACCAGCAAGACCGCAAACACAGGCGCTGCCTGCCTCATCTAGATCCCCTAGAGCAGCACTTTCCCGCAAGCAGGGATGTACGTCGCGTGCCCGCGGAAGCAACTCGTACGGCCAAATTCCAGCTCGCGGTCAAAAGGAGGCTTCGTTGACCGCAGACGCTTAGGAGATTTGTAATCCGCCGAGTGGGTCAAGGTTTGTTGTTCCTGGCGTTCTTGCTTGCCGCGGCCGCCTTGGCGGGGGCGCAAGGTGATTACAAAGTGGTCACCGTCACAGATGGCGGAACTATTTCCGGCAGCGAGAATGGTCAGGCCCCGCGCCGCGCATTCTGGACTTCCCGGTCACCAAGGATCCGTCAAATCTGCAATCCTGATTCCAGAAAAACGGTTGATCTGGAGCGGCTGATCATCGGTCCGCAAGGCGGCGTAGCCAACACCGTTGTTTACCTGAAAAATATTTCCAGCGGAAAGGCTTTGGAAGCGCCCGAGCAACGCCGGCGCCTGGAGCAGCGGCACTCTCACTACGTTCCTCACATTCTCCTGGTCCCGGAAAACGCAGCCCTCCAAATGCAGAGTTCCGGTGCCAGTCTACACACGTTTCACATGGAAGGCGCGGCCACTTTCAACTTGCCCTTCCCTTTTCCCAACCAGATGTCTGATTTCTCGCACCATGTCGTCGCCGGGATTGGTTCATCTGCGCTGCAACGGCGGTCACGCCTGGATGAACGCAGAAATGATGGTTCACCCGTACTACTCCGTTACCGATGAAAGCGGGAAGCTTCGATTCACCGACGTGCCGCCGGCAACCTATCAAATTGTGGCATGGCACGAAGGCTGGACCGTGCTGGACAAACAGAAAGCTTTCGACGTTTTGACCGAACGCGAGGTGCAGCGTCCAGTCTTCACTGAATCCAAGGCATGGGAGAAATCTGTCACGGTGAGCGGAAATCAGACGAGCGTGGTGAACTTCGCACTTGGCAAGTAAGCGGGATGCGAAAAAGTGCGCACTCCAGGGAAACTTCTACGCGCGCCGCTTGTAGAGAATCGCGAAGTCAAAACCGGGGTTTGGCGGAAACATCTCCGCCACTTTCCTCAGACGCTCCGCCAGCGCCGCGGGAGCCAGCAAGGGGTAATCCCGCTCCCGCAAGTCGTAATAATCCATGTCGAGATATAGCGATAGCAGGTAAATGGAAATCGTGTCGGAAAACGTAGCCTCGAAGTATTCGTTCCGGTAGCGCTCCGCATCGGGACCATCGCCCGTAGCCAGTTTGCGTGCCTCCCATGCGTCCAGCGAAGTCTCGCCTCGAATCCTTGCCCCGACCTGCTTCCAAGCCAGTTCACTGAAGTCACTCGATACGCCCACCCGCTCGACCAAAGCGTGGCCCACATTGATATAGAACTCGAAGGCAACAGAAAACTTGTCATCCATCAGGCGGGTGGAGATGAAGACGCATTGTGAATCGCCGAGATTTAAGTTGCGGTGGCAAACCGCGTTGTCACTAAGGGTGACGTCATATCGGTCGGCGATCAACGTTTCCTCGCCATGGGATACGGTGAGCGGTACGAAGTAGTAAGCTTTACGTTCGAGCGCTCGGGCAACTTTGGCCGGAACCGCCGCAATCATGCGCTCCAGATCGATGGAAGTCACAGCAGTCTCGCCGGCCACGGCGTAACAAATTCCATTGCCGGCTTGGGACACCGGTGTCAGCCGGACCACCTCGGCGGGACTTCGCGTGATTGCGGGCGCGGCCTGTGACATATTTGTTTCTTTTATACACTAGCGGCAAGTCCACACTGCGGAGGCTAGCAGCGAGCCGGCGTGGTCAGAGCCCGGGAACCGAGGACAGTTGATCCCGATTCTGTAAGAATTAGCGGTGTGAGAGAAGCCTTTGGAATGGAATCGCTTGAAATGCTTGGCTCTATTCTAGGCTATTGATTCTACAGTACTTGAATCGGCATATGGGGAATGAGCATCTGGTCCGATTCCAAGCTCCGGGAGCCCCGCTGGTACGGCGTGCTGGCGCGGGTTTTGCTGGTCACCGTTGTCTGCACGCTGCTCGTCTTTGCGGTGAGTCTGTTGGTGGGGATCGTCGGAACGGTCATCGCGTCGCGTTTACACGGGACGCGCCCTGACATGACTGTCGCCTATCGTCACATCGCTTGGCCGACGGCGGCAATTGCCGGCCTGATCGTGTTCGTACTGGCTTTTGCCATGGAGATCCAGCATTATCGGCAAGCCAAAACTCTGGCGTCAATTTCGCGGGCCAGCTGATTGTAATCTGATCAGCGCCGAAGACTTAATTCTGCTCAGTCCTTGCCGAACCACGGTTCTGCTGTCCCGGCAAGGGTTCTCGTGCCATCGGCCTCACGCTACAATCAGAGGATGCCCCCTCGGATTGCGATTCCGGTTCCTCACTCGGGCGACCCCGAGTACGCCGACCGTGCCCTGCCGCAATACCAGCGCGCGGTAATGATGGCGGGGGGAAGACCCATCCGCGTACCGCTCGATCTGACGCCTGCCGAAGTGATGAAGATCATCGAACAGTGCGATGGGGTGCTGTTACCTGGCAGTAAGGCAGATGTAGATCCCGCGAAGTTCAATGCCGCACGCTGTTCCCAAACCGCGGCCCCCGATCCGCGCCGCGATACCGTCGACGAAGTTCTGCTGCAGGATGCATACAACATGCGCAAGCCCGTGCTCGGCATTTGCTACGGCCTGCAAAGCTTGAACGTTTACCGTAGCGGTTCGCTCATCCAGCACATTCCCGACTTCCTGCCCCAAGACCTGCGAACAACTGTGAATCACGAGGCAGGACGGAAGGTAAAGGTCGCCCACAAAGTCGACATTGCGCCCCAATCGGTGCTGGCGGAGATCGTACGGGGCAGCCTTCCAGCGAAGGTTCAGTTCTCCCGCGGAGAGGATTCGGCCCACCGGAAGCCAGCGGCTTCCCCGGGCGCGAGCGCAACAGTCGTAATTCCAGTAAATTCCTCTCACCATCAATCGGCGGACGTGATCGGAGACGGCCTAAGAGTGGTAGCGCGCTGTCATGAAGACGGCATGGTCGAGGCGCTGGAGGGAACTTCTCTGGATCACTTTGTCATGGCCGTGCAATGGCACCCGGAGCGGTCCGTGGATGACGACGAGCCCTCGCGCGCAATTTTCCGAGCCCTGGTCGAAGCAGCACGGGCTCGGCACCAGCAGCTCACGGGAGAATTCGAAAACCTGAAGTTGTGAACAGCAATAGGCGGAGCAGTTGCACCTCGCACCCGGTTTGAAGCTGGACCGTGGGAGCTGAATCGGGTGCCGCGGGGGCATTCCTTCTGACGAGGATATACCCCGAAGATCAGAATGAGGAGCAGGCGAGAATGACGCAGGAACCAGCAAAGGGTAGTCGCGAAAACGAGGCGGCCGGTGGAAGGAAGATTTGGATGACACTCACCGGGCTGCCGCTAACTTTTAAGTTGGAGTGGCCTTTCCATCAGTCAACGTCGGGAGCAGATTTCTGGGTGTTGCACGGTGATATTCAACTGGAAAGCTCCGCTGGTCTCCACGCCCGGGTGGCGGTAAACCTTTCTGCCACGGTGCGCGAAGTGCTGCCCTCGCTTGAGCCGAAGCATGCTGAGGCACCCGTGATCAACGCGTTGCGCAAAGAAGTCGACCGCAGGCAGATCGAGTTTTTGAAATCGGGCAAGCTGCTGCCGGTCCCGTTCTCAAGCCGGCACTACGATTTCAAGCGCCAGAAGTGGATGTTTGGCAAGGCGTCCGATGAGGTGACTGGGCAGTTCCTGGAGCGCAAGATCTATTGGCAGACGAAATTGGGCGGACCGGCTGCTGCGCGAGTGTGGATTGCTGATCCCACCGAGGCGCAGTATCTGGAGACAACAACACCGCACCTGTTGGAACTTGCGGGTCGGCTGGTTGGGGCAGACGGCCTCATCCGTTTGGAAGGCGAGTGGGCCGAGCCCACCTCTGGACTCAATGGGCAGGGCGAGAAGTTCGAGGCAGCGATGCGGTTGGCGGTCGATGAGTTGGAGAACAAGCATGCGTTTGAGAGGGGTTGAAACGCGACGAGTCCTGAGTTGTGACAGCTCCTGGTCGTGAGAGTAAGTGGATTTGCTTCTTGCCTCGGCCATCACGCCGACATCCGTGCCTGGCCTCTCTACAGAAACTGCTTTACATTGTCGTAGCGTGCCATATGCTAAGTTGAAGCCGTGGCACCGCAATCGGCGTTGTGGAGCGGAGATCGAAACCAGTTCAGGATTTCTGCGTGGGTTCTCCCGCTGATTGTTTCTCTCCTGCTATTCGCCGGACGCTGCTCGGCGCAGGATCATCCGAACCAACAAAATCAGCCACAATCGAGTCGGCAACAAGAAAACCAAACCGAAGCAAACTCGCCCGCTAAAAATCCCGATAAGCAGATCCCCAACACTCAGCCGGACCCTGGTCAAAAGTCGGGGGACACTTCCCAGCAGAATCCCGCGGAGAGGATTCCGGAGAAGAAAGCCGACAATCCGGGGCCGGTGCAGGTTGTGGCCGGAGCGACGAGGCAGGTGGCTACGACGACATTGATCCGGTTGCGTGACTGGGAGGTGGGCTGGCTGACGGGTCCCCTGGTGGGCAAGGAAGGCCAACTCGTGTCATAGACCGCCCCGGAGCGGCAACGGATTTATCTGGAGCAGACATTGACGACGCCGGGCGCATATCGGAAGAGGGCACTCCTCGCCGGGATCAACCAAGCGCGCGGTTGGCCTTCACAGTGGAACGATGGCTGGGGAGGGTATGCGGAGCGGTTCGCGTCGCGCGAGGGACAATTCGTGATCGCCAACAGCTTGGCGGCCCCCGGCAACGCCAAGCTGGGATATGAGGTGCGCTACGACCAGTGCCGATGCGGTGGATTCTGGCCAAGAACTCATCATGCGATCGGGCGAAACTTCGTGACTTACGATCGGAGCGAGCACCAGAGGCGCCCGCAGTGGGCGTTGTATGGAGGGGCGTTCGCCGGAGGTTTGATCTCGACCGCATGGAAGCCGCATCCGCGAGATGCCTTTGCCGAAGGAGGGCGCGCTGTTCTCGGTCAGGCGGGCTGGGGAACACTGCTGAACTTCTTCATCGAATTTGCCGATGACATCAATCGCAAATTGGGAGCGAGGAAGAGACATAATTTAGAGATGCAAAATTCCCCGCTACGCTGAAACCCTTGGCTTGGCCAGCGTGGAGCTCGCGACGAGCAGCCCAAATATGCGGACGAGCATCCGCTTGCTCAGCAACCGCAAGGGGTTAGCTACCTCAATAGCACGTATGCTCCACCGTTGGTCAACAGAATCACAAGATTCATAACGACAAACAGAAGGTCGTAATGCCAGCCCGAAGCTTTCTCGCCCCAGAACCCGGTGTGCCATACGAAGATTTTTTTCTGGATGGCGCCCAGCATGATGAGAATGAGTCCGATCGCGGCGAGTTGAGTAAGAACGCCAAAGGTTACGCCAAGCCCGCCACCGACTTCTGCAATACCCAGGAAAATGGTGAAGCCCTGGCCCATTCCGATACTCTTACCTCGGGTGCCTGGATCTTTTAGGTGGCTGTAGCCACTGGCAACGAAAACCACTCCGATCATGAGGCGCATCAGCAGAAGGCCCAGATCAGTGAATCGCGCAAGTTGAGGAAACATAGACCACTTACGATATGCAGCTGGTTCGATGTCGCGGGAACCCGTCCCCTTGCAGAAAACCCTGATGTGCTCCGGAAGGGGTATAGCCGCTTAAGACTCGGGCACTGCTACGCCTTGCCGTGGATCTTGGCCCACCACCATCGAACGCCGACAAACAGAAAGCGCCAATCGTGGAAAAATTCCGGCGGTTTGCCTTCGAAGGCGTGGCCGACAAATTGGAGGACCCATCCGAAGAGAAACAGAGCCGCGGCATAGATCCATAACCGATGGACGAAAATAGCCGCCAGAAAAAGCGCGACCGAAACAAGAATGGTCGGAATACCCAGGGTGTGGCAAGCCCGGTTTACGGGATGATGGTGACTGTTCGCGTATTGTGCGACCCACTGCTCGTGGCTGCGATCGCCGAACATTGCGCCTCGGATCATACACCCTCAGAAACACCTTTCCCTCCGCAGAACAGTGAACGGGAGATAGGTTCAACAGAATCAAACTCTCGACACCGATGCAGTCAGCGGGGGGAGCTCCCTGGGGAGC
Organism: Acidobacteriota bacterium; assembly: GCA_003225005.1. Lineage (GTDB taxonomy): Bacteria > Acidobacteriota > Terriglobia > Terriglobales > Acidobacteriaceae > Sulfotelmatobacter. Next base: position 68,795 of record QIAN01000048.1, on the reverse strand, counting down.
TCCCTCACCGTATTCCCATGCGGACTGCCTACGTACGATCGAAACCCTTGACACTTGGATGGGTGCCAGGGGGCGGAGGCGGCGAATCTACCCTGCGCCTTTTTCCGGGTTTCCAGTCATGGCTTGGCAGCTGCGTGTCAATCCGGAAATCGGTACGAGATGGATCAACTCTGCCAGGCGCGCTGGCCACGCTTTATTCGCAGCTCCCGATGCCCGTACCGGGCCACGGATATCCAGCCGGGGTAGGTTGAGGCGGCCTCTTCCGGCGTGATAGCATCTGAGGTTTTCGCAGGTGATGTTGGGTGGCCCTGTTCCCGTCCTGATCCTCTTCCGGGCCCAGTTCTGTTCCCCAGCCTGCCGAAGGAGTGGAACCCGTGAAAGTCTATTCAGGTGAGAATATCCGCAATGTTGCGATTGTGGGTCACGGACATGCGGGCAAGACCTCGCTGGTCTCGGCCATGCTTTACACGGCGGGCGCAGGCCCGCGCCTTGGCCGCGTGGACGATGGCACCGCCACCACTGATTTCGAGGAGGAGGAAATTGCGCGCAAGATGTCGATTTCGATGGCGGCAGCGTGCGTGGAATGGGGCAAAACCAAGATCAATATTCTGGATACGCCCGGTTTCAGCATGTTTGTTCACGAGGCCAAGATGGTGCTCCCGGTGGTGGATGCGGCCATCGTTGTTGTCGACGGCGTGGCCGGCGTCGAAGTCGTAACCCAGCGGGTTTGGAATTATTGCGAAGAATACAAAACTCCACGGCTGATCGTAGTGAACCGCATGGATCGTGACCGTGCCCATGCCGGGCGTGTGTTGGAGTCACTGAGGAATGGGTTTGGCCGGGACGTGATTCCGATTGAGCTGCCCATCGGCAGTGAGAAGAATTTGAGCGGTGTAGTCGACCTGGTCCGCATGAAGGCTTACACCTATGAACTGGGGGGCAATGGCAAGGGAAAAGAGACCGAGATCCCGGCGAATCTGAAAGCCCAGGTGCAGGAAGCTCATGAGCAACTGGTAGAACTCATCGCCGAGGGCGATGACAAGCTCATGGAAGAGTTCTTTGAGAAGGGCACGATTCCCGAGGAAGATCTGATTCCGGCGCTGCATAACGCCATTCGCGAAGACAAACTTTTCCCTGTGATCTTCAGCTCGGGCCTGGGCAACGTGGGCGCCGACCGGGTGATGGATTTCATTGTCGACTACACCCCTGCGCCTTCCGAACACGAGTGGGTGCAGGGTGAACCGGTGGCCTCTGGAAATGGGGATGCGCCGAAGCGCCATGAAACTGACAACGAGCCAGTATCGTTGTATGTGTTCAAGACCTTGTCGGATGCATTCTCGGGAAGGATTTCCTACTTCAAGGTCTTTTCGGGCGTGTTGAAGAATGATGCAACGCTACAAAACTTCAGCCGCGCATCGCAGGAAAAGCTCGCACATATATCCAGCATGCAGGGAAAGACGGCGATTCCACTGCCCGAATTGCACGCTGGCGATATTGGCGCCGTTGCCAAATTAAAAGACACGCTCACCGGCGACACACTCGGCGACAAATCGGCGCCCATTCAATATCCGCGAGTGAAGTTGCCCGAGCCCGCCATTACGTTTGCTATCGAGCCCAAAAGTCGCGCCGATGAAGACAAGCTGGGGCCGGGCATTCACAAGCTGATGGAAGAAGACGCCATGCTGCGATTTTTCCGCGACGCCCAGACCCAGGAATTCCTGATTGCGGGCACGGGGCAACAACACATCGAAGTCGTGGTCGCCAAACTCAGGAAGCGTTATCACACAGAAGTAATTTTGAAGGCCCCGAAAGTTCCCTATCGCGAGACTATTCGCGGCAAAGCGGACGTGCAGGGACGGCACAAGAAGCAGACTGGCGGGCACGGTCAGTATGGCGACTGCAAGATTAAAGTTGAGCCTCTGCCGCGCGGTGGGCAGTTCGAATTCGTCAACGACATCTTCGGCGGAGCTATCCCTAAAAACTACATTCCCGCGATCGAGAAGGGAATTAAGGATGCCGCGGGCCGCGGATATCTCGCGGGCTTTCCCGTGGTCGACTTCCGCGTGATCTTGTATGACGGGTCATACCATGATGTGGATTCGAACGACATGTCATTCCAGATGGCCGGACGCATCGCCTTTAAGAAAGCGATGGAGCAGGCTAAGCCCACAATCCTGGAACCGGTGATGGCCGTCGAGATCACGGTGCCGGATGACTTTGCCGGCTCCATCATGGGCGATTTAAACAGCCGCCGTGGACGCATCCAGGGCATGGACAACAAAGGCGGCAACACAATTGTGAAAGCCGAAGTACCCATGGCCGAGATGCTGACTTATGGCGCAGACCTGACCTCCATGACGCAAGGCCGCGGCAGCTTCAACATGGAGATGCACCATTACGACATGGTCCCGGGGCAACTGCAAGAAAAAATTATTGAGAAAGCCAAAACGGCACGGGGCGAGGTGAAGGAAGAAGAAGAGTAACGCTTACGAAGTCTTCAGCCGCCGACGGCCTTGGCTAATGTGGCCGGGCACATTGTGGGACTCCGCCCTGGGCCCGACATGGCTGATGGGATTATTGGCGGGATCGCGAAAAGGGAGCGCAGGAATGCTCGTGGCCTTGCGGCAGCCAGCTCGAGACCGGCAGGACGGGACAGGACGGGCCCCGGAGGCAGCTGCCCGCACAAGGTTCGTGGTAATATCCGGCGAGTGGCTACCGCCAAAAATAACCCCAACCTGAATTACAGCCCGGATCGGCTGGTGTCCGCGGCGCCGGTAGAGGATGATTCATCCTTTGAGTTGAAGCTGCGGCCGCAGAGGCTGCACGAGTTCATCGGCCAGACCAAAGTAAAGGAGAACCTGGCGGTAGCGATTGAGGCGGCCCGCTCACGTGGCGAGGCCATGGATCACGTGCTGCTCTACGGGCCCCCGGGTCTGGGGAAGACCACGCTCGCCAACATCATTGCCAACGAACTCGGAGTGTATTTTCAGCAGACCGCCGCTCCATTGCTGCAGATCAAAGGCGACCTCACGGCGATCATCACCAACATGCAGGACAAGCAGGTCCTCTTCATTGATGAGATCCACCGCCTACAGCCGGTGCTCGAGGAACTGCTCTATTCCGCGCTGGAAGATTACAAGCTCGACATCATTATTGGGCAGGGGCCCTCGGCCCGCACCCACACCTTGGAAGTAAAGCCGTTCACGTTTGTGGGCGCCACCACCCGGGCAGGGTTGATTTCGGCGCCGCTGCGGTCGCGCTTTGGGATCGTGCTCCGGCTGGAGTTTTACACGCCGGAAGATTTGCTGGTGATCGTGAAGCGATCAGCCGACATTCTAGGAGTGGTGATCGACAAGCCGGGCACTATGGAGATTGCAAGCCGTTCCCGAGGAACGCCGAGAATTGCAAATCGGCTCCTGCGCCGGGTGCGTGATTTTGCTCAGGTGCGCGGCGGGGGCAAGATTGACCAGCCCACGGCAAAGTCCGCGTTGCTGATGTTGGAAGTGGACCACTATGGCTTCGACGAAGTCGACCGCCGCCTGCTGCTTACCATCATCGAGAAATATCAAGGCGGCCCAGTGGGCGTAAACACGCTGGCCGCTGCGTTGGCGGAAGAGCCCGATGCGATCGAAGAGATCTACGAACCTTTTTTGATTCAGATCGGCTTTCTGAATCGCACTCCGCGCGGGCGCGTCGCCACTCAATTGGCATACGAGCATTTTGGGATCACGCCGAATCGCCGCCAGAGTTCATTGTTCTGAATGTAGTGCAACATTGAAGGTCAGCGCTGCGCCTCCAGCAACCGCAAGAACGCACGGCCGGCATGGATGACGACCTCGTTCGCGAAACCTCGCAACATCGTTTTCCAGTTTCGTGGAGAGCCAGGATAGTGTATGTTGCTGTTTCCTCGCGAGGGGGCGGGGACCCGTGAGGATAGTTTGCGCTCAGGACGAGACCTCAGTCGGTCATTTCAAGCGCGGTTGAAGTCTCTGTTGGCAGTTGCGCTCGCGCTGCCTGCTGGACCTCTATACGCTTTGGCCGCGTCCCCGCCGGGAGATCAAGCACGGGCAGCAGTCGGGTCGCCGCGCACCGCCGATGTGGTGAATTTCGGCGCGGTCCTGAATCCGGCATCGGAGCAAAACGACGCTTCCTGGCAGCCCCCCGCCGCTCAGAGCGCCGGCTCTTCGCAAAATCCCGCTCCCGGACAGAATCCAACGACCACGCCGCAGAATCCCCCCACTGCTCCCCAGGCGAATCCGACTCCGCCGGGACGGAAGCCCGCGCCAAGCACCGAGTATCCATCTCCGTCAGCGCAGGAGCCCGAGCCAGAGGTCAAGAATCCGGAAACGCAACCGGCACCAAAGTCTGACCTCACCTCGGCTTCCCTGACGATCCCGCGGCTTAGTACAGCGCCAGCCTTGGAAGATTTTCTGACCATGAAGCCCCAAGGAGAGGCCGCCCTGCAGATGGCGAAGGTAACCGGCTTCGCGCAGCGCAACCCGCATGACGGCGACAAAGTTTCCGAGCCAACCGAAGCCTATCTGGGATACGACCGGAAGAATCTCTACGTTGTATTCGTCTGTTTTGATGATCCCAAGAAAGTCCGCGGCCGTATGTCTCGCCGCGAGGACATTTACGACGACGACAATGTCGAAGTCATGCTCGATACTTTTCACGACCGCAGACGCGCCTATGCGTTTCAGACCACTCCACTCGGAGTGCAGTGGGACGCCATCTGGACCGAGGCCTCCCGTGAAGAAATCAACGGGAATTTCGACGTTTCTTTCGACACCGTGTGGAAGTCGCGGGGGAAGACAACCGACCGCGGCTACATCGTGTGGATCGCGATTCCATTCAAGAGTCTGCGTTTCCCGGCGACAGAAAAGCAAACTTGGGGCGTCATTCTCTACCGCGGCATCGTACGCAAAAATGAGGATTCATTTTGGCCGCACATCTCATACAAAATAGCCGGGCGTCTGGGACAAGCTGCGACGCTGCACGGCCTGGAAGGAATTTCGCCCGGCCACAGCATCGAACTCATCCCTTACGGAATCATGCGCGGCTTCCGCGCCCTTGATACCCGCGATCCCCGCGATCCCTATTTTCAGCATGCCGTCGGCCAGGGACAAATCGGCATGGATGCCAAGTTCGTGATCCGCGACCACTTCGTCGTCGACATGACGGCGAATCCCGACTTCAGCCAGGTCGAATCGGAAGATCCGCAAATCACCGTGAACCAGCGTTTTGCCGTGTATTTTCCGGAGAAGAGGCCTTTTTTTCTCGAGAATGAAGATTACTTCCGCACTCCCCTCGACTTATTTTTCACCCGCAATATCGGCGATCCGTCCGCCGGAATTCGCTTGACCGGCAAGCAGGGCCCGTATTCGGTGGGGCTGATGTCAACCGACGACCGCAGTCCGGGCCTGCGTGTCCCGGATCGTAATCCGCTCTCGGGAACGCGCGCCTACTTCACGATTGCCCGCGCGAGCCGCGACATCTTCAAGCAATCGAGCTTGGGCGTGATTTATACGGACTGGGAATATTCCGCGGCCAGAGAGTTCAACCGCATCGGCGGAGTGGACACCCGCTTGAAGTTCAATCCCAACTGGACCTTGGAAGGTCAGGCCGTCGTAAGTTCGAGCCAATTCGGCGCGAATTACTATGCCGGTCCGGCGGACAAGCTCGAACTCAAGCGCGACGGTCTGCACTTTACTTACGACGCCATGTACGACGACATCAGCCCTAGCTTTGTGACTGTGCCTGGCTTCGTAAATCGTACGGATATTCGCTATTCCTACCAGGAGGCGGACTACCGGTTTCGTCCGAAGAAAGGCTGGATTGTGGACTGGGGTCCGACCCTGATGAACCGCTACGTCTTTGATCACACCGGGCTGCGGCTGGATACAGATTACACTCCTTATTTGGCGATTCAGGGCCGCGGACAGACATTCATTTTTCTATTTCCCTATGAAGAGTTGCGGGAGCGGCTCCGTCCCCGGGATTTTGCCGCCTTGGGCGTTACCGCCACCGAGAATCAGGATTACCACGAGCGCAGCCGCGGAGCTTCCATCCAGACCAGCTACTTCCCTAAAGTGACACTGGGTGCGAGCTATCGCTGGGGAGACGGAGTGAATTTTGTGCCTTCGTCAACTCTGCTGCCGCAGTCGATGCTGGGGAGGTCGGACACGGGCACCGCCACGCTCTCGCTGCGTCCTGTTCGTCCGCTCAAGATCGAGAACACGTATCTGTTCGAACGCCTGCGAACCATTGCTACAGGGTCCGGAATCTTCAACAACCACATCCTGCGCAGCAAATGGAACTGGCAGTTCAGTCCCCAGCTCTCGGTGCGCGTCATCCTGCAATACAACTCAGTCCTGGCTAATACGCCGTGCGACAGCGCGCTGCCCTCGTGCGTGGCGGCAACGGCCGCATCTTCTACCTATCTGCCGACGTCGAAACAATTCAATGCCGACTTCTTAATCACCTATCTGGTGCATCCCGGCACCGCGATCTATGTCGGCTATAACAGCGACCTGCAGAACCTGAATCGAAATTTGGACGTAGACCCCACCTACGGCCTGCACAGTTCCAAAGGCTACAGCAATGACAGCCGGCAGTTTTTCGTGAAGGTGTCCTATCTATTCCGCTTTTAAACAATCCTGACTTCAGCGGATACTGAAAATCTCCGTAATTAATTTTGGTCAATTTGAAATCCACAAAGCCTCGCCGGGAGAAGCGAGAGTGCGAGAGAGGACATGGATGAAACCGCAACCCGGGAAACGCTTGTCAGAACGATGAGATTCTCGCTCCAGGTGCTCGCCTACAGGGCCCGCAATGAACGTGGAGGTACAGGTGAAGTCGCGGTAAAGGGAAATCGAAAAGGCCTCCGAGCTCTTGCAGCAATCGGCTCAGGCCTTGCTGAATTAACCACAGCGGTCCGCTGATCCTCTCGTGCCTCGAGAATGGGTGGTCGGAGCCCTCAACCTGACCTCCTGCCGCTAGCGCCGCTGGCGGCGGCGTTTGCTGAATCCCGCGGCCTTCCGGTAGAATCTAATGATTCGTATCGAGGCCTGAATATCCTATGAAACCAGCTATTCATCCGGCTTATAACGAAGTGCGCGTCCATTGCGCCTGTGGCAATGCCTTTGTCACTCGCTCCGCCCATCGCGGCGACATCAGCGTTGAAATCTGCTCGGCGTGCCATCCGTTCTTTACCGGCAAACAGAAGTTGATGGACACGGCCGGCCGCGTGGAGCGCTTCCGCCGCAAGTACGCCAAGAAAGACAGTGCTGCGACTGTGCCCGCAAAGAGCTGACTCTCCACGAGAGGAATCGTCCAAAATCAGCCCTCGCCCTTTGGCGGGGGCTTTTGCTTGGAATGACCGTTACAATAGAGTTCGGCATAATGGGGAAGGGCCAGGCTAATCCTGGCATGCCGGTAAGGCTGAACATAGTCGAAGAACGCTGCCCAGGTCGGGATTGGAAAGGACCTGGCTTCTCAACCGGGCGCGAAATTCTATGCAGCTTTGAGGGGACCCGGCCTTCAGCCGGGCCGTGGCGGTTACAGAAGCAATGCGGCTTTAGCCGCTGAGGGAGGCTTTCCTCGCCGACATGCGCAAGTTCTGGGACAACTCGGCAGGCTCGTGGGGCGCGGGAGCCCCCACCGGCGAGGCACCATTGCTGAAGCCCGTCCCCACAAGTCTTTCGATCGGGGCCATCAACATCTCCCCCGCAACCGTCCTCGCCCCCATGGCCGGAGTGACCGACACTGTGTTCCGCCGCTTCATCCGCAACCTCGGCGGGTGCGGCCTGATCATGACCGAGTTCACCTCGGCCGACGGTGTACTCCGCAAGAAAGATCAGAAGGCCAAACGCTACCTGCACTTCTACCAAGACGAGCATCCCATCTCTGCCCAGCTTTTTGGTAGCGATCCCTGCGTCATGGCAGACGCCGCCTGCATGGTCGAAGATCTGGGCTTCGACCTCATCGATCTGAATCTAGGCTGCCCCGCGAAAAAAGTCGTGAAGTGCAACGGAGGCTCCGGCCTGCTGCGCGATCTACCCGCCATAGGAAAGATCTTCGCGGCCGTCCGCGCGGCGGTGACGATTCCGTTCACCGTGAAATTCCGCGCGGGATGGACCGACGAAGAAATCGTCTGCGTCGAGCTGGCCAGAATGGCGGAGGACTGCGGCCTCTGCGCCGTAGCTCTCCACGCCCGCACTCGCGAACAGGGATACAGCGGCAACGCCCGCTGGGAGTGGATCGCCGCCGTCAAGAACGCCGTAAAGATTCCTGTAATCGGCAACGGCGACATCCGCACCCCCGAGGATGCCTGCGCCATGGTCAGCCAAACCGGCTGCGACGCCGTAATGATAGGCCGCACCGCCCCCTCAAATCCCTGGATCTTCCGCCAAATCCAACAGTACTGCGCGGCGCTCGAAACTTACGAAGTAGGTCTCAGCGGTGGGCCCAGCAACCGCCATGTGGGGACAGCCGCCTCCGGCTATCCGGTCGAGCACGGCTCGACAGCTGTTGATATCGCCAGAAGCTTCGATGTCGAGACGACCGGCAAAGGGCGCGACTTCACAAGCCCCGAAAAAACTCGAGATTCGTATCAGGGCACGACTTTTAGTTTTGAGCCTGCCCTGAGCAAGCAAAACGAGTCGAAGGGTGCCACAAACGCCAGCAGATTGACGGCTTTAGCCCCTGAGGGACTTTGCCAGGGCAACACTCGCGCCTTCGGCGCGCTTGCCTACGACCAGCCCAGCGAGCTCGACCGCTACCAAATGATCCGCACCTACTTCCAGATGCTGATCGAAGAAGAACTCCCCGACGCCGTAGGCAAGATGAAGCAGTTCGCCTCCTGGTTCACGCACGGAGTTCCCGGCGGTGCAGGCCTGCGCAAAGCCATCTACGAATCGAAGAGCGCGCCGGAGATTTTGGGCCGCGTAGAAGAATTCTTCGAAGCTCGCCTCCAGCCGTGTGGCGCGGCAGCGCCCGCGAAGGCTGATTCAGACCTTGCTGTGCTTAGATAACGAACCTGAGATAACGAACTGGCCGCGGTTGCGAATCTTTGACCTAAAAGAATAGACGTCATTCCGACAGCCCGCGCTTTGCTTCGGGGGCGGAGAAATCTCAGTCTCATCTGCTTATGGGGAAAGGGTCGCGTCTTGCTTCCGAGCAGAATCCGCTGGTTTTCGTTAGGTCATGGCAAACTTTTTCAGATGATCCCCCTCACCACCATCTTCCCCAACCCATCCCTCTCCACATACGCCCACGGCGTCTTCGCATCGTGGGTAAACACCGTCAACCACTTCCCCGGCACCGACTGTGCGTAGTACTGCTTCTTGCTCTCGATAGTCTGAAGCGGAAACAGATCGAAGGCCATTCCCCAAACCAGATCAATGTGCGCGGTGGTTGGAATCAAGTCGGAGATGTAACACGCGGTCAGGCCGCCGCTGGTGACGACCACCGCTTGCATATGCGCGGTGTGACCGGGGAAGGCTTTCACTGAAATGCCAGGAACTATTTCCTGGTCACCCTTGAGCAAAGTCATCTGGCCACTCTGAACCAACGGATCGTAATTCTCAGGGACGTAGCTAATCGCATCACGTAGCGAAGGCTGTCGAGCATACTGCCATTCGCCCTCCCGCACATAATATTTTGCGCGCGGAAAAGTGGGGACGATTTTGCCATCTTGGTTGCGGACAGTATTCCAGCCGCAGTGATCGAAGTGCAGGTGGGTGTTGATGACGATGCCGATATCTTCCGGAGAAATCCCGCCAGCCGAGAGGTTGTCGAAGAGCTCGGCGGGCTGGCCAAAAATCTTTACCATGCGCTCCGATAACTTGTTGCCCATACCGGTTTCGACCAGCACGTTCTGCTTGCCCGTGCGGATAAGCAGAGAGTTGAGCCCCGCAGTTACGTAGTTCTTTTCGTCCGAGTCGACTTTGCGCGACCACATCGCTTTCGGAATCACGCCGAAGAACGCGCCACCATCCAATGGGTAAGTGCCGTCAGAAAAAATTGTCAATTCGAAGTCGCCGACCATAATCCGATGCATGCCCCAAGTTTGCCATATCAGGAAACACCACGGACCTGCAGACGATGAAGCCGCAGAAAGCAGCCCACGGCGTGAGCCGTGGAAGGGAGCTTGGGCTCGGCCAAGCCCGGAGAGAGGCGAAAGAAATAGAACAAACCAACCTTTCTTCCCCAGTGCCCCCAATCGCGATGGATTTTGCTGAAAACGACTACATTCAGGATCTCCAGAGATTTCCCCCCCCGTCGCCTCAAAACCATGGAATATCCCACCTTGCTTCCACGCATAAACTCAGCCGCTCAGGGTCAAAGGCGGAGGCGGTACAGCGAGCCAGGGCTACGACAGGCCTAACTCCCGTGTTCTCTGGACTTTGCCCGCATTCCATAGGTCGAGGGCGAGGGGTGGCGCCGCATCACGCAAAAAATCCCAGATTGGCATGCGCACTGTCCACAACCGTCCGTACCTTTCTTGGCGTCGGTCGCCGCGAATCCTCCTCTACCGTCCCGCATCTAAAGCATCGGTACTAAATAGTTAACAGAGCGAGAGCACACCCCATGATTCAAATCAGAAGAAGCAACGAACGCGGGGGCGGAGATCACGGCTGGCTGAAGACGCATCACACCTTCAGCTTCAACGATTACTGGGATCCGAAATGGATGGGATTCCGTTCGCTGCGCGTCATCAACGAAGATTGGGTCGCGCCTGATAACGGCTTCCCAGCGCATCCGCACCGCGACATGGAGATCATCACCTACATCCTCGAAGGCAAACTCGAACACAAGGACAACCTCGGGACGGGCTCAGTAATTCTGCCCGGCGACGGCCAGCGCATGACTGCCGGCAGCGGCATACGCCACAGCGAGTTCAACCCGTCGAAAACCGAGCCGGCGCACCTTCTGCAAATTTGGATTGTGCCGGAGAAGGACGGCTTGCAGCCCAGCTACGAACAGAAGAGTTTTCCGGAAGCTGAGAAGCGCGGCAAGTTGCGGGTGATTGCTTCGCGAGACGCGCAAGATGAATCGGTGAAGATTAATCAGGATGCGAGGCTCTACGTCTCACTGCTCAAAGCGGGCGAGGAAGTCGTGCATGAGTTTGGAGAAGGACGTCACGGCTGGCTACAGATAGCGCGCGGAGCCGCAGAGCTGAACGGTCATACATTGGCCCAGGGCGACGGTGCCGCCATCAGCGCAGAAAAAAAGTTAAGCATCAAGGGCGCCGAGGACGCGGAAGTATTGTTGTTTGATCTAGCGTAAGCACTGATCCGCAAGTCATTGCCACGGATTGATGCGAGCAACACGGATCTCTTAACATGTCTGGAGCATCCGTGTGAACCCGGTGAAAATCCGTGGCGCTCTTGTATTGCGGAAAAAAACCAAGGTCAGCGTTTCGCCTTGGCTGGTTGCTTCTCTCCGACGCGCTTGCTGATCGCAAACGTCATCTTGCCAAGGCGTTTGTCGGCCTCAACGATTACGTGGTCGCCGTTCAAGACTTCGCCGTCGAGAATCTTCAACGCCAGCGGATCCTGCACTAACTTCTGGATAGCCCGCTTCAACGGACGCGCGCCAAAGTTCGGATCGTAGCCCTGCGCGAATAGCAGTTCTTTCGCTGCGTCCGTGAGCTCAAGCGAAATCTTCCGGTCAGCCAGCAAGCGACGCACATCTTCAAGGCGAAGCTCGATGATCTTGACCAGTTGCTCCTTGCCGAGCGGGTGAAAGACGATGATGTCGTCCACCCGATTAAGGAACTCGGGCTTGAAGTGAGCGTGCAAAGCCTCCAAGACCGGTTTCAAGGCCTCTTCGAAATCACGATCAGAACGCACCCCTTCGGCTTGCAGATACGACGATCCGATGTTCGAAGTCATGATGATGATCGCATTCTTGAAGTCGACGATGCGGCCTTTACCGTCAGTGAGGCGGCCATCATCCATTATCTGCAACAGAACGTTGAACACATCGGGATGTGCTTTCTCGATTTCGTCGAAGAGCACAACCGAGTACGGACGGCGACGGACCTGCTCGGTGAGCTGCCCCCCCTCTTCGTAACCCACGTATCCGGGAGGCGCCCCGATCAAGCGGGCAACCGAATGTTTCTCCTGATATTCAGACATGTCAATGCGGATCATGGCATGCTCGTCGTCGAAGAGAAAGTCAGCAAGGGCGCGAGCGACTTCGGTTTTGCCGACACCGGTTGGACCGAGGAAGATAAATGAGCCAATCGGACGCTTCGGATCGCTGAGTCCGGCGCGCGAGCGGCGGATGGCGTTGGCGACACGTTCAAGAGCCTCGTCTTGGCCGACAACACGGTGGCGCAACCGCTCTTCCATTGTGACCAGCTTTTTGACTTCGCCCTCCAGCATTTTGGAGACTGGGATGCCAGTCCATTTGGAGACGATGCCCGCGACGTCTTCTTCGTCAACTTCTTCCTTGAGCATGCGCGAGCCCTGACTCTCCATTTGTTTCGTGAGCTTGGCGAGTTCGTCTTCCGCCTGCCGGATGAGGCTGTAACGGATTTCAGCTACGCGCTGCAGATTGCCTTTGCGCTCTTCGGCCTGCTCTTCAATCCTCAGCTTCTCGATGCGTTCTTTCAGTTCGCGAGTGCGCGCGATCAGGTCCTTCTCTTTTTTCCAGTTAGCCTTAAGTGTGTTCGCTTTCTCGCGTATCTCGGCCAGGTCACGGTCGATGATGGCAACCCGCTCCTTGGAATTGGGATCGCTTTCTTTCTTGAGCGCCTGCTTTTCGATTTCGAGCTGTGTGACTCTGCGCTCGAGCTGATCAATGTCGGTGGGCATGGAATCGATCTGGATGCGCAGTGAGGCGGCAGCTTCGTCGATGAGATCGATGGCCTTGTCAGGGAGAAAACGGTCCGAGATGTAGCGATGCGAGAGGGTGGCAGCCGCGACGATGGCGGAGTCTTTGATGCGCACGCCGTGATGCACCTCGTAACGTTCCTTCAAGCCGCGCAAGATTGCGATGGTGTCTTCGACATTGGGCTCGCCGACAAAGACAATCTGGAAGCGACGTTCGAGGGCGGCGTCTTTTTCGATGTATTTACGGTACTCATTGGCCGTGGTGGCGCCGATGGCGCGTAACTCTCCGCGGGCCAGCGCGGGCTTGAGCATGTTGGAGGCGTCGATGGCGCCCTCGGCGGCTCCTGCTCCGACCAAAGTGTGAAGTTCGTCGATGAAGAGAATGACCTGACCCTGGGAATCTTCGATTTCCTTGAGAACGGCCTTCAGACGGTCCTCAAATTCGCCGCGATATTTTGCCCCCGCGAGCATGGCACCGAGGTCGAGCGCGACCACGCGTTTGTTCTTAAGCACCTCAGGCACATCGCCCGAGATGATGCGCTGGGCTAGGCCTTCGACAATCGCGGTCTTGCCTACGCCCGGTTCGCCGATGAGCACGGGGTTGTTCTTGGTGCGGCGGGAAAGAACTTGGATCACTCGACGAATCTCTTCGTCGCGGCCGATGACTGGGTCGAGCTTGCCGCGGCGGGCTTGCTCCGTCAGATCGCGGGCGTAGCGCTCGAGAGCCTGGTACTTGGCTTCGGGGTTCTGGTCCGTTACTTTCTGCGACCCACGGACTACGGTCAGAGCTTTGAGGATGGCGTCGTAGGTTGCGCCATGACTCTTGAGAATCTGCTGGGCCGCATCCTTGAGGTGCGTGGCTGCCAGCAAAAGGTGCTCGGTGGAGACGTATTCGTCTTTAAAATTCGAGGCCTCCTTGAACGCCTGGTCGAGCAGCTTGTTGGCGGCATTCGAGATGGTGGGCTGCGCCGCTTCTCCGGAAACTTTTGGAAGCTTGTCGAGTTCAGGACGGAGATCGCTAAGCACGGCCTGCGGGCCGATGCCGATCTTTTCCAGGATTGGGGGAACGATTCCCGCTTTGTCTTCCATCAAGGCCGTGAGCAGGTGGACCGGCATCAACTCTGCATTGCCGTGCTCAGACGCAAGTTCGCTCCCGCGCTGGACCGCTTCCTGCGCCTTTACGGTGAATTTGTCCCAACGTATGGCCATAACTTGTTCCTCTGATTTCTGGTGGTTCTGAGCGCAGCGAATGATGTAAAAAGAATGGGAGGCGGTCACTTTCTTCCGCCTCCCGGTTTCTCAGATTGATGTCCTTCGGTGGCTGAAGCCGACGGTTAGCTTGGGTCTTGGCGGCACGACTTACAGTTGTGCCCTCCCCAATACAACTTATGCGGCTTTGCTGGGGCCCTTGCTCTCGATGGTTTTCTGCCCTGCGCTCTGGCCTACGTTCACCTTGATCTGCTTGGGCTTGGCTTCGGCCTTCTTGGGCAGAGTGATCTTCAAAACACCTTTGTCGTAGTCAGCCTGGACTTTTTCGGCGTCTACGGTGGGAGGAAGACTGAAGGTGCGGGTGAAGCCGCCGTATTGACGCTCCACACGGCGATAGTTCTCTTCCTTTTCTTCCTTTTCGATTTTGCGCTCGCCGTGCACGGTGAGAGTGTTGTTTTCGATGCGCACATCGATGTCTTTCTCGTCGATGCCCGGTACTTCGATCTTGAGCGTGACGTTATGCTCGTCCTCGTAAACGTCGACGGCCGGGGCGAAGCTCGAGCCGATCAGAGACTCATCCTGGCTATTGCCCTGGGTTTCGCGAAATAGGCGGTTCATGCGGTCTTGCAGGGTGGAAAACTCACGGAAAGGTTCCCAGCGTGTAAGTACGGTCATGGCTAAATTCCTCCTTCAGAAGTCCTTAATTTGTTAAGAACTGACGTTGTTAAGAAGCTCGGGACAGCGGGCTTCGTTCACCTATCAGATGCCTGGTTAGCGTAAAAGAAGCATAAAAATTGAGTGCATTGTTGTCAAGTACTACTTGGGATGCATTTTCAATTACTTACATGCGCTATCACGCACTTTAGGTACGACGTTTCGGGCACATTCAGCAGCACCGGATGGTCCTTTGCCTGCCCGCGCAACTCGACGATTCGCAGGCCTCGGTGGGCATCGCGCGAAGCCTCGGCAAGCATTTGAACGAAGTCGGCTGGGCTGACATGGTATGAGCAGCAACAAGTCACAAGCAGACCGCCGGGCCGGAGCATTTTGAGAGCGCGAAGATTTAGCTCTTTATAACCACGCAGAGCAGTATCGAGGTCGCGCTTCGACTTGGCGAATGCGGGAGGGTCAACGACGATGGTGTCGTAACGGCGTCCCGAGCCGGCATAGTCCCGGAGAAGGTCGAAAGCATTGGCTTCGATCCATGCAATGTCGCGATGATTCAGGGCTGCGTTCTGGTCGGCCATTTCCAGCGCCGGACGGGAACTATCGACGCCCGTGATGGAAGAGCAGCCTGGAGCCAGGTGCAGGGCGAATCCGCCCTGATAACAGAAGACGTCGAGCGCCTCTCCGCCGGCATATAGAGCAGCGGCGGCGTAATTCTCCCGTTGATCGAGGAAGGCGCCGGTCTTCTGCCCTCGGAGTGCGTCATAGTGAAAC
Source organism: Acidobacteriota bacterium (assembly GCA_003225005.1). Lineage (GTDB taxonomy): Bacteria > Acidobacteriota > Terriglobia > Terriglobales > Acidobacteriaceae > Sulfotelmatobacter. The sequence goes on along the minus strand of QIAN01000048.1, from coordinate 53,301 downwards.
TGGACGCCGTTCATGGTGAAGATGGCGGTCGCTCTTTCGCCGTGCAGCCGGGAGGAATCACGCGGCGGCAGCTGTTCGAGCTCCCGTATTCGCGGATCGACGCGTTCGAAGATAGAAGCTGGCTGTAAGCGAGCGGCCAAGTCAGAAATGATGGTTTCGCGAACTTGCGCGGTATCCATCGCTTGGGTGAGGATTTGAACCGAGAGTACGTCGTTGTAACGATCGACGATGAGGCCAGGCAGGAAGTCGGCTTCGCTGAAGATGACCCGATAGGCATCGGTATCGCGGATGAGGGGTTCGCGATAGCCAATCGCCGCAGCAATTCGCTTGCGCAGCAGAGCCGGAAGATCCGCGACAGGCTCGCGGGAAATGAGGCGAATAGCGATCTGCGAGGCGCTGGAATAGAGCGCCATACCGAGCGCCTGGCCGCGATGGTCTGTGACTGTGATGAGAGAGCCGGGAGAAACTCCCTCCGCGGAAACAACGTCGGAGCGATAGACCCAGACGTGGCCGTCTTGAAGGCGGGCCGCGCCGCGAGCGGAAACTTTCACCGTAGGGAGGTTCGCGGCGCTTGCGGTAATCCTTTTAGACATGATGAAATCTTAAACCGCGACTCTTCCTCAAGGATGGAACCCGGTCGCCCCAGCTCAGGCGATGCCCTTCGAAACGCAGGGTGATCTAAGAAGTTGTAGGAGAACTTTAGCTTGCGGCTTGCTCAGTCGCAGCTGGAGCGGCGCGCTTGGTATGAGATGCGGCAGCGCTGGCTTCGGCCCGCGCAGCATCGAGGTCGGCTTGCAGGGCATCGAGGACGACCATAGGGAGTTCCGTACCCCATGCTTCCAAGTCGGTCTCGTCCCAGCTTCCGTTCAGGCGAATAGCGTCCGCAAGGTCTACGGGAAAGGCCGCGTGATACTCGCCCTCACGGATGAGGATATCACCGACCTGCCGCCCGTTATGAACGTCGTAGACCCGGCGAGTGCATTGGCCCTGGCTCTTGATGAAGCAGAGGTAGGTCTCTCCCGCTTCGCCATACTCGCTGCGGTAATACCAGGCCTGTTTGGCGTCCATTTTGGGATGATGGCGGCGAGGACGCGCTGCCACCGGCTTATTCGCGGCGAGTTCATGGGCAGGATTGAAATAGAGGATGCGCTGACAGGAATCGCATACGACAGCGTGCTGCCCAGTGCGGACCTCATTGTAGGTCTGTGGGCGCAGCATGACCTGGCATGTCGTGCACTTGTGATCAAACGCTTCCGAAATGCCGGTTCCGCGGAATTTGGCGACTCGTTCGTAGTGGCGCAATAGGTCGGCATCAATTCCCCCCCGCAGTTGGTCACGTTGGGCGCGCCATTCGGTCAGTTGCTTTTGATCTTCCGCGGTTCGTTGGTGGGCGTCGGCCGTCTCTTTCTCGATTTCGGCAGTCTCGGCCTTCAGTTCAGCCTGTGCGAGTTTTACTTCTTTTTCGCGAGCATCCGTGTTCAACATGAGCTCGAGAATCTTGTCCTCAGCGGCGGCAATTTCTTTCTCCGCGAATTGAATCTCATGCAGAAGCGCTTTGTATTGATCGTTGGTCTTTACCTCGAGCGACTGATCGCGGTATTTGGAGATTTTAGCGCGAAAATCCTGAATGGAAGTCTCCTGCTGGCGGCGGGCTGCTTCATCAGCCTTGACGCTGGCTTGCGCCCTTTCCAATTGAGCTTTGGTGCCGGCCAGTTTCTGTTCGATAGCGGCGACACGCTTGGGCAATTCGGCGATTTCCTCCTGCAGGCGGCGCATTTCCTTGTCCGCGTCTTGCAGTTTCAACAGGTTTTCGATGTCAGGAAGCATCGGGGAATGAAGCTGCCATCATTTTAGCACCTGCATGCCGCAATTCGACCGAAGGACACGACTGGTGGCGTTCTCAGGGTGTACACTCATCCGGCGGTTCTTCCTTCTGCGGCATCTTGCAGGCAGTCAATTCTCTTGGCAGGAGTCCCTGGTGAAGCGTTTTGCGCTCATTGTTGTGCTCGCCCCACTGCTGGTCCTAACGACGCCCTTCGTGGTTCCGCCGGCTGCGGGACAATCTTCCGCGCCGCAAGGCGTACAGCCGCTCACCATTGAAAGCATCTTCGCACCCGGTGGTTTAACCGGACGTGGCCCCGAATCCATGGAGTGGAGTCCGGACGGCACGAAACTTTCATTCGTCCAACGGGATGGTGACGGCGAAAAAGGCGAGCTTTGGTATGTGGATGCGGCCACCGGCGAAAAGAAAGTATTGGTCAGCGCCGCCAAGCTGGCGTCACTGGCTCCCGATTACAACAAAGTCACCAACGAGCGGGAAAAAGAGCGCCTTACCCGGTATCACGTAGCCGCCTACCTGTGGGCTCCGGATTCGAAGCATCTGATCTTTGATTCGCAGGGACAGCTTTGGCTCTATGACTTGAACAGCGCCACCGCAGTGCAGTTCACATCGGCTCCCGACCCCACCGGAGACCCTAAGTTTTCTCCGGACGGCAGCCATGTCTCATACCTGCGCAAACATAACTTGTATCTACGACCGGTGAACGGCAAAGATGAAAAGCAACTCACCAAAGACAAAGCTGACAACCTGTTCAACGGCGATATCGACTGGGTTTATGCCGAAGAGCTGGCGGTGCGAAGCAACTACTTTTGGTCACCCGACAATAAGGAGATCGTATTCCTGCACATGGACGAGACCAAGGTGCCCGCCTATCCCATCACCGATTGGATACCTACTCATGCGACGGTGGACTACGAGAAATATCCCAAGGTGGGAGATCCCAACCCGGTGGTGAAGCTGGGGATCGTGAAGACGGACAACGCCAAGATTCGGTGGATCTCGCTGACTGAGGATCGCGATACCTACATTCCGCGTTTTGGCTGGGTGCGCGCGGGGCTGCTTTGGGCTGAAGTGCTTAATCGCACGCAGGACAAGATGGATTTATATTTCGTGGACGCGAACTCGGGCAAGTCCGCAAAGGTTTTAACCGAGACCAGTCCGGGCGCGTGGATCAACGTGAATGACGACTTCAAGATCCTGAAATCGGGAGACCGCTTCTTGTGGTCGAGCTGGCGCGACGGGCACACGCATCTCTACCTCTACCGTTTTGACAAGCAAAATCCGCTGACGGCGGATGCCAAGCTGGAGCGGCAATTGACCCAGGGCGACTTTGAGGTGCTGGGAGTGCAGGCAGTGGATGACGCGGCGGGCCTTGTGCTGTTCGCCGCGAACCAGGATGACCCGCGGCAGCGGCACTTGTTCTCGGTGAAGCTCGACGGTTCGGGTATGCAGGCGCTAACTCACGACGAAGGAATGCACTTTGGCGAGTTCTCCGACGACGGCAAGCACTACGCCGACACGTACTCGAATGTGCTTGCGCCGCCTCGGCTATCTGTGTGTGCGCTGGGCGCATCGTGCAGCCCGGTGTGGCAAGCGCGCAGCGTGTCCGCTTATGGAGTGAGCGCTCCGAAATTTCTAGAGTTCAAAGCGGACGACGGCAGCACTCTCTATGGGCGTTTGCTCTTGCCGGCGGACTCGCCGGCCGGTGGCAAGATCCCGCTGATCGTGAACATATACGGTGGCCCTGCCGGGCAGATGGTGCTTAAGGGCTGGGGCGGCTCTGGCGAACTCTTCGATCAGATTCTGATCCGAAAAGGTTTCGCCATCTTTGCCGTCGACAACCGCGGGACGCCGGGGCGCGATCGTAAGTTCCAGACTGCGATCCGGCATGAGTTTGGCGCGATCGAATTGCAGGATCAGCTCACCGCGCTGGATCAGCTTTTTGCGCAGTATCCGCAGCTGGATCGGGACCGCATGGCGATTTGGGGCTGGTCGAACGGCGGCTCGATGACGATTTATGCCATGACACACTCGGAAATCTTCCGCGCCGGCGTGGCGGTGGCTCCGGTGACGAATCAACTGAACTATGACACGATTTATACTGAGCGATACCTGGGTTTGTCGCAGGACGACGCGAAAGGATATGCGGAATCCGATGTAACAAAGTCGGCCGCCAAGCTGCACGGGGCGCTGCTGCTGGCCCACGGCACCAGCGATGACAACGTGCACTTCCAGAACAGCATGCAGATGATTGACGCGTTGATCAAGGCCGGCAAGAAGTTCCAGTTAATGGTGTATCCGAATAAGACCCACGGTATTGCTGGTCCCGAGGCTCGCATTCACCTGTTCCATATGATCGAAGATCATTTTGAGCAGGAGTTGAAGTAGAAACGGCAGTACCGAAGTCGCGGGCACTGAGTACTGGGGTCGAGAACCTGAAACCGCAGGGAACAGGAAGGCAGAGCGGAGGCGAGACGGGGTCTACGACCTGTGCTTCTCGGCCTTTTTCGAAAAACTTTCCTTCGAGCCACTTTCTTTAGAAGAGACTTCTTTCGACGAGCCCTCCTTGGAAGATCCCTCTTTCGAGGAACTTTCTGACTTGGGCTTATCTTCCTTCTTGGAGTCTGTGCCGGAACCGTCCGAAGAGGATTGCGCAGAAGACTTCTTCGCGTAATCGGTGACATACCATCCCGAGCCTTTGAACTGCACCGCCGGGGCGGAGATCATCTGCTCGACCGGGCCCCCGCAGTCCGGACATTTCTTGACCATCCGGTCGGAAAATTTCTGGATTCTCTCAAAGCGGTGGTGGCACTTCTTACACTCGTATTCGTAAAGGGGCATGGGGCGTAAGACTTAAATAAGATTCTTGTGAGGGCACTCACGGCTTGCATTTTGATTTTAGGGGTGCGGCTTCACTGGCGTCAATCCAGGCTGCCCAGTCAGGGGCCCAGTCAGGGCTAAACTTTGAATGATAGACTTCGGCACATGAAATCAACCGTGCACCGATCGGATGAGGCTCAAGCGAGTGACGCCGCGCCCGGGGATCGCAATCGCCGTGACCTTGATCAAGGAGCGGCGCTCTACCTGGTGGGCACGCCCATCGGCAATCTGGAGGACATCACTCTGCGGGCTGTGCGAGTCTTGAAGGAAGTAGATGTGATCGCCTGCGAAGATACGCGGCAGACCCAGAAGTTGCTCAACCACTACGGCATCACCACCCGCACCATCAGCTATCACCAGCATAATGAGATGACGCGCTCAGCAGAACTGGTCAAGGCAATGCAGGAAGGTGGGAGCCTCGCTCTGGTGAGCGATGCCGGAATGCCGGGAATTTCTGATCCGGGATTTCGCTTGGTGTCGCTGGCAATTCGGCACCGTGTGCCGGTTGTCCCAATTCCGGGGGCGGCGGCGTTTCTGGCTGCACTGGTGGCGAGTGGGCTGCCCACGGATTCGTTCCGCTTCAGTGGATTTCTTCCGGCGAAGCGGGGGGAGCGGCGGGCGGCGCTGGAGGCGATCAAGAGTTCGCCGCGCACGCAGGTTTTCTACGAGACTCCCCACAGAATCGTAGAGACTCTGGAAGATGTCGTCGAGGTTCTGGGGGCGCTGCGGCATGTCGTGATTGCGCGGGAAGTGACCAAGCTGCATGAGGAGTTTCTACGCGGGCGGGCGGGGGAGGTGGTGGAGACGTTGAAATCGCGGGATGGAGTGAAGGGGGAGATCACGCTGCTGATTGGTAAGGCTGAGGAAGCGCCGGCTCAGGTTTCTGCGGAGTCACGGGTAAGCGTCCGCCAGAGGGTTGAACAGATCATGGCAGCAGAGAAGGTCGACGAGAAGGCGGCCCTGAAGAAAGCGGCCAAAGAGCGGGGCGTTTCGAAGAGCGCAGCGTATCGGGAGCTGCAGAGGAGCAGGTGAACTGCGCTACTTCCCCGCCAGCTCCCGCTTGACGATTTCACTGACCATCTTGCCATCCACGCGCATGCCAGCTCCGGCGAAGCGGGCCATGACGTTTTTCATCACCGTACCCATATCTTTCATGCCGGGCGAGCCCATTTCAGCAATCACCGCCTTCACCCCAGCGTCGACTTCGGCCTCGCCCGCGGCTTTCGGTAGATAGGCCTCGATGATGCCGATCTCGGCGGTTTCTTTGTCAGCCATCTCCTGGCGTCCGCCCTTGGTGAACTGCTCGACGGACTCCTTGCGCTGTTTGATCAGCGTGGTCAGCACGGCCTGGGATTCTTTATCGTCGAGGGGCGCCATTTTCTCGATTTCGCGGTTTTTCAGCGCGCTCTTGACCATCCGAAGAGTGGACAGGCGCTGCTCTTCGCGCGCTTTCATGGCGGTCGTGATGTCTTTCTGGATCTGGTCGACGAGGCTCATGGTGCGATTATAGCGGTTGGCGTTGTGGACCCTGACCGAATGTTAGGCGGGAAAATATTTTGCACTTCCCCACTGACTCGCCTTATTGGGCCGAGGTGCGAGCTCGAGGACCCTGCTCTTTGTCCAGCATTCGTTGTTCTAGACGGATACGCCACCGAATGCCTATCTCGTGCATCTCATCCCAAGGAGGAAAATCACCATGGGAAAGCTTGCCATTTGGGCACAACTGGAAGCCAAGCCGGGCAAGGAGCAGGAAGTGGAGAAATTTCTCAAGTCCGCGCAACCACTGGCCGAAAAAGAACCGGAGACGATTACCTGGTATGCCATAAAAATGGGACCGTCGAGTTATGGCATTTTTGATACTTTCGCCGACGAGAGTGGCCGAAATGCGCACCTGAAAGGCGAGATCGCCAAAGCTCTTTTTGCCAAGGCGCAAGATCTGTTCGCGAAACCTCCGGAAATTAAAAAGCCCGAGATTCTGGCGTCCAAGTCTGCGCGGGGATAAATTCAGGCGTGCGCATTGCCTGCCTTGAGACTGTTGTGATGAGGGTAAGGCGTTCCTGGTGCAACCATCTGCCAGCTTCCGGTAAACTCCTAGAGACGAGTATTTTCAGGATCTCAAGGACTTTACCGGAATGCTGCGCAAAAATCGTCTTTTTACTCCCGGACCGACGCCCCTGCTGCCTGCGGCGCAAACGGCAATGGCGTCGTTTACGGCGCATCATCGCACCGCTGACTTCCGTGAGCTGTTTCAGCGTGTGCTGGCCGACATGAAGGAATTCATCGGCACACGGAATGATGTGCTGGTGCTGGCGTGTTCGGGCACGGGCGTGATGGAAGCTTCGGTCTCGAACCTCACCTCCCCGGGTGACAAGGTTCTAGTGCTGACGGCCGGAAAGTTTGGCGAACGCTGGACGGAACTGACCAAAGCTTTCGGTTGCAAAGTCGAGGTACTGAGCCGGCCATACGGCGAGACCTTCTCGCTCGATGATATCCAGGCCAAGCTCACATCCGACATCCGCGCTGTGTACGTCCAGGCAACGGAGAGTTCAACGGGCGTGCGACACGACGTGGAACGCATCGCGAAGATCGTGCACGCCCAAGACGACACCCTATTCATCGTGGACGCCATCACCGGGCTGGGCACAACGCACCTCGAGGTTGATTCCTGGGGGGTGGACTTCATCATTGGCGGCTCGCAGAAGGCTCTGATGATGCCTCCCGGCCTGGCTTACTGCGCCGTCAGCGAGCGGGCATGGAAACGCATGGAGACCACCACTTCACCTCGCTTTTATTTTGATCTGCGCAAGGAGCGCAAGTCCGCGGCTAAGGGCGAATCCGCCTATACGCCAGCCACCTCTCTGTTTGCGGCGCTTGGGGCGGCGCTGCACTTCATCCGCGAAATGGGCAACGGAAATCTGGCCCAAGGAGGCCAAGAGCTCGTGCGTAATGCGGGATTGTGCGCCGAGATGACGCGCGCCGGCGCCAGGGCGCTGGGATTAAAACTCTACGCGTCTCGACCCGCATCGGCGCTGACTGCCATCGCTTCGCCTGATGGGGTCGACGCCGGCGTGATCGTGAAGGAATTCCGCGAATCGTTCGATGCCGTCGTAGCCAACGGCCAGGGCGAGATGAAAGGCAAGCTCTTCCGTATTGCGCACATCGGCTACTACGACTACCTCGACACCATTGGCATCCTGGCCGCGCTCGAACACGTATTAGCGAAAGTGACCGCCAAGCCCGTAGAGTACGGCGCGGCGGTTCGGGCAGCGCAGGAAGTTTACGCCGGCAGCCTGTCCGACAAGCGCCAACTGATCGGAGCTTGAGGACTGGGCGCCCGGGGAGATCCTTAGTCGCCATCCTCGCTAGTGGATCGTAAAGTTCAGGAGATGAAGTTTCAGCCAGTGTGCCGCCGCCGTACGGTCCGCCCGCGGTACCGGGTTTGGTCACGGTAACCGGCACCGTGCCAGAATTCATGTCGGCCGAGCCCGGGACCTGTGCGATAAGCTGGTTGGCGCTGACATGCGTGGTCGCCTGGGCCGTGCCGTTGAAGTTTACAGCGGCGTTGCTTAGAAAGTTGCTCCCGATACGGGGAAGAACGCATTGGCAAAAGTCATCATCGCGGAAAAAATCTCAGCAGCGGCAGTCGATGAGCTCAAGGAACCGGGCTGGACCGTGCTCACCTGGGACCAGCTTGATGGCAAGCTGGCGACGCATCTGGAGTCTGCGGACGCACTGATCGTCCGCTCGGCGGTACAGGCGGACGCGGCGCTCCTTCAACATGCCAAAAAACTACGTGTGATCGGACGCGCTGGTGTGGGAGTCGACAACATCGATCTCGACGCCGCCACGCATAAGGGCATTGCCGTGATGAACACTCCGGGTGCCAATGCCGTGGCGGTGGCGGAGCAGACTCTGGGCATGATGCTGGCCATGGCCCGCCATCTCTGCCGGGCGGACGCACTCATGCACGCGGGAAAATGGGAGAAGAAATCACTGCAAGGCACGGAGCTTCGAGGAAAAACCCTGGGAGTTGTGGGTCTGGGGCGCATCGGCATCGAAGTCGCCCGGCGCGCCCACGCGTTCGGCATGGATATTGTAGCGCACGATCCGTTTGTCTCCGTGGGAGTCGCGAAGGAACAGGGAATCCGCATGTCTGGCCTGGACGAACTTTACGCCACTGCCGACTACATCACCCTGCACGTGGGCCTCACGCCACAAACCACGAGAATGATTGACGCCAGTTCGATCAAGAAAATGAAGAAGGGCGTACGGCTGGTGAACTGCGCTCGCGGAGAGTTAGTGAACGAGAGCGATCTTGTGCGGGCACTGAAGCAAGGCCGCGTAGCAGGCGCGGCGCTCGATGTCTTTGCCGAAGAGCCTCCGAAGAATTCACCCTTGCTTGCGCTGGAAAATGTAGTGCTCACGCCCCACACCGGGGGATCCACACACGAAGCGCAGGACGCCGTGGGAGTGCAGATTGCGCGGCAGGTCAGGGAGTATTTGAAGCATGGGGTCATCCAGAATGCGGTGAATGTGCCCTCCGTTTCTGCCGAGGAATATGCCGTGATGCAGCCCTACATCGTGCTGGCCGAACGCTTGGGAGCTTTTCTCGCTCAGGTCTCCGAAGGGACCATTGAGGAAATTTCGCTGCGCTACAGCGGTCACATCGCCGAGTGGAAAACAGAGCTGATTCGAAATGCGGCCATCAAGGGCATCCTGAACCAGGCCCTGGAAGAGAAAGCCAACCTGGTCAATGCCGCGTCCATCGCTGACTCGCGTGGCTTGCGCGTGCATGAAGCGCACAAAGCAAAGGGTTCCACGGGGGGTTCAGGCAGCGTGCTCTCGATTCTGCTCAAGACCGCGAGCGAAGAGCACTTGGTGAAGGGCGCGGTGCTGCACAAGAGCGCGCCGCGATTGCTGCACGTGGATGACATCGACGTGGAGGCTCCCCTCGAACGCAACCTCATCTACTTGCGAAATCGTGACGTGCCCGGTGTGATCGGTAAGGTGGGCACGATTCTTGGCCAGCACAAAATCAATATCGCGAATTTTTCCTTGGGTCGACGGGCAGCCAACGGAGAGTCCGCCGCGCAACCTGAGGCGATTGCGGTGGTGCACATCGACGGACGCGTACCGGAGGAGGTGCTGAAGAAGCTGCGTAAGATTCCCGCCATGCAGCAGGCCAAAGCTGTCCGGCTGTTTTGATCATTCCCGATGGGCGGCTGCACGAAGTCGCGAATTGCAATCGGCAACGGGAAAGCGAAAACTGGAAATCAAAGATCCGACCGCCGCGGTGAAGTTCACTCTGTGCTGTCCCGTCGCAGTTTCCGGCTCTCGGCCAGCAGGGCCATGGAGTGCATCAAGTTCTGCAAAGTCACGATACCTATGAGGCGCTGGTCTTCTACCACGGGAATGATGCTGAGGTTGCGGGCCGTAAGCTTTCGGAACGCCGAGGCGAGTGACTCCTGCCGCGCTGACACTTCAAAAAGTTTGTTCATCACCGCCTGCACGTAGCCGTTGCCTTCCAGGCGCAGCACATCAAGGATGCGCTGTTTCGAAATCACTCCCACCATGTCGCTGCCGCGAACCACTGGAAAATCGTCCTGTAATGAGTGCACCGCCTTTTGCAGCGCGTCTTCGAGCGTGTCTGCGGGCGAGAGCGTGGCGAAGTCGGTGAGCATCACTTCCTCCAGCCGTACGCTGTCGAGCACGGACTGAAATACGACTGCCCGCTCCTCCAGTTGCGCGGCCGAGAAGACGATTACTCCGACCATGGTTAGCCAAGTGTCGCTGAACAGGCCGGAGACGATAAGCACCATGGCAACGGTGTTACCGATGGAGACAGCCCGCCGAGTTGCTGCGGAGGAATCCATGGTCCGCGAGAACAACGCTCGCAAAATGCGGCCGCCATCGAGGGGATAGGCAGGCAGAATGTTCAGGCCCGCCAGATACAAATTGGCCCACACCGTACTACGCGGCAGATTGGCGGACTGGAGGAAGGGCCACTTCCAAAGATCAATGCCCGGGGCAAATGCAAAGACAATTCCGGCTAGGAGTGCGGCCAGGGTGAAATTGACCAACGGGCCAACCAGCGCAAGGCGGATCTCCCGCTTCCAGCCTGCCACTCCCGACTGCGGCCTCTCCGCCCGGGATTCGTCTGCCACGGTCACGCCACAGATGGGCAGCAGAATGACCGCTTTGGGGATGATGCCCGCGCGCGCGGCGGCCAGCATGTGCCCGAGTTCGTGGGCGATGACGCAGGCCAGAATGATGCCCACCAGCGCGAGATCGCGGGGCCCGTTGGCCGAACCGTGTGCTCCGTATTCCGTCCAGAAAATGAACAGCGGGAGGACGAAGAAGGTGAGGTGAATGCGGACTTCAACGCCGAACAGACGTCCTATAGAAACCGACCAGCTTCTCATGAAACTCCCGCCACTACAGTTATTCTACATGGATGGATATATTGGTTCGGCCAGCCGAAGGTGCATGAGACATGCGAGTGATCGCCGGCAAATATGGAAGCCGTCCGCTCTATTCGCAGCGCGGAATGAATATTCGCCCGACTTCGGATCGCTTGCGCGAGGCGCTTTTTAACGTTCTGACCGCGGGAAATCCTGCTGCACTGGAGGGCACCGTCTGGATCGACTGGTATGCCGGTACCGGAGCAGTGGGCATCGAAGCGCTAAGCCGCGGCGCCAGTCAGGTTTACTTCGTTGAATCCTCGACCGCAGCCGTGGAACTGATTCGCCGCAATCTCAATCATCTCGGTATCGAAAGCGGTTTCAAAGTATTGCGGGACGATCTGGCCCGAGCGGTCTGGCGGATGGAGCGACAACATGTGGCTGCCGACGTCGTTTTTCTTGATCCACCCTACAAGATGCGGGATGCGTACAGCGAGACCCTGAGAGCTCTGGCGGACTCTAGGCTGGTGTGGGCCATGTCACTGGTGGTTGCGGAGCACGAGAAGAAATTTGATCCCGGGGAAAAGTTTGGACCCCTGGTGAGATTTCGAAAGTTGGTCCAAGGGGACGCGGGCCTGAGCTTCTACCGCCACGGCGTAAGATATTAAAAGATTAAACCCTCACCGAGGCCTCCATTTCGAGCGGCTGGAATCCTACATCAGCAGCTCATCGGCGCGACGGGCGATGGGATGCTGCATCTCCTCCAGGTCGTTTTTCACCCTATTTAATCCGTAAACGCATCCTTCAAAATTTCTCGAGAGGTTGGCAAACAGCGCCGCGACCTTGGTGTACTCGAAATGTTCGAACTTAGAGACGATGTAATAACTCTCTTTGCCGGCTTTCATCCAATCCACGAAATTTTCCAGGCGCTGATGGCGGAGGCGGAAGTGATTGATGCTCTCGGGAAACATGCCGGTGAAAAACAGGGTGTAGTCCCCGATGTGCTTGCGCACCTGGCGCTCACGATCAAAGGAGGCCGCCGGGCCGGAGACTGGATCAGACTCCAGCAGCATCTCTCCCACATCGGCGAGCGGGCGATCCGCCGTATCGTGAATCTTGAATAGCTGATCGGCATCACAAAACTCGGCCAGCAGATGCGCGACATAAGCGACCAGCTGCGGGTCACGAAGGCCGATCTCCTCGGCGTAGTGGCGCCCCACCAATTCTTGAAAAAGCTGCTGCAGGGGATGAGATTCCGAAATCATCGTGTTTGTCCCTCCCAGAGCACTCGGCTACTAGGACTTTCAATCACTCGACCCGCAATTGCTTATGGTGACTGATACCTCACTTCGACTGCAAACGCAAGTGACTTTTGTCTATCTCCGAATGCATTAGACGTGAGCAGCCGCGCCGGGGTTTTCTTGGGCATGGACGCTGGCACTCGGCTGCGTCGGCTGCCAACTTCCGATGCAATCGGCGACAGTAACCAGGCTCGATGGACCCAGTAACTTGCGATCAACAACTCTGTAGAATGGACGCCGGTCGAGGATGAGTGTCATGCAACCACGAATAGAACGGCGAAATTTTTCGAGCGGCGCACCCTGGGAACCCATCGTCGGATACTCGCGCGCGGTGAAACTTGGTCCCCATGTTCACGTCTCAGGGACTACCGCCACGGGAGCCGATGGGAAGATTGTCGGCCTGGGAGATGCTTACGCCCAGGCTGTGCAAACTTTGAAAAATATCGAAACTGCTCTGCAGATGGCTGGGGCCAGCCTGAAAGACGTGGTCCGCACTCGGATGTTTGTGACCAATATTGCGGATTGGGAGAAGATCGGCCGAGCCCATGGCGAGTTTTTCGGTGGGATCCGGCCGGCCACATCCATGATTGAGGTCAGCGCGCTAATCTCTCCCCAGATGCTGATTGAGATTGAGGCCGACGCCTATGTCACGGATGGAGGCACCGAGTGAAGCACTTTGGTTCGTGGCTGTTTTTTAAATATCTGCCCTGAACTAAGTTTCCAGGATAACTTGCGCGATGGCCTGATCGACAGTGTGAGAAATGGAGAGCGCGGAGTTTTTCACTCCGAGCTGGGCCGCGAATTCCGCAGCCTTCCCGTGAAAAACCATGTTCGGGCGTCCCCCCGCCATGCGCACAACTTCGCAATCGCGCCACCGCACTCCGTGGTTCCAGCCCGTTCCCAGAGCTTTCATCGCAGCTTCCTTGGCCGCAAAGCGGGCGGCGTAACGCTCCACGCGGTTGGCCTTCGAGTCACAATAGCGGATCTCGCCGGCAGTGTATATGCGTTCGAGAAACCGGCCAGGGAAGCGCTCGATCGCTTTGCGTATGCGCGGAACTTCCGCGATGTCGATGCCAGTGCCTACGATCATAGGAGGAACTCCCCCTTTCCAACTTCCCATTGCCGAGGATTACGAGCACCTTCGCGATTCGACCAAAACGGCAAGCGCCAATGCGAAATCTACAGCAACCGGTCACCGCGATAGATCAGCCGTCCGTCCACGAGGCACGCTTCGGCAGTGAGCTTATGAGGCCGCGCCGTTCCGGGGCCATCGATATGCTGCACCTCATGACGGTGAGCAACGAGCCAATCTGACACCAGCATGCGATGACAGCGGAAATACACTCTCTCTGAACACATGTAGGCTGTCGGCGATTGCTCCGCCAGTGAAATCAAGGCGGCCATGGCATTCTCAAATTCGGGCGTGAGCATGTGATCGGCGTAATTGCGAAAGCTGGCGTTGCGTAGACCAATGTTGGGCGAATCGTCAAGAATCTTCTTGCGATAGCCGCCGAGCGACCTCATCCAAACGTACTTGATTCCGGCCGCAGGCAAGCTCTTGCTCAGAGATTCGTGATTGAAATGCGGCAAGCGTCGCGACAGGGGGAAGGCGCGGATATCAACCAGGGTACCAATAGCATGGGCATGCAAAGCCGCAATCAACTCCTCGAAGGTGCGAGTTGAATGGCCGATTGTGTTCAGGCGCGCCAATATGAGTTTGGATGCGAGTTGATCATGGACCGATTCTGTTCACGACATCTGCGATTGAACAATCTTGCTCCGGAAATACAGTTCGCAAATCCAGTAGCACCCGCCCCTCGGCGACGCGTGCAATCACCGGCGGATCGGATGTGCGAAGCCGGGCGGCGAGCTCCTCGGCGCTAAGGTCCTTACAGCTCAACGCCAAAAGCCGCGTCGGCAACACCGCGGACGGCGCGGCGCCGCCGCCGATGATCGACTCTCCGTCAACGATCGCGACTCTCCACGGCGATGGGGCGAATCTCGCTCGCAGAGCCTCGGCTCGATTTCCAATTTCTTCTTTGGAAAGCCGCATCATCCGCAACGCTGGAATGGCATCGTGATCCCGTTTCACATACGCCAGCAGCGTCGCTTCCAGAGCAGCGTACGTGAGTTTGTCCACGCGCAGAGCACGGAACAGGGAATTCGAACGCATGCGCGCAACCAAATCTTGCCGTCCGCTGATCAACCCGGCTTGCGGGCCACCGAGCAGTTTGTCGCCGCTGTAAGTGACGATGTCCACTCCGCTGCGCAAGCTGTCGAGCAAGCCCGGTTCACCGATAATGCCGATCGCACGCATGTCAAACAGCGCACCACTGCCCAGATCCTCCATCAGGGGCACGCCGCGATCCCGCGACAGGGTCACCATCTCATCCACGGAAGGTTGTTTCGTAAAACCGGTTATTTCGAAGTTTGAACGGTGTACGCGCAGCAGCAGTCGGGTGCGATCATTGAACGCACGCGCGTAATCGGAGATCCGTGTTCGATTCGTAGTGCCGACTTCGCGCAGAATTGCGCCCGACTTCGTCATCACATCCGGAATGCGGAACGATCCGCCAATTTCCACCAGTTCACCGCGTGAGACGATGACCTCGCCGGCTTCGGCCAGAGTATTCAGCGCCAGCAGCACCGCTGCGGCGTTGTTGTTGACGACAATGGTGGAGACGGCGGCCTGTCGAGGAACGGGGCCGCCCCTCCGAGCCGACCCCAACCCGGTGGATTTCGTCGAAACCTCTCCTCGCCGGTAATTGTCGCCGAGAAGTTTGCGAAACAGGTGCTCGACGTGGACATCACGCTGGCCGCGATTGCCCGATTTGAGATCAAACTCCAGATTTGAGTAGGCGGCTCCCGCCTGGCGAACGTGCTCCAGCGCAACCTCGGCCAGGGGAGCTCTGCCCAGATTGGTGTGCAGGATTACACCCGTCGCATTGACCACCGGACGCAGTGAATAGCCGAGATCTTGGCGAAGTTGGCCTTCCACCGCAACCTCGAGGTTCGAGAGCGCGAGGTCGACACCCCGATCATCGAGTTCTCCCGAGCCGATCTCGCGCCGCAAACGCTCGAGCACGGCGCGAACCGCGTCCAACGCGGCAGCATGGCCATGATCGGCGGTGAGCGCCGACACTCGAGGACTGTGCATAAGCTCATCCACAGAAGGGAGCAAACGGAAAAGGTCCTTTTGAGCCGCTTTTTTCACCGGGAAATTATCCCACGAACGGAATCGTATGATGCCGCGATCTCCGGTTCTGTGCCGTTACCGCGGCCTTCAGAGGGAATGCAGGTAGGCCAGCAAATCAGCCATCTGCGGGGGGGTGAGCACCTGGCTGTAACCCGGCATGTCCTTGCGGCCATGGCTGACGATGTCTAACACCCGCTCGTCATTCGCGGGAAGTCCGCTCACCGCAAGATACTGACGCTTGAACAGGCCTTCGAGTCCCGGACCTTTCTTGTCTTTGGTCGAATAAGGCTCGTGACAACGCGCACAGCGATCTTCGTAAATCCTGCGTCCCGCCGCCTGCTGAGCCGTTAATCCCAGCTCCGCATCCGACTTCCGTCGCTGAACGTCACAGCCTAAAATTGAGGCAAGAGAGAACCAAGCTACAAGCGCGGCGAAAACGCCCCGAAGGCATTGCGCTCGCGAAATTGCGACTGATTTCTCGGACTGCTGCCGTAACCCTCGCACGCGTCTCGTCGTGCCCGGATCTGTCAACACAGGAAGCCCGACCCCCTTACAATAATAGAGCAAGCCATGCCCGTTTCCTTGAAGCGCATTTATGCACCAGCCTCGCGCAGCGACGGCGCCCGCATTTTGGTGGATCGTCTCTGGCCCCGCGGTCTCAGCAAGCAGCGCGCCTCAGTGGACCGGTGGCTGCGCGATCTTGCTCCTTCCCGTGAGCTGCGGGAGTGGTTCCACGCCCATCCTGGGCTATGGAGTGATTTCCGACGGCAGTATCTCAAAGAGTTAGCGCGTCCTGACGCCGAACAAGACCTGCGGACGCTCTACACTTTCCCGCACCACAAGAAGCGCCTCACCCTGCTGTTTGCCGCCAAGGATGAAAGACACAACAATGCCGTCGTGCTGAAGGAGTTGCTGGACGGGATGCGGAAGCCGCCGACCGGCACGGGTCCCGGCGCCATTCGCGCCATCAGGAAGCAAGACGCAGCGATGCGGCGCCGCTAGGCAATCCTTCGGATCGAGACCCAGATTTTCTCCTACTCCGTTTTCTCGGTTCGCCCCGAGTTTTGCACCTTCAGTTAGAATCGACCGGGATGAGAGCTGTTTTTCACTGGAGCCTCGGAGCGCGTGCCCTAGAGCTCGGGAAACGCACGCTGATCATGGGAATCGTGAATGTCACGCCCGACTCTTTTTCTGACGGCGGCTTATATCTCGACAGCGGCACAGCGCTGGAACACGCTGTTCGTATGCTCGACGAAGGCGCGGATATCATTGACGTTGGCGGTGAATCCACGCGTCCCGGAGTGACCGTGGGGGTTGCGGAAAATCCTCAAGCGCCGGCGGAAGCCAACACGAATGGAGTCACCGCCAAGCTCGCGGTCACTGCCGAACAAGAACTCGCGCGCATACTCCCGGTCATCTCTGCGCTCAAAAAACAGCGACCCCAGGCAGTAGTCTCCGTCGACACCTACAAATCTGTTGTAGCGCGAGCGGCAGTCGAGGCCGGAGCAGAGATCGTAAACGACGTCAGCGGCTTTCGCTGGGATCGGCAGATGGCAAAAACGGTTACGGAATTGAAGTGTGGCGCGCTGCTCATGCATATGCGCGGACGACCAGAGCAATGGCGAAGCCTGCCGCCGCCCGGCGACGTTGTGCTTCTGGTAAAGCGCGAGCTCAAAGAATGGGCGGAATCGGCTATTCTCGCCGGTGTGCGAAGGGAACGAATCGCGGTCGATCCGGGCTTCGGCTTCGGCAAAAGTTTTGACGAAAATTATCCGCTGCTGGCTCGGTTCAGCGACTTGCAAGCGTTAGGATTCCCGTTAGTCGCAGGCACTTCCCGTAAGTCTTTTATCGGCCGGACGCTCGCCAAAGATGGTAAAGACGCACCCGCGCAAGAGCGTTTGTTCGGAACTCTCGCAACGCATACTGCGCTGCTTTTGAAGGGCGCACACATTCTGCGCACGCACGACGTAAAGGCGGCCGTGGAAGCAGCTCGCGTGAGCGACGCCATTCTTCAGGCGCGCTGAAATCGACCGACGGCAAGCTAAAACGTCTTGGTCGAGTCCAGCAGGATGGTCACTGGCCCTTCATTGACGAGTTCCACTTGCATGATTTCCTGGAATCGGCCCATTTCGCAGCGCAAGCCGGATTTTCTCAGCTGTTCGACGAAGAATTCGTACATCCCGCGTGCATTCTCCGGTGGGGCCGCATCGTCGAATGAGGGCCGCTTGCCTCCTCGGACGTCTCCATACAGGGTGAATTGCGAAACCACCAGGATTCCGCCGCGTATGTCCTGAACGCTGCGGTTCATTTTCCCACGTTCATCTTCGAAGATCCGCAAGCCAACGATTTTCTCGGCCAGGTAGGAGGCGTCAGCCTCAGTGTCGGATCTGCCGACGCCCAGCAAAACCAGCAGCCCAGCGTCAATCGCGCCGACACTCTCGTCGATCACCGTGACTTGGGCACGGCTCACGCGCTGGACGACGGCCCGCATCTGGTTTGACCGGTACGAGTGACCGCAGTTAGGATGCAGAAGGTATACCACAAGCCTGGATCGGTCAGCGAATCCGCGCTTCCTTTACAGCCATTTAGCCGGACTATTACACTACAAACTCGCCTTTTTATTGACGCGGCACGCAAAGGTGGCGACATGGTGGACTACCCGAGCGCGGCCTGACCGGAAAAGGTGCGGACCGCGACCCCGGCGACCTGGAATCGGCGTTCGAACAAAATCGAGGCAAGCGAGGAAAAATATGGCAGCAGTGGACGAGAAAGTTAAGCAGATTATTGTGGAACAACTGGGCGTCGATGAGGGCGAAGTCACATCGAGCGCCTCGTTCGTAGACGATCTGGGCGCGGATTCGCTCGATACAGTCGAACTGGTCATGGCTTTCGAAGAGGCCTTCGACATTGAAATTCCCGATGAAGACGCGGAGAAAATCCGCACCGTGCAGGACGCGGTCGATTACATCTCCAAGCACTCGAAAGGTGGCAAGTAGTTTGGGACGCAGGGTCGTCGTTACCGGCCTGGGGCTTATCTGCGGAGTGGGCAATACCACCGGGGACGTGTGGAAAGCCCTACTTGCGGGCAAGAGCGGGGTTGCAAGCATCACGCAGTTCGATGCCGGCAATTTTGCTTGCCAGATCGCGGCCGAGGTCAAGAACTTCGACCCTTTGAAGTTCATCGAGAAAAAAGAACTGAAAAAGATGGGACGTTTCATCCATCTGGCCATCGCGGCCTCGGACGAAGCCATGCAGATGTCAGGCCTCAAAATCACCCCAGAGAATGACGAACGGGTTGGGGTCCATATCGGCTCGGGCATCGGAGGCTTCGACATCATCGAGCGCGAGCATACGGCGCTGATGGAAGGCGGCCCGCGCAAGATATCTCCCTTCTTCATTCCCGCGGCAATCATCAATTTGGCGGCTGGGCACGTCTCCATGCGCTATGGTGCAAAGGGACCCAATGAAGCTACAGCTACGGCCTGCACTACCAGCGCACATTCCATCGGCGATTCCTTCCGCATCATTCAGCATAACGACGCCGATGTCATGATAGCCGGCGGCTCGGAAGCCGCAATCACTCCCATGGGTGTTGGCGGATTCGCGGCCATGCGCGCTCTTTCCACGCGCAACGGCGATCCCGAAAAGGCCAGCCGGCCGTGGGACAAGGAACGCGACGGCTTTGTCATCGGCGAGGGCGCGGGCATCCTGATCCTTGAAGAGTTGGAATACGCGCGGAAGCGCGACGCTCCGATCCTGGCTGAAATCGTTGGCTACGGCATGAGCGGCGACGCATATCACATGACCCAGCCGGCTCCGGAGCATGGAGGCGGCTTCCGCGTGATGCGCAATGCCGTGCGCGATGCGGGCCTTAGTCCAGATGTCGTCGGTTACGTGAACGCGCACGGCACATCTACTCCGATCGGCGATACGCTCGAAGCTCATGCCATCCGCAATTTCTTCGGAGAGCACAAAGTTCCCGTCAGCTCCACCAAGTCAATGACGGGCCATCTTCTCGGTGGTGCGGGCGGGCTCGAGGCCGGAGTTACCGTGCTGGCGCTTCGGGATCAAGTACTGCCTCCGACCGTCAACTTGGAGAGCCAGGACCCGGAAACTGCGGGAATGGATTTTGTTGCCAACCACGCCCGCAAGACGGAAATTGAATACGCCATGTCGAATTCTTTCGGTTTCGGTGGCACCAACGGGGCGCTGCTGTTTCGTCGCTGGTCGGCGTGACCGGCTTAAGAGAAACTCTATACTTGAGTTGCGCAGCCCTTGCGGCACAGCGAATGATTGGATGGCTGCCTCTTAATCTGCTGGGGGACTCTCTCAATCTGCAATAGATTTCATAGACTTGCGTAATTACTCCTGAGCGTCACTGAAGTAATGGCCCTTTTGTACTTGTCTGACTAGCCCGTTCGGGTCTTTCCAAGTGCCGGATCACAGGCCAGAATAGACTTTCGTTGCATACGCAGTTCCCGACCATGGAAAAAGCCTTCGCCACCGCCTTCGCTACCTCCTTCGCTGCCTCCTCTCCCATAAGAAAGGCCGGAGCCCGTACTGCACTGGTCAACCTCAAAGAATCGGCACGAAGCCTTCTGTCCGAGTGCTTCCGGCAATTTGGCATCGAGGCTGTGGCCATGTCCGCAAATGCCGCCGAGCGGCTGCACACGGAGAAGTTTGAGGCGTGCGTGCTGACGCTTGACTCTGGCGCGGAGGCCGTGATGCAGGCAGCCCGCAGCTCGCCGTCAAACAGCCGCCTCGTGATTTATGGCGTCGGGGGCAATGCGCAGCACGCCATGCGCTACTCCAAGTACGGAATCAACGCCATGTTTCACGAGCCCTTGGAGCGGCCTGCTGCTCTCAAGTTAGTTCGTGCCACTCGTATTCTTGTACTCCACGAATTCAGGCGCTATGCCCGCATCCCGGTCATGACTGAGGTCTCGGTGGTATGCGCCGACGGGCGCAGGTTAAGCACCAGCAGCGCCGAAATTAGCGCCGGCGGTATGTCGTTGAAGAGTGCGGAAGATATTTCTGCCGGTACCAACGTAGACGTTTCCTTCGCCCTGTTGACCCTGCCTCGAGTCAGTGTTCGGGGCGTGATTAGCTGGCGCCAACCCAAATCATTTGGGGTACGTTTCGATTCCGCTGATGAACGCCGCCACAAGATCAAAGAATGGATAGATTCCTACCTGGAAAGCTAGAGCTCCCCTCTGATTTTCGGTGGCCGAGCGCTCGAGCGCTGCCATCGATGCCTGCCACTGTCGAGGGTCACGGTCCCGCGCATTACAATAGCCACGTGAGCGAAGGCAGCACACCTCCAGCCGCTTCTGCTACCGCCCAGCCCGCATCCGGCGTCCGCCGCTTCACCCTCCGTCAAAGAATCGTTCTGAGCCTGATCGTCTGGGGTGGATCCACGCTGATCCGCCTCATCGGCGCCACCCTGCGCGTTTGCGTCTCCCGCGAAGAAGGGGCCCCCGCGCGGGAAGCCCGTCCGGTGATCGCCTCTTCGTGGCACTCGTGCATCATTCCCTCGACGTATATATGCCGCAATCTCGGCATACGGGTGATGAGCAGCAACAGCTACGACGGCGAGTATATGGGCCGCATCGCCATCAAGTTCGGTTTTGTCCCCGTGAAAGGCTCGAGCAGTCGAAATGCGGTCCGCGCTCTCCTCGGATTGCGTCGCGCACTGCAAGAGGGTTGGACCGTATCCTTCACCCTCGATGGCCCACGCGGTCCACGTTACAAGGTGAAGCCTGGTCCGGTTGCGCTGGGACGAGCCACAGGCGTGCCTCTCGCGATGTTTCACATCGCAGTCGACAAAGCCTGGGTTCTTAACACCTGGGACCGGTTGATGATTCCCATGCCGTTCTCGCGGGCCATGATGCGCATCGGTAAGTCCATCCCGGTGCCCGCTGACGCCAGGGATGAAGATCTCGAACGATACCAAGCACAGCTGCAGGAATCGCTCGACCGTGTGGTGGAGTTCGCAGACGCCAACGTAAGCAAGGTCGGTTCAGCCGAGTTTCCATGCTACGGGCGAGATGCCTGATCCCAAGCCCAGTGCACGGTAAAAATTTGACTTCCCCAACTCACCCCGGTAAATTCCTCACACCAGTTTTTTCTTGCTCTTTCAAAAGTCCTTCGATTTGCGCGTCTTTGCCATTTCGGCGAAGACAGGGAAGCGGGTGAAAATCCCGCGCTGCCGCGCAACTGTAAGCGAGGAAATAGCAGCCGGTCACTGGGGGATGCCCGGGAAGGCCGTCTGCCGCCATCGGATGTTGTCAGATCGCGGCGTTTTTACTGCGATCAAGCCTCATCCTCACTCGCAAGCCAGGAGACCGGCGCAAACCGTCCACCGCAACCCTTTCGCGTGTAAAGGAGGATGGTATGCGTGCATTTTGCGCTCTGCTTTTTGTTGGTTCATACTTGGCGGCGTCGTTAGCTGCTGATCTCAAAGTCAAGCTCGTTGATCCCCAATCCGCAGCCGTCTCCGGGGCCCAGGTATCGCTGCTCAGGAACAAGGGACCCGCCCTGCACACTGCCACCTCCGCCGGAGATGGAACTGTCTCGTTTGACGATGTCCCCGACGGTGAATACCAGGTGCAGGTTCTCGCCCCAGGATTCGCCAGCCTCACCGTCGCTGTAACCGTTCCCCGCCCTGCCTCCCTCACGGCGTCGCTCCAGTTGGCCCCGGCCACGGAGGTGGTGGTCGTGGTCGCCACGCGAACACCTGTTCCCGCAGCCGAATCAGGAGCCAGTGTCGCGGTCTTGGAGGCTGCCCAGCTCCAGGTGATGCAGCCCATGGACGCCTCCGATGCGCTCCGCTTCCTTCCTGGCGCCATCGTGGACACCGCCGGGCAGCGCGGTGGCTTGGCCTCGTTGTTCGTGCGCGGCGGGGATTCCCGTTACAACAAGGTGCTCATCGACAGCGTGGCGGTCAACGATTCCGGCGGCACCATGGACTTCGGGCCCGTCCGATTAACCGATGTCTCTCGGGTCGAGTTTGCTCGTGGCGCCCAGAGCACGCTCTACGGTTCCGACGCCATGACCAGCGTTGTGCAGACGTTCAGCACGACGGGCAATACCCACACTCCCGAACTTCGCTTTGGCGCCGACGGAGGAAACTTCGATACCGCCCATGGTTTTGCCAGCATCTCGGGCGCACTGCGTCGCTCGGACTACAACTTTTTCGGCGATCAGTTCAACAGCGCCGGCAAAGGTCCGAACGACGATTACTCTAACTCTCTCCAAGGGGCCAACATTGGCCTCGAGCTCGGCCCCCGCGCGCTGCTCCGCGTGCGTGCGCGCCATGCCAATAGCCACACCGGGGTGCAGGGCGAATGGGACTTCAACAACCAGCCCCTGCTTCCGCCCGACGCGGATCAGCAGGCACGCACCAACGATGTCTTAGGAAGCGCCGATTTGACCCTGAGCGGCCCATCGGGTTGGCAGCACCGCCTCACCGGCTTTGAATATCACCACGGAAGATCTAACCAAGATAGCGTCCCCGACCGAGGCTGCGATCCTACGAACTTTGTTTTCCTCGACTGTCCCTTCCACGCCGTCGACCATTTCAACCGCGCCGGATTTGACTATCAGGGAGATTATTCCGAGCGCAGCTGGGCGCACACCACCCTCGGCTATGAAGGGGAGGACGAAAACGCCTTCGTGGGCGACACCAACTTCCCGCCCGTGACTCACGGGTTGCGGCGGAACCACGCCGGCTACGCCCAGCAGGTGTTACTGGTCAACCGGTTATCTGTGGTGGCCGGAGGCCGCTTCGTTCACAATGAAACCTTTGGCAACAAATTCGTGCCCAGGATGGCATTGAGCTACCTGGCGCTGCGTGGCGGCCAATTGTTTTCCGGGACCCGGCTGCGGTTTTCCTACGCCACCGGAATCAAAGAGGCGCGTTTCGAAGAGGCTTTCGCCAGCGGACCGGGAATCGTTCCCAATCCTCATCTGAGAGCAGAAGAAAACCGCGCCTTCGAGGCCGGGATGGAGCAGTCATTCCTGTCGGGACGGTGTACGTTTTCGGCCATCTATTTCAACAACCTGTTTCGGCACCAGATTGACTTTGCCCTCGTCGATCCCCACACCTTCACCGGCGAATACGAAAACATTGACAAGTCTTTCGCGCAGGGCGCCGAGGTGGAATTCCACGGCCGACTGCTCTCGCGCCTGTCCTTTGACGCCGCCTACAACTATGCGTCCACGCAGATCCTTGAGCAGCCCTTCGCTTTTGACCCGCAGCACGAGCCAGGAAATCCATTGATCCGCCGTCCCAAACATTCGGGAAGCCTGTTGCTCTCATACTTGGGTAGCCGCTGGGCCGCGAACTTGGGCGGCAGCTTTGTCGGACGCAGACCGGATTCTGATTTCTTCGTGTTACCCACCCCTGTGGATCATGCCGCAGGCTACGCCCGAGTGGATCTCGGCGGCTGGTACGCGGTCCATCCCCGCGTCACCGCATACCTGAACATCGAGAACGCCTTCGATCGGCGGTACAACGAAGTGGTGGGCTATCCCGCCTTACCCATCAATTTCCGCGCCGGATTGCGCTTCCGAATCGGAGGAGATTAAGAATTCAGCTAGGGACAGCCGCCTCGGCTGTCCACCCGAGCCTAGCGAAGGTGCTTCTAAGTGGGCCATGCCGCGCCGGGTCGGCGCCTAGCTGGTCTTATCTGGCGAGGAGCCCGCCGGCACGGGCATGGAAGCCGCCATCTTGGCGCCAAAATACTTCGCGCGCGCCAGCAGTAGTTTTTCGACCTCATCTTCCCCTAGCGGCTGCTGCCGGCCGAGCAGGTGCGTGACTAGGGCAATTTGGGCGAAGTGCTCTACGGTTTCCATCTTCATGTAAGCGTGCTCCAGGGTGTCCCCATAGGCCACTACCCCGTGGTTCGACATGAGAATGGCGTCGTAATGGGGAACGTAGGGCGCGAGAGTTTCCGCCAGTTCAGAGGTCCCGGGCGTTCCGTAGCGCGCCAAAGGAATCGACCCCAGCCCCATGACAACCTCGCACACCAAAGGCTCGTTGAGGGCCATGCCGGCCGCCGCAAAGCCCGTCGCCGTAGGCGGATGCGCGTGCACGATGGCCCTGATATCCGGCCGCAGCTCATAAATCAGAAGATGCATGCCAATTTCGCTGGTCACCGCCCGGCGCCCGGCGAGTCGGTGTCCTTCGAGGTCCACCACGACCATATCCGCCGGTCGCATGGCTCCCTTGCTCACGCACGTGGGTGTGACCAGAATTCGCCGGTTGTCCAGCCGGATCGACAGATTTCCGTCCATCGCCGCAACGAAGCCACGCTGGTGCAGCATGCGCCCGAAGCGAACGATTTCTTCCCTCGGTTTGCGATCAGCGGCCATGGAGAGTTTGGAAGGAGCGGCGAAAACAAACCGCAGTACAGCCTCCGCATACTACAGCACTGTGCGCCAAGAGACAATCCAATTTACTCATAAAAATATGAAATTTCTCAGCCGATTCCAGGACAGCCTGACGCAGCCTTTCGGACTCTCTCCCTATAATCTGACTGGGTGCAGGTTTCCGACTTCCACTACCGTCTTCCCGACGACCTGATCGCGCAGGAACCCCTTGCGGATCGCTCCGCATCGAGGATGCTGCACGTGGAAAAATCGAGTGGCCGCCTCGCGGATCGCCAGTTTGTCGATTTCCCAGATCTCCTGCGATGCACGGACCTGCTGGTCTTCAACAACACTCGAGTGCTTCCCGCCCGGCTGTATGGCCGCCGCGCCGGCATCAAATCGCAGCCACTGAGTCCGCACAACCCCGCCGCCAGGGATTTCCTTCAAGGCCGCGTCGAAATCCTGCTACTCCGCCAAATCTCAAGAGATCCCAACCACTGGGAATGCCTGGTCCGCCCCGGACGCAAAATCTTGGTCGGAGAGCGCCTGTTTTTTGGAGAGAATGACGAACTGCAAGCGGAAGTGATCGCCCGGGCTTCATTCGGAGAGCGCAAGATTCGGTTTCTCCCCGTGCATGACTTTTTTGCCAGGCTGGAGCAAATTGGACACATCCCCCTTCCCCCCTATATTGCCCGCCCGGATTCTCCCGCCGACCGGGAACGCTACCAGACCGTCTATGCAGAAGCCCGAGGATCTGTAGCCGCTCCCACCGCGGGTCTCCATTTCACCCCCGAGATCCTGGCTCGCATCAGGGAGCGCGGCATCGAAACCGCTAACATCACCCTCCACGTGGGCCTGGGAACATTTCAACCCGTACGGGTTGAGCGTGTGGAGGAACACAAGTTACACTCCGAGTCGTATTCCATTACGCCCGAAGCCGCGGCAAAGATTGCTAGGGCACTAAGGGAATCTCGCCGCGTCGTCGCCGTAGGTACAACAACAGTCAGGGCTCTGGAGCACGCGGCCCAGCGCGGCTCTGGCACCGTCACCGGGGGCCAAAGCGAGGCCAACCTCTTCATCTATCCCGGATACGATTTTAGGGTCGTCAGCGCGCTGCTAACCAACTTCCACTTGCCGCAATCCACGCTGCTCATGCTGGTAAGCGCCCTGGGTGGCCGCGAAAACATTTTACCTGCCTATCAGCATGCCGTCGCCGCCCGTTACCGCTTTTATTCCTATGGCGATTGCATGTACCTCGAGTAGTCCTGGCCCCCGCCTGCACCGCTGCGCTATACTTTTTCTCCGGAGAAGATCATGACCACCCTGGCGAAAACGGTCTCCATTGCGGATTTCGCAGCCGAATTACGGAAGTTTCCCGACGCCGCCTTCGATCAAACCGAACAGATCTGGAAATTTCTTCAGGACACTCCGGTCGCTTCAGATTCGCTGGCCCCCTATCTCACCTGGGACGCGCAGCATTACACCCGCAATTTGGTCGACAAGACCCCACTCTACGAGTTGGTTGCCATTTGCTGGGAGGTCGGCCAGGTCAGCTCCGTGCATAACCACCGCGACCAGAATTGCTGGATGGCCGTCCCCATCGGTCGCTTACAGGTTGAAAATTTCCGTGTCCTCCATCAAGACGTCGATGCCGGCGTGTGTAAGCTGGAAGCCACCGATACCCTAGAGATGAATATCTCCCAACCTTGCGCCGTCGACCCACGCGAGCCCGTGCATCGTGTGCTCAATCCCCGCCGCTTCAATGCGCGCGCCGTCAGCTTGCACGTCTATTCGCGGCCCTTCGACACCTGCATCGTCTATTCAGCCGAACAGGGTACGTGTGGTGAGATTAAACTGCACTACACCACCGAATACGGCAAGTCTTGCAAGTGACTTCCGGAATCTTGGCCAACCGGCATCCCTCGGCGACAGTCCCTACTCAATGAAGGCCTCGACAGGACCACGCCAATGATGAAGAGATTCTCATGGGCGCTGCTCGGTAGGCTATTGGCACTAGGCTATGGCTTTGTCCGCGAAAATCCAGACAAAGGTTGTTAGCCGTGTTCAATCGACTGCCGCAGGCCGACCGGTAAATCGGAATCCACAGAAACCGAGCCTCCACCAGCCCCTCAGCCGGCCACGCAACCAATGATGAAGGTTGTCAGTCCCCTAGACTCGTGGATGGGCAAAGACAAATCGGAGCAAACCCCAGGCAGGAACATTCCGCACCCTGAAAACCGCATCCCTCCGATCACATCGCTGGCTTCCCGGTGGGCAGCACGAACACATCCTGCATAGAACCTTCGCCGGTAGCAGATAAAAGTTGCATTCGAAATTCCAGCCCAAGCCGCCACACCGCACCTGCACGGGACCTTCCGATCTTTTGTCCAGCAGGCCGGAGCCCAGTCCGGCGACGACGGCGCGAACGTGGACTCTCTCCTGCTGAACCGACAGCAATATACCGAACTGGCTAATGGGCGCCCGAGCGAAGCACTCTTTTCAGCAGACGCAACGCATGACCAGGGAGTGAACCTCGGCCTTCCCGTCTCTGCGGCCGAACCGCAAGAGTATTTACCTGCTGTTCCGCAACAGCTCCCGGGAAGAGGGCAAGAAAATCGTGCAAGCAAACTTTACCGTGGATTTCTAGCCCGCATTTTCTGCTGATAAACTGTCTAGTTGTCTCCACGAAAACAATCACCGCTAGCAAAGGTTGAGGCTACCATTGCTTCGCCCGGGCCTTCGTCTGCCCGCAAAGTGGCGCAGCCGCAGGCCGGTTTAGACCAAGGTCGAATCTTCCTGATCGACGCCATGTCGTTCATCTTCCGCGCCTATCACGCTATGGTGCGACAGCGCCCCATGTCGACCAGGACTGGTCTTCCCACAGCGGCGATTTACGTCTTCCTCAATATGCTGCGCAAGCTGCGTGATGATTTTGCGCCAGAATACTTGGCAGCGGTTTTCGATGTAGCCGCGCCTACCTTTCGCGATCAGCAAGCCGAGGCCATTACGAAAGTCCGTAAGTTTGACATCAAGACGCAGACCTTCACCGAGATCGAATACAAAGGTTACAAAGCCAATCGGGTTGCCATGCCCGAGGATCTGGCACAGCAAGTCCCATACATCCGCCGCGCGCTGGAGGCGTATCGCATACCAATTCTCGAGCTTGCGGGTTTCGAAGCCGACGACGTGATCGGAACTCTGGCCCGCAAGGCCGCAGCTACTTCGTACTTTGTCTACGTGGTCTCCAGCGATAAGGACATGATGCAGCTGGTGAATGAAAGGGTCTGCGTCCTGAATCCGCCTAAAGACAATTTGATCTGTGACGCCGCGAAAGTGGAAGAAATCCTCGGCGTTCCACCCGAGCGCGTGATTGATATCATGGCTCTCCGCGGTGACAGCATCGACAACATTCCCGGAGCCCCCGGCATTGGCGAAAAAGGGTCCGTCGAGATCATCAAGCGCTTCGGCTCCGTAGAGCAAGCTCTGGAGCGCGCCGCCGAGGTCGAGCGCAAGACCTACCGCGAATCCCTGCAGAACAATCGTGACACGATTCTGTTCAGCAAGAGCATGGCGACCATTGCCACGAACGTTCCCGTGGAACTTGATGTGGAAGCCATGCGCGCGGGCAACCCCGATGCGGAATCGCTGAAAGCGCTTTACACTGAATTGGAGTTCACTTCACTGCTCAAAGAGTTGTTGCCGGTCACAGAAGTTACGGAAGCGCACTACTCTGAGGCAAATTCTGCCGCGGATGTGGAAGCGGTCCTCCATTCCGTGGTCGCGAGTGGCGCGCTTGCAATCGCCATCGAGCAGGCGGAAGTCGCCTCCAGGCCAGAACCAGAACCCGCCGAAGAAGAGTCGCAAGAAAGCATGCTACCGCTCAGCGCGGCTGCCGCCGCCGTAACCACACCTGCATGGCGCCGCGCCGCCATATCCGCAGCTGCGGGCTCGGCCATCACACTGCGTCTGGACTCAGGCGAACCAGCAGCGAAACTCGGTGCCGCCCTGGCCGACAAATCCGTCGCCAAAGCGATCCACGATTACAAATCCGCAATTCACGCGTTCAATGCTCTCGGGATCAATCTTGCGGGGGTGAAGCACGACTCCACGCTGTATTCATACCTGCTCGACCCCACGTACTCATCCCACCTCCTCTCCGACGTAGCTCTGCGCCGCTTCAACCTCAAACTCTCGGGAGAGCTTGCGGAAGCGGCCGACATCACCTTCAGGCTAGCCCTTGCTCTCCGCGAAGAACTTGAACGCGAAGGACTCGCGAAGCTCTACCAAGAAATCGATCTGCCGCTCGTTCCCGTGCTCGCCCGCATGGAGCATTGCGGAGTAAAGATCGACACCAAAGCCCTGGCGAAGATGTCCACAAAGCTGGAGCGCGAAGCCGACGCCAAAGCCAAAGAAATCTACGATGTCGCTGGAACCGAATTCAACATTAGTTCCCCCAAGCAATTGGGCGACGTACTGTTCAACCAGCTAAACTTGCCTACCCCGGTCAAATACGGCAAAGGCAAGAAAATTTCGACCGCGGTCGATGTGCTCGAAGGCCTTGCCGAAGATCATCCCATCGCCCGCATGGTTCTCGACTACCGCCAGCTCACCAAGCTCAAATCTACTTACGTCGACGCACTTCCGTCGCTTCTCGACCCCGCCAGCGGTCGCCTGCACACTACCTTCGGCCAGACCGGAACCGCCACCGGACGCCTTTCCTCCGCCAATCCCAATCTCCAGAACATTCCCATCCGCACCGAGTTAGGACGCGAAATCCGCGCGGCGTTCATCGCCGAGCCGGGCCACGTTCTCCTCGCCGCCGATTACTCGCAAATCGAACTTCGCCTGCTCGCCCACTTCTCCCGCGATCCCTTGCTGGTTGAGGCCTACCGCCGCGGCGACGACATTCACACGCTCACGGCCTCCCAAGTTTTCGGAGTTCCTCCGCTCATGGTGACGTCCGATCACCGCCGACAGGCCAAAGTGGTCAATTTCGGAATCGTCTACGGTCTGTCCGCCTTCGGCCTCTCACAAAATCTCGGCATCGAGCCCGCCGCAGCCAAACAGTTCATCGCTGCCTATTTCGAGAGATACAAAGGGGTTCGCACCTTCATCGACAAAACACTTGATGAAGCTCGCCGTGATCTGAAGGTGAGAACGCTCTTTGGACGGGTGCGCCCCATCCCCGATATTAATAGCAAGAACTCCAACCAGCGAGGTTTCGCCGAGCGCACCGCCGTAAACACTCCCCTGCAAGGCACCGCCGCCGATTTGATCAAACTAGCCATGATCCGCATCGATGCCGCCCTCGAAGAACGCAGCTTGAAATCCCGAATGATGTTGCAGGTTCACGACGAACTGGTCTTCGAGGTCCCCGACAAAGAAGTAGAGACCATCCTATCTCTGGTCCGCGAGCAAATGGAAAAAGTCCATGCCCTGGCCGTGCCGCTGTTAGTGGAAATCGGCATCGGCCCCAACTGGAGAGATCTCCAGGACCTCTAGAATTAACTCCTATCTATCTAATAGGAGCCGCTCCCAGACAGAAAACCGAACTCAGTACGGGGCAGCCCCGCACCGACCCGCATCGTGACCGGCGAGTGGTCGCAAAAGACCAACCCCAACAACGCACCAAGACCCGTGCTGAGACGAACGCCTGAAGGCATGATTCCCTCTAAACACAGGTCAATAATCCTTGCGACGAGTATTCGACTGCCAATGGGCATCGAGGCTGCTCTGATACCTTAGGATAAAACCCATGCTGGATTTCGATATACCATCAACCCATGCCAGATCACGCAGAAGCACGTCGGCTCTTCGCTATCGCTGAAGAGTGCCGCTCCGAGAGAACGCAGTGGCCAATGCACTGACACATCCGCCTCAGAGTCTGGTCTATTCGGAGTACCAACGACTCTCGGAGGTACTCAAGGCCAAACGGCTCAAGAGCCACCAAAGTCGGATAGCGCTCAGGGCGCATCAACACAAGATGCGAAACGAACCACTAACGAAATAGCCGTTCGCTTATCTATGGGCTAACCTCTGCGTCTCTGCCGAAAATCTTGATGGGAACTAGAACGGAGATCAGAATCGCGAGGCGAGAGGTCCTGTTAGAGGTCCTCATTGCCTCTCTTTTCCTTCAGTGAGAATCTGGTCTCTGTTAAGTTCCCATTGATCACTACGGAGGGCTGAAGGGGTCAAAAATGGCAGGATGGAGAACGCTAACCTACTCAAAGAAAAAGAGGGCTACACAGCCCCCTAGCCTCCAGGACTCCTGGTTTAAATCTCGTCATCCTGGCAATCTTGTCATGCTGAGCTGCCGTGACGAATGGTTTAAGATTTTGATGGAGTACTAATCTGATCAGGGGCCCGGTTTTTTCGGTGCAAAGGCTTGAGGGGTGGATCCTGTAACCATGCGTGCGCGTGCAGACGCTTTTTTCTCCTGGAGGCTACCAACCCCACCTACGCGGCTATCGACCGAAAGCGCTATGCCTTAAGACACGGACTGTTTTATAGCCCCTGTCATCCTCAGCGAAGCGAACGACCCTCGCACTTTTTTACTTCCGCGAGAAGCGAATTCGGGACCGTCACACCCCGAGCGCCTTCTGAATAGCGCCAGCAATCACCGCTGTCAGCGCCTTCATCTTCTCTTCCGACTCCGCTTCCACCATGACTCGCGCCAAGGCCTCCGTCCCCGAATACCGAACCACCACGCGCCCGTTTCCATCCAGCTCGCGCTCCGCCGCTTCGATCGCCCGCTGAATCTCGGGAACCTGCGAAAACGGAACTTTCTCCCGCACGCGCACATTCTGAATCTTTTGTGGAAAAACTTTTAGATCACCGGCCAGCTCCGCCAGCGAACGTCCGCTTCGCAGCACCATGTCCATCACGCGCAGCGCTGTGAGCAAACCATCGCCAGTAGTCGCCTCGCCATCCCGAAAAAGAATATGCCCCGACTGCTCTCCACCCAGAGTCGCGCCAGTCTTCAGCATCTCCTCGAGCACATACTTGTCGCCAACATTCGCTCGCAACATGGAAATGTGAGATCGTTTCAGCGCAATCTCCAATCCCATATTCGACATGGTCGTGGCCACCACCATTTCTCCGTTCAATTTCCCACGGCTATGCAGATCGCGTGCCGCAATCAGCAGCACGCCGTCGCCATTGACCACGCGCCCATGCGCATCACAAAATAGAGCCCGGTCCGCATCGCCGTCAAACGTCACTCCCAGATCAAACCTCCCCTCCGACTCTGCCACAGCCGCAGCTAGCGTCTCCGGATGCAGCGCCCCGCAACCCTCGTTGATATTTTTCCCATCCGGAGCCCCCTGCATGAATGTCGCCTGAATTCCCATCCGCCGAAACAACTCAGGAGCCTCAGCCGTAGCCGCCCCATTTGCGCAATCCACCAACACCCGCATCTTGCTCAAGTCGGAAGACACGCTGCCCGCCAGCCACTCGATGTAGGCATGCCGCAATCCCGCCTCTCCCGGAAGACTCGGCGCCGGAGCTGTTCCAGTAACTCCCTCCGCCGCTGCTGGATTCTGCAATAGGGCAAAAATCTCTTTCTCCATGGCCAGCTCGCGCGCGTCTGTCAGCTTGTAACCGTCGCCAGAAAAAACTTTGATCCCGTTATCCGTCCAGGGATTGTGGGAAGCGGAGATCACGACCCCGGCCGCCAACCCCCGCGACCGGGCAAGATACGCAACCCCGGGGGTAGTGATCACGCCAGCGCTATGTACTTCCACACTGACCGAAACCAGTCCTGCTGCCACGCGATCCGCGATCCATCGGCTGGATTCTCGCGTGTCCTGACCAATCACCGCTTGCGCGGTCCGCGTTGACCGAATCAGATCGTGCCCCAGAGCCCGCCCAATCAGATACGTGCTCTGCGTCGTGAGCGGAAATTCTCCTGCCACACCCCGAATGCCATCCGTCCCGAATAACTGCCGTGTTTGCTGGCTCATAACAAATTCGATTTCAGATCAAATGATCAAACAGAATAATCATAAGAACCACGAGGATGATAAACGAGGACGGCAACAGCAGGACAATATCGAAGGTCCCCGACTGTGCGTCAGGGGGCGCTCGGCGTCCCAGGCGACTTTCCCATAATTACAGTCACATGAATCGGCGTCGGCTGCACCACCTGCACCAGCGGATCGGAGACATACACGTTGGTCACAAACACAGCTCGCGTCATGGTCCCGGAAGCGTCCACGGGATCGGTTGTGGCAGAGTCCACCAGTTCCACGTGACGTCGCGGCCCGGTAATCGTGATTTTCGCGGGATCGACCAGAAGCTGCGCAATCTGCTCGCCCGCCACAAAGTTGCCGGTCACGCGGGCATGCACTTCAACTTCACGGCTGAGCCGCGTATCAAAGTCCAGGTGCAATTGCCCGGGCAACACTTGTACGACACTCACGTCGCGTGGCGGATGGATTTGACCTGAGGTCAGATCAAAAGTACGCTCGCCCGGTTTGACATCGGCCAAGCCGATCTCAGCATGCACGTCCGTAGACCGCAACTGCCGGATTAATCGCTCCGGTCCGCGCACCCGCACTTGCGCCTCCGGAATGTTCGCCGAACTGATCTCAATATTATCCGGCACCTGGTGAAACTCGATCGGTACCCGCAGAGCCATTTCCGCCGGCTGATTCTCGGGAGAAATCGCCATCCACAGGCCCGTTGCGAGCAATAGCGACAATACTTTCAATCCAAAATTGTGCAGCACATAGCGCCGAAACAATTCCTTCATGGCTAGCGTCCCGGTCCCAGCAGGGAGTCCGTGTCGTCACTTCGTGATCCAGCGGCCCGTCGCGGAGAATCCAGGGCTGCATCGCTTTCATCTTCCGGCGCAATCGCAGTCGGCAACGTGACCGGAGACATGTAGCGGCGCAACTCACCGCTCAGCCGTTCACGCAGTTGCTCCACCGAAAGGTCACGCTCGATCTTCCCGCCTACGGCAACACTGATCGCCCCGGTTTCCTCGGAAACGATTACCGCGATTGCATCCGTTTCTTCGGTTATGCCCATACCAGCCCGGTGACGCGTCCCCAATTGCGTTGAAAGCACCGGATTCATCGAGAGCGGCAAAAAACATGCCGCGGCCGCAACGCGCTCTTTTTGGACGATAACCGCGCCGTCATGCAACGGGGCGCTAGGCCGGAAAATTGTTGCCAGCAGGTCGTACGACAAACGTGCATCCAGCGGAACGCCACTCTCTATATAGGTTCTCAGTCCAATCTCCCGCTCAATCACGATCAGCGCCCCGGTCTGGTGCTGGGAGAATAGATTCGCCGCCAAAACAATGTCATCGTAGGTGTCGCTCTCGCTCGCCGACCCTCGCCCAAACCTCAGGCGTCGTCCCACATCGGCGAGGACGTGTCGAATCTCTGATTGGAAAACGACAATGAGAGCGAAGAGAACGTAGGGTACCAACCGGCTTATCAACCAGTTGAGGGTTGTGAGTTCACCGACACGGGCCAGGTAGAAAATGATGGCAACTACGGCCACGCCGGCCAGCATGGGTGCCGCGCGCGTGCCGCGAATCATCACCAGCACCTGGTAAAAGACCACGGCTACCAGCAAAATGTCGAGGGCCACCGATATTGTTGACCATGGGGCCGGCAACTGCGTCATCGGGACCTCGCTCCCACCGCGAATCCGAGGTAGACCGTGCTCATTGTAATGCCACCTTCAGGTGCTGGGTTAGGTGCGTTTCTTTTGCACCGTCGCGTGAATCTCTCCGCGTGCCAACCGGGCCGAGATCTCCTCACCAGCATGCACGCGGCTCGCGTCCTTAACCAGCTTGCCCGAAGCATCAAAGACCAGAGCATAACCGCGCTCCAGAATCGCCGTCGGCGACAGACCTTCCAAAGCCGTGCCCAAGCGGTCGCTGCGGACCCGGTTTTGCAACAGCAGGTTACGCATTGCAGCCAGCAGAGTCCCGGTCACGGCGCTCAATTCCTTCCGCATTCCAGAAAGCACCAGCCGTAAGTCATAGTGCCGCACCGTCGCCGACACTGTTTCCCACCGCCGCCGCATCGGTTCAAGCAACTGCCTCTGCGCTCTCTCTGCCCGGTGGGTCAAATCGTCCAGTTTCTGCTGCCGCTGGCGGATCAGGTCCACCATGCGGCCGAAAGCCCCGTGCTGCGCCAACTGGGTGAGCGTCTGCCGCATGATAAGGAGCCGATAACGCAGCGCTCGAGACAGGCGCTCGTGCAGTGCTGCCGCATGCTCGTCGACTTCCTGGCGCGAACGTATCACCAACTCCGCCGCGGCCGAAGGGGTGGGCGCGCGTAAATCGCATACGAAGTCGAGAATAGTGAAATCCGTCTCGTGCCCTACCGCCGAAATCACGGGAACATTGGAAGCTGCCACTGTGCGCGCTAGTCCTTCATCATTGAATGCCGCCAGATCTTCGGCCGACCCACCGCCACGCGCCACCAGGATGACCTCCACATTGCGTTGCCGGCTGAAATAGCGAATGCCTGAGGCCACCTCCGCAGCCGCCGTTTCACCCTGCACTTGCGCCGGGTAAATGACCACATTCACCGAGCGGTGCCGCCGCCGCAACACATTCAGAATGTCGCGCAGCGCTGCCGCCTGCGGGGAGGTAACGATGCCAATGCGGGCCGGCAAAGACGGAATCGCTTTCTTGCGATCGGCAGAGAATAACCCCTCGGCTGCCAGCTTGGCCTTCAGTTGCTCAAACGCCACTTGCAACGATCCCGCGCCTTTGGGCTCGAGATACTCGGCGGAAATCTGCAGCTCACCCCGGTCTTCATAAATCGTTACTCGCCCCCGGACCACCACCTGCATGCCATCTGCGGGGCGAAAGCGCAGCAAACGCGCTGCGGAGCGAAACATCACAACGCGAATCTGCGCATCGCCATCCTTCAGCGTGAAGTAGAGATGTCCGGAATCCGGCGCCCGGAAATTCGAGATTTCTCCCTCCACCCAGGCGTCGGAATACTCGTGTTCGATGTGCGACCGCACGGCCCCCACCAAATCCCGCACCGTCCACACCCGGCGGTCCGACGGAACAAAGCTAAATCCGAACTGTCCACTCAGAGAAGACATCGAGGGCAGTGTACCGCAGCAGCCAGCTCCGTGAGTTCCCCGCCCTTCAATGAGGCAGGAGCGGAGGTCGGCGACCAGACACTCGCGACCCAGGAGACGGGCGCCTAGCGACGAAACCGGCCGATCACGTACAGCACAAACGAAAGCACAACGCTCAGAAGCAGTGATGTGGCCAGCGGAAAATAAAACGTCGCATTCTTTCCCCGGTAAACCATGTCCCCGGGCAGCCGCCCTAAAGGCAAACCGGTCCGACCCAGCCACACCATCACCATGCCGGCCACCGCCAGAATTACTCCCAAAAGCGCCAGGACCCTACCAAAATCTGCCATAACGAAAGTCTAATCCCGCAGCTCTCGACAGTCTCTTCTACTGGCGGCTGGCAAACATTTTGCTGCTGGCCTAAGGACTTCGCGGTGGAGATCGTTCCGCCAGGCAATCCCTTAACTTTGTGATACAAAGTACTTGACAAAACCGAATTGCACAGCTATGCTTTCCGCGATCATGGTAGAGCACCCTCAACACCGCCTCCGTCGCCCGCAACATTTCCATCGATCACTACCCGGCGGCGCGGCCGACGACCTCCGTTTCATCCGCCAGACCATGGAGCGCTCGGTCGCCTTTACTGCCGTTTCCGGATGGGGCCTGATCGTCCTCGGGCTAACAGCTTTAGCCGCGGCTTACCTCGCGGCGCGTCAGCCCAATGCTTTCGCGTGGCTTCGGGTGTGGCTCGCCGAGGCCATTCTCGCGGTTACGATCGCTCTGCTTTTCATGGCCTGGAAGGCCAGCCGCCGAGGCTTGCCGCTGTTTACCGGCCCGGGACGCAAAGTTGCGCTCGGCCTCCTTCCTCCTCTCACCTCGGGAGCAGTGCTGACATTTTTTCTTGTTCGTGCCGGCATGCAATCCGCGCTGCCCGCCACATGGCTCCTGCTCTATGGAGCAGGCATCGTGACGGGAGGCGCTTTTTCCGTGCCTCTAGTTCCGGTCATGGGAATTTGCTTCATGGCTATGGGAGCGCTCGCGGTCATGGCGCCCGTGGTATGGGGAAACTGGTTTCTGGCCGCAGGTTTCGGCGGTCTGCACGTCTTGTTTGGAGCACTCATCGCGAGGCGGCATGGTGGCTAAAGCTTCGGCCCAACAGCGAAAGCCAGCAAGGATGGGATCCCTCCCGCGGCCCAGTGCTCCTCAACACGCGCCGGCATTGCCGGAACTCGATCGCTTGATTCACGAGCGCATTCGTCTGGGAATTGTGAGCGCACTGGCGACCAATGATTCACTGAGCTTCAACGACCTCAAGCGGATCCTAAAGACCACCGACGGCAATCTCAGCGTGCATGCCCGCAAACTCGAAGACGCGCAATACATCTCATGTTCGAAATATTTTGAGGGCCGCGTCCCCCGCACCCAATATCGTCTGAACGCTGCCGGTAGACGCGCCTTAAGCCAGTATCTCGATCAGATGGAAGAGTGGATCCGCCTTACCCGCGAGGACTGAGGCTTTTTTTTTGCCATCATAAACTTTGTAACCCAAAGTACATTATGAGTTTGGAGATCCCTCCATGTGCAACCCCCCCATCAGTAATATGAATTTTCCGCCCCCGGCATCGGTGCTCGGGTTCCTCGCCGCCTGCGCAGGAACCTTCGTCGCCGCCGCGGCTGCGCTCGTCGCCTGGTTCATACGCAAGCCCAGGATTGCTCGCGCCATGGCGTTGCTCGTGGCCGCCGGAGCCGTCGTCTACTTCAGCTTTCTTTTCGGCCTTTCGCTGGTCAGCCACGACAGCGTGCTGAACCGCGGCCAGGAAAAGTATTTCTGCGAAATCGACTGCCATCTGGCCTATTCGGTGGTTGAGGTAAAGACCGAGTCCGCTGCCCTCACGACCCGCTACTTTGTGACCCTGCGCACGCGCTTCGACGAGACCACAATCTCTTCCCGACGCCCCAAGGACGCCACTCTCACCCCTAACCCCCGGATCCTGCGGCTCATCGACCCGAGCGCACGTGAGTATTCGCCCGCAGCCGTTCATGGAACACCCTTGGATACGCCTCTAAAACCCACCGACTCCTACACCACGCAGCTCGAATTCGACCTTCCCAAGGGCACCGCCGCGTTTCGCCTGCTCGTCACCACCAAGGGTTCCGAGCAGCATCTGATGATCGGCGACGAGAACAGCTTGCTGCACAAGAAAACCTACTTCGCGCTTTAAAAAAGCAATCAGCACTCAGCATGCAGCCAGGGAAACAGTGTGCTGAAGGCTGGGTGCTGAAGGCTACGCAGCAATATCAGGCTCCATCGGAACCGGCGGTCTTACTATGGTCTGGTGCGGGTGTGCCGCTGCAGGAGCGCCTTACGCATTAATTGCGTGACCCCATTTCTTCGGATAGCATTTGCCGCAAGCGTGAGGCATGTTCGATAAGGCTGAATCTTAGGAGGCCCCGGAATGGACAGCGGCATCGTGACCGAAGCTGCGTTTCTTCTGCTGATTGTCGGTGTGGCGATCTACGTTGTGATTCTCTACAATGAATTGGTGCGCCTGCGCAACGACAACGACCGCGCGTGGGCCAATATTGACGTGCTGCTCAAGCAGCGCCACGAGGAGATTCCGAACCTGGTGGAGACAGTGAAGGGATACATGCAGCATGAGCAGCAAACGCTGCTAGCGGTGACGCAGGCGCGTGCCGCCTCGATGAACGCGGCCAGCGTGCGTCAGAAAGCGCAGGCCGACGTGATGATGACGGGCGCGCTGCGCGGCCTATTCGGGGTAGCGGAGAACTATCCGCAGCTAAGGGCCAATGAAAACTTTCTCAAGCTGCAGAACCGTATCAGTGAACTCGAAGAGCGTATCGCTGACCGCCGCGAGTTTTTCAACGACGACGTCAATACCTACAACACGCGCATCGGCCAGATTCCGGCGGTGTTCGTGGCCAGCTTTATGAATCTGAAGCCGCGCGACATGTTTAAAGTGTCCGATGAAGACCGGCGGCTTGTGGACGTGAAGTTCGCCAGCGGCCAGGGTGCGACGGGCGCGTAGGCGAAGGGTTCGCGTGGAAACACGGGCCCATAGTGGAAAGTCTCCACATGGAACACCCGGAAATGGCCAAACAATGACTGGGTTGGGACTCTTGAAAAGGGAAGCGATTGGAGCCACCCGCAGAATCCCCTTGCAGGTCAACGCAGCAGCTTAGCGGCTTCTTTGGCGTAGTAGGTAACGATAATACTTGCGCCGGCGCGGCGGATCGCGACTAGAGATTCCATCATGACGCGGTCGCGCTCGATCCAGCCATTGCGGGCGGCGGCTTCGATCATGGCATATTCGCCGGAGACCTGATATGCGGCTAGCGGGAGGTCGAAGCGGGCGTGAGCGGCGGCGATGACATCGAGATAGGGAAGCGCCGGCTTGACCATGATCATGTCGGCGCCTTCCGCGATGTCGAGGTCGATTTCGCGCATAGCCTCGCGCACGTTTGCCGGATCCATCTGGTAAGAGCGGCGGTCGCCGAATTGCGGAGCGGAGTCGGCGGCTTCGCGGAATGGTCCGTAGAAGCCGGAGGCAAACTTGGCTGCGTAAGAAAGAATGGGCGTGTTGATGCAGCCGGCGCCGTCGAGGGCGCGGCGGATGGCGGCGACACGTCCATCCATCATGTCGGAGGGTGCAATAACGTCGATGCCGGCGCGGGTGAGCGAGACCGACGTGCGTGCTAGCAGGTCGAGCGTGGCGTCGTTGTCAATCTCGAATTCGGGCTGCGTGGCTCGCGCTGCAACTGCTGCCGCCGCCTCGATGGCCTTCATCTTCTCATGGGGCTCGACCGCCACCGTGATGGCGCTCGTCGCTGCCGCCCCGAGGGACTTGGGGGCTGACGGCTTGCGTACGATGCCGCAATGACCATGCGACATGTACTCGCAAAGGCAGACGTCGCCAATAAGAATGAGGTCAGGAATTTCGCTCTTGATGGCGCGGGCCGCCTGTTGCACGACGCCGTCGTCGGTCCAGGCTCCGGTGGCTACTTCGTCTTTTTTCTCGGGCAGGCCGAACAGAATTACCGAGGACACTCCCAGCCCACGCGCTTCACGGGCCTCTTTAACAACCTGGTCGACGGAGAGGTTGAAGACTCCGGGCATGGAGCGGATTTCCTTGCGTACGCCCTTTCCCGGGCAGACGAAGATGGGATAGACGAAGGATTCTGCGCTGAGGCGAGTTTCGCGAACCAGGTCGCGAAGTGGTCCGGTGCGACGCAGTCGGCGAAGACGAGTTTCAGGAAATGCCATGATTGCACCGGAAGCTCACAGGATCAACAATCCAAAGTGAAAAAGCAGGAGCCGGAGTGCCCGCTCTATGCCCGCTCTAGAGGACTGAGTTCGACCCAGTTCAGCTCCCACCGACAGGTTAATTCCCGTCTGATTTTAGCAGATGCTGATTCCATTGGTTTCACCGGCCGGCCCGGAACTTGAGCGCTCTTTGAAGTATGACGAAAGTAACTTCGGAGACCCGGAAGCTGACCGCCAAGGCCGATTCTCATCAATAAAATAAACCAGGATGGGTGGGTTAGGGCGTTTTCGCTGGTTTGCGACCGCAGGCGGAGTCTCGCTCGCGTTCGCCGCGGTGTGTCTGGCCGCGCAGCGCAGCGCCGGGCTGACCGCATTTTCCGACATTTTCGTCTTTGTGGCAATGCTGGTCGCGGGCGGCATCATGGTGGCGAATGCCATGATCAGGCCGGGACGGGAGCGCTGGTTTTGGGGATTAATGGCAGCGGGCCTTGTCGGTTGGACGTTTAACCAAGGAACTTGGGTGTTTTGCGAAGTGGTACTGCGCAAGAATGTCCCTGATCCGTATTTCGTGGACATCATTCTGTTCTTCCACCTGATACCGATGATCGCGGCTGTAGCCTGGAGTCCGCACCAACTCAAGCAGGGGCAGAGATTCCACCTCAGCACGCTGAATTTTCTCATGCTGCTGGTGTGGTGGATGTTCCTGTATGCGTTTTTAGTTTTTCCCGATCAATATGTCACGCTGAACGTCGCCTCATATGATCAGCACTACCTTTTGCTGTACCAGGTGCAACATGTGCTGCTAATTACACTCATAGGATTTGCCGCATGGAGATCCTCGGCGCCGTGGAGGCGTTTGTACCTGAACTTTTTCGTGGCCTGCGCCTTATACCTCGTCAGCTCGCAACTTACGAATGTTGCCTTGGCAAGTGGCCGCTATTACTCCGGCAGCTGGTACGACGTTCCCTTAGTGGCCGCCATCAGTTGGATGGCGGCCACCGCTCTGACAGCACGGCAATGGCAACTGGAGGCTGCCCCCGCGAAGCCTGGGATCGGGCAGCGAGCGATTACACCGCGACTGGCCATGTTGGCGATTCTTTCGCTGCCCGCGCTGGGATTGTGGACGTTCCTGTTCGACCGGTCCGCTGAAGGGTCCCGCGTTTTTCGACTATTCACCGTCTTGGCAGCCATGGTCGTGCTGGGCGCGTTTGTTTTTCTACGGCAGTATCTGCAAGACCAGGCACTCATGCGCCTTTTGGACGAATCGCGCAGCGGCTATGAGAACCGGGAGCGGTTGCAGAGTCACCTGGTCCAGAAGGAAAAGCTTGCCTCCCTGGGCCATTTGGTGGCTGGGGCGGCGCACGAGATTGACCATCCACTGACGGCTATTATGACGTACTCCGAGCAGCTCTGGTCGAATCAACGGTTGACCGACGAGCAAGACGTCCTGGTGCGCAAGATTGTAAACCAGGCGAGGCGAACTCGTGACTTGGTGTCAGACCTGCTCAGTTTCGCCCAAGAGAGTCCTGCCGAGAAGACTCTGGTAGACGTGGCGATGCTGGTGCAGCGTAGCATTGTGATGCTGGAGCTGCAGCGGCGAGCGGGCGGGATTCGAGCGGAAACCTTCATAGATCCTGAGCTTCCGCTGGTTTGGGGAAACGCCAACCAGCTTTTCCAGGCGTTCGTGCAGATCGTGGAAAACGCCGTGGACGCGTTAGAAGAAACTGGCGGCGGATCGCTGCACATCATCGCGCAGCGGCAAACCCGGGAGGTAGTCATACAGTTCTCCGACACTGGGTCCGGCATCCGCGAGCCGCAGCGTGTGTTCGATCCTTTCTATACCACCAAGCCGATCGGGAAGGGCACGGGCCTGGGCCTGAGTGCAGTCTATGGGGTGATCCAGGATCACCAGGGACAAATTACCTGCCAGAACAAGCCGGAAGGTGGAGCACTTTTTGTCCTGCGGTTGCCCGTGGCGACTGACGCGGCCATCAAAGCTGTGGCGGCGAGAGCGTGACGAGAGAGTTCCGGTTGTCAGGTTCCAATTGTGCCGGGTTCCATCGCAAGGCTAGCGGCCTGCACCAGTAGAAATCGACGGGTCCCTGTTCGGCTCGCTTTTCATCCCCCTCTAGTAACATCATCCCTGATGGATTCTCTGCGACTACTGCACAGCTCGGCGCGGGTTCTCGAGTTCGACGCTTTGCGCGAACTGCTGCGCGGATATAGCTTTTCGACCCTAGGCCGGCAGCGAATCGATGGGCTTACACCTTCAACGGACCGCAGTTGGATCGACGAGCAGCAACAGTTGGCGGAGGAGGTTCGAGAATTCCGTCGCGCGGGAGGTCGATTCGATTTTTCCGGACTGCTCGGGATGGCGAAGCTCCTCGATAAGGCGCGTATTGCCGGGGCCGCATTGGAGACAGCGGAGATCCGGGATGTCGTGCTCGTGGTGGATCGCGCCGCCGAGTGGCGGGAAATTGCGTTACATCCGCCGGCGAGCATGAAGTCAGAGTGGTGTCGGGTGCGGGCGCTTTCGGAACGGGTTGCCGACTTCACGGAATTCCTGCGATTTTTCCGCAACAAGATCCAGCCGGATGGAACTCTCGAAGACCGCGCGTCGCCAGAACTGGCGCGGGTACGCCGAGAAATTGAAAAGCAAAGGCGAGCGATTCAGGAATCTCTACGCGGTTACCTGCGTCGACTGGCCGAGGATGGCGCAGTGCAGGATGAGCTGATCACCATACGCGGCGAGCGCTTTGTGATTCCGGTGAAGACCGAACAAAAGCGCCGGGTGCAGGGTGTGGTACACGGTGCCAGTTCTAGCGGGCAGACCGTGTTTGTGGAGCCGCTGGAGACGATCGAGCAGAACAACGAACTGGTGCGGTTGCTGGATGAGGAGCTGGCGGAGATTCACCGCATCCTGCTGGAGATGACGCGGCGTATTGCTGAGCTGGCAGAGGCGATAGGGGAGGCGGCGGCGGTGCTGGGCGAGTTGGAGTTACAGTTTGCCAAAGCGTGCTTTGCGGAAGATTACAAGTGCGTCGCAGTAACGCTCAGCGCCGAGAATGGGTTGTCGCACAGCGGCCGGCTTGTTCT
Source organism: Acidobacteriota bacterium (assembly GCA_003225005.1). Classification (GTDB taxonomy): domain Bacteria; phylum Acidobacteriota; class Terriglobia; order Terriglobales; family Acidobacteriaceae; genus Sulfotelmatobacter. The sequence goes on along the minus strand of QIAN01000048.1, from coordinate 9,875 downwards.
GCACAATGCCCGGCATCCATTGTTAGAGCGGAATCTCAAGCTCAAAGGGGCGAGCGTCGTTCCGGTGAGTGTGGAACTCGAGGGCGCACGGCGGCAGTTGGTGATCACTGGCCCCAACACTGGCGGAAAGACGATCACCCTCAAAACCGTTGGACTGCTGGCGTTGATGGCGCAGTCGGGCATTCCGGTTCCAGCCGATCGGGCGGAGTTGCCCGCGTTCGATGCGGTGTTGGCAGATATTGGCGACTATCAATCGATTGAACAGAATCTTTCGACGTTCTCGGCTCACGTCACCAATATTGATTTCATTTCGCAGACTGCGACCGAGCAATCTCTGGTGCTGCTGGACGAGTTGGGATCGGCTACTGATCCGGAAGAGGGCGCGGCCCTCGCGGTGGCGATTGCCGGGCACTTTGCGGCGGTTGGCTGCATGTCGGTGATTTCGACGCATCACACGTCGTTGAAAGTTTATGCAGCCAATACGCCGGGCGTGGTGAATGCGGCAGTGGGTTTCGATGAGGCCACTTTGCAGCCGACTTACGAATTGAAAGTAGGCGTGCCGGGGGCGTCGGCGGGGATCAACATTGCGAAGAGGCTGGGACTGAATCCGGCGATCATCGAGGCAGCGCGGGGTCGATTAGGAACGCAGGCCCGTGATGTGGGCAAGTTTCTCGATCGCCTGCATGCCGAGCTGCGCACGGCTGAGAGTAAGAGGTTACTTCTGAACCAGCGCGAACAGGAACTGGAGCGGGAGAAGGCGCATCTGGCTGTGGAAGGCAAGAAGGAACAGCTGGCGAAGGTCCGCGAAATGGAAAAGAAGCTGGAAAGCGTGTTGCGCGATTTCGAATATCATGCCCGCGAGGCGGTGAATGCGATTCAGGAACGGGCAGCAGCGCAGAAGCTTTCCAAAGATGCCGAGCGGCGGATCGCGAAATTGCGTCGTGAATTCCGCGAGCAGTTCGACTCGACAGTAGTGGCACACGCGACCGGGGCGGATCGTGGCGATCCTCACGCCCAGCCGCAGCTGGTGAAACATGTTTCCGAGGGCGACAAGGTGAAACTGAAATCGACAGGACGTCCGGCGCTGGTGTCGCGAAAATTGGATGAGGCTCACTTCGAAGTCGTTGTCGGCGCCATGAAAATGAAGATCGCACGTGACGATATTGCGGAGGTGCTGATCGGCCAGGGTGATGCGCGGGCGGCGGATTCTCCAGTGAAAGCGGCGCGGGCGCGAGGCATTTCGGTGTCGCTCGAGCGTGAGAGCCAGAACGTGCCCAGCGAAATCAACGTGATTGGACGCACGGTCGACGATGCCTCGCGTGAAGTCGAGAGATTCATTGACCAGGCATTTCTCGCCGGTCTGACACGCGTGCGCGTGGTGCATGGCAGCGGCATGGGCATTCTGCGCAAGGCGCTGCGGCAGTTGTTGAAAGAGCATCCGCATGTGGAATCGGTGGCGGAGCCTCCGCAAAATGAGGGCGGAGGGGGGGCGACTGTGGTGGAGTTGCGGGGGTAAAGGAGCCAGGCAGGTTGAGCCTGGCTCCTGACCAGACGGCGAACCCCTGCAGATGAAAGGGCAGTGCGGCGCTTCCGATTTAGTGCGGCTGTGCTTTGTTTGTGATCGTGCTCACAGCTTGTTTCTGGTAAGGGCTGCTTCGACTCCGGGAGGCCATGCGCCAGCGAATGTCTCACCACGCTCAGCATGAAATGCAAGAGAAGAGGACGCTTTTCCTATCGCATCAACTACTAAAGTCAACTTTCCACAGGTTTTCCGCAGTCAAACTCTCCTGCTATATTCCCTTGAGAGATTTTCTACGTCACAATTCCTGCGGATCATGGCGTCTCATTCATGGCTAACCCCGGCGACTTCGCTTACACGGTTAAACAGCAGGCGGACATCGTTCGCATTGTGGGGGACTACGTCAAGCTGAAAAGGGCTGGGGCGCAAAACTGGTCGGGGCTTTGTCCATTTCATGGGGAGAACACAGCGTCATTTTCGGTGCATGCTACGCGCCAGTTCTATCACTGCTTCGGGTGTGGCATCTCCGGGGACGTGTTCAGCTTCGTGCAGAAAATCGAGAACATCACCTTCCCCGAGGCCGTGCGATTCGTGGCGCAGAAGCTGGGGATGGCGCTGCCCAAGGCCAGCTATTCGAATCCGGCGGAGGCTAAGGAAGCGCGGCTGCGGACTCAGTTGTTGGAGGTCCACGAGCGCGCTTGCGGGTTTTTTCAGGAATGTTTGAAGGGTCCGGAGGGAGCCCGGGCGCGGGAATATTTGTTGGGCCGGGAGCTGGATGAAGAAACGATTGCGGAATTTCGCATTGGGTATGCGCCGGATTCCGGATTTCTGCTGCGCGATCGTTTGAAGAGTGAGTTCAGCGGAGAAGTTTTGCGGGAGAGTGGGCTGTTTTCCTGGAAGCAGGAAAGCGGGCTTCAGGCTTCAGGTTCCAGGCTCCAGCCCGGCAGCTCTCAGCTGTCAGCCATCGGCTCTCAGCAAGAGCAGATGGCTCCCGGGCTTGCGCCCGCTCGGAATGACAAGAGCCTCGAGGAAAAGCCAGAAGCTAGCAGCCAGAAGCTAGCAGCGGCTTCTATGTATTCCAAGTTTCGCGACCGGGTGATGTTTCCCATTCGCAGCGAAGCGGGCAAAGTGATGGCTTTCACCGGGCGCACCTTGGCTACAGACGAAAAGTCCCGGCCGAAATATTTGAATTCTCCTGAGACGGCGATTTACTCCAAGGGGCGAGTCCTATTCAATCTGGACCATGCCAAGGAGGCTATGCGAAAGCTCGACTACGCCGTGCTGGTCGAGGGGCAAATGGATTGCATTTCCGTTTACGCCGCTGGCTTTCACAACGTGATTGCCAGCTCAGGCACGGCATTCACGGAGTTGCAGGCGAAGCTGGTCGGGCGCTTTTCCAAGAATGTTGTGGTGAATTTTGATCCGGACACGGCTGGGGCCAAGGCCACGGAGCGGACTCTGGGGCTGTTGGTGGAAGAGGAATTTCAGATCAAGGTTCTAACCCTGGAGCAAGGCTTCGATCCTGACCTGTTCATTCGACGCAAAGGCAAAGACGCGTATGGGACTGCTCTCAAGAATTCCCAAAAATATTTCGATTATTTGATCGAACGTGCCCGTGCGCAATTCCCGGTGCGCAGCGCGGAGGGTAAAGTCAAAGCGGTGAACCACCTGCTGCCACACATTCAGCGCGTTCCGAGCCGGATTGTGCGCGACGAACTGGCGCATGAAATTGCGCAGAAGCTCGGCATTGATTCGTCGGTGCTGCGACAAGAATTGAAACACGCTGCCGGGACGCGGGCGGCGGCGGCCGTGAAGGCCCCGGCGGAGGCGCAGGTCACGGATTCTGAGCGCATCCTTATCCGGGCATTGGCCTCGGCACAGCAGATGCAGCCCGGAGAAGAGCATCTCTCTGCGCGAGATGGAGCTGAAGAAGAGTTTGATCCCGCGCGGCAGGCACAGTATGCCTTGCACAATGAAGGTCTGCATCACGGGCTGGCAACGGAGTCGCTGGCGGAGGCGCTGCTCAATGCTGCTTCCGATGTTGCCGATGTAATGGACCTACCCCGCTCGGAGGCGGACCGCAGGCTGCTGGCTTCGATCCTGCTGAAAGAAGATGAAGAACTAACTGCTGAGCGACTGGATGGGGCGGTACGGGCACTCAGGAAAATTCATTTGCGACGGCGTCTGGAGCAGGTGCAGCGGGAGCTGCAGTCTGCGGGGGGTAAGGAGCCGGCACAGCTGCAGGAACTGCTGCAGGAGAAAATGCGTCTCAAGCGGGCGCTGATGGATCCGGGAATAGCGGACAGCGGGACCGCAATCGCCGTCTGAGCGCTACTGCATGAAAGGGGGTGAAACAAAATGGCACCCGCAGCCATCTAAGTATCTAGGGAAGGTGGGGATAGAGGCCGGGGCAGAGGTTCTGCGGCAAGTGATAGACGCTGTGGCACTTATCTGCTAACATCAACGAGTTTGTGCTAGATGCACAATCCCGAGCCACCCCAGATTCCCACCCTTTGAGACTGTATCACACGCTCCCACGAGAGCGAATTGAGTTGTTTGAGGACACGTTTTGGCCCTAGACGATAAATTCGACGATATTAAAAAGCTGATCGATACCGGGAAAGAAAAGGGATATCTCACCTACGACCAGGTCAATGACCTGATCCCGCACGATGTGCACAGTCCCGAAGACCTGGATGATCTGCTGACCACCATCGGTACGCAAGGAATCGATGTGCTGGAGGGGCCGAAGTTGCCTTCCTCCGCGCTCGATAAGAAATTCGAAGAAGCTGAAGAAGGCTCTGAGGACGTTGAGCTCGACTTGACCCCCGGAGCCCTGGAAAAAACCAATGACCCTGTCCGCATGTATCTCCGCGAAATGGGGACGGTGCCGCTGCTCACGCGCGAAGGCGAAGTGGAAATTGCCAAGCGCATTGAGCGCGGACAGTTGCGAGTGCTCAAGGCTCTGTCTCGTTCGCCGATCGTGATCCGCGAATTGCTGGCGATGGGCGAAGACCTCAAGAAGGGCGTCCGCTCGATCAAGGAAGTGGTCACCTTCGATGAGGAAGAGATCACCGACGAAATCCTGCAGAACCGCCTGAACGAGTTCACCGGCAGAATCGACGACATGGCCAAGCTGTACAAGAAGGCCAACGTCCTCGAAGAGAAGTACGCAACCGTTTCGCAGAAGAAGCGTCCCAAGGACCATCGCCGCGCCCGCCGCAATCTGGCACGGGCGATTGTTCGCGTTTCATTGGCGATGCGAAAGTTGGGATTCACCAACAACGAGCGCAAGCGGCTGATTGAGCGGGTCAACAAGACCGTGGACGGTATGCGCTCGCTCGATCGCCAGTCGCAGAACCTGGAGCGCAAAGCCGACGCGACTCGCAGCGAGGAGCAGAAGAAAGAATATCGCCGCCAGTCACGCGCCGTCCGCAGCGAGGTAGAAAAACTCGAAGTCGAAGCGGGAGTGTCGTTTCAGGAGCTCAAGCGCACCCAGCGCGAGATCATCCAGGGCGACATGGACGCGGAGCAGGCCAAGCGCGAGCTGATCGAGGCCAACCTGCGTCTGGTGGTTTCAATCGCGAAGAAATATACCAACCGCGGTTTGCAGTTCCTCGACCTGATTCAGGAAGGCAACATCGGCCTGATGAAGGCGGTGGACAAGTTCGAATACCGGCGTGGATACAAGTTCTCCACATATGCCACGTGGTGGATTCGGCAGGCGATTACTCGTGCGATTGCTGATCAAGCGCGTACGATTCGCATCCCCGTCCACATGATCGAAACCATCAACAAGCTGATCCGCACTTCGCGGCAGCTGGTGCAGGAACTGGGGCGAGAGCCTACGTCGGAAGAAATCGCCAAGCGCATGGATATTCCCGTGGCAAAAGTGCGCAAGGTGCTCAAGATCGCGCAGGAGCCGATCTCGCTCGAAACGCCAATCGGCGAAGAGGAAGATTCGCATCTGGGCGATTTCATCGAAGACCGTGCCGTAGTTTCGCCGGCCGAAGCTGTGATCAACGTGAACCTCAAGGACCAGACAGGACAGGTCCTGCGCACGCTGACGCCGCGCGAAGAAAAAGTCATCAAGATGCGCTTCGGTCTCGAAGACGGCAGCGAGCACACACTCGAGGAAGTGGGACAGTCGTTCGCAGTCACCCGCGAGCGCATCCGCCAGATCGAGGCCAAGGCGCTACGGAAACTGCGCCATCCGTCGCGTTCGCGTAAGCTCCGCGCATTCATGGATGGAGTGAGAGACTAGCTCTACCCCCCGTCAACCTGAGCGTAGCAGAGTGATTCGCGAATGCGAATCACTCGCGGAGTCGAAGGATCCCGAGTAGCGTCAACAAAGCAACCTTTGGCCGTGCCTTTTGTTATGTCGCGGCATCCCTGGGCTTCAGCCGCTGGCGTTATCGCCGAGTTTCAGCGCGGGCGCGAACTAGAACTAGAAGGCTTAATGCGGCGGCGACGACGACTCAAAAGACCTATAATTTGCCGAGTGGCTGACTTCCCGATTTCGCGAGGCCAAAATAGGCGCTACCATTCAAAACCGCAGCCACTGCGTTAACCGCAACCCGCTCAAGTCAGGCGGCGACAATCGCTCCAGCCCAGCGAATACAGATTTCACCCTATCTTTTCCGTCCCTTTCCACAAGTAATCCGCATAGTTCACAGCTTCTGCACAAGCGGACGAGGTTTTCCTATTGCGGACAACTGCGGGGTGCCGCAGAGTGTCGACAATGAAACGTGAGAGCTTCTTGCGCTTGCTGGATCAATTGCGGCAGAGCCAGTGGCAATCGCCGGGGACATTCCAGACCGCGTGTGAAAGGGTGCTGGTTGTCCGGGCATTGCGGCCTCCTCCCCATCCTGTCTTTGAACAGGATCAGGCCGCTGGTCCCCGCAAGGCATGCAGAGCGGTGATGAAAATCATGATCTGCTGCCAGCTCGGGTAAGAGTGGCACGCCTCCCGAGGGGCGCTGTCGGATCTCGAGCCTCTCCCCGCACCGCGGGAAAAGCAAGCTAGGAAGTCCACGTACCATGCGGCTCGGGTGGCTGGCCCGGGCCGCATTTGTTTTTGCCGACGTGCGTCCCCACAGGAGTGCCTTGGACTTCGGACTAGTTCAGGTAAAGCCCGCTTTATCGAAGGCCTTCCACAGTTATCGGGACCTGTGCACAGCTTCTGCACAAATCATTTTGATTTTCGCTTTATTTTCGCTATGCTGGTAGCCATGGCGGGTCCAAAGTAACCGAGGCAAGCATGGCCACCACCGACTACAGCATCAGCAGTCTTCCGGCGAACGTAGACGCCGAGCGCTCCATCCTGGGCGCCATTCTGCTCGATAATTTTTCTTATAACCAGGCTGCGGAGCATCTTCGTGCGGACGATTTTTCGCTCGATTCGCATCGCCGTATCTATTCGCGCATGATCGATCTGGCCGAGTCCTCGCGTCCCATCGACATGATCACGCTGATTGAGGAGCTCGACCGGCACAAGGACCTGCAATCGGTTGGCGATGTTGGCTATATCTCGAGCTTAGTGGACGGAGTACCGGACCGCCCCAGCATTGAGCACTACGTCAAGATCGTGCGCGATAAGGCACTGCTGCGCGGCCTGATCCATGCGGCCAATACCGCCATCGCGCGCGCCGCCGATCAATCGGACGCTGCGGAAGACGTCCTGAGCGATGCTGAGGCAGCGATCTTCCAGCTCTCCGAGAAGCGCATCGGGCGCGGCTTCCTGGGCGTGCAGGAGATCGTGCGCGAGTCCTTTGGCTCGGTCGACGCCCTGTTGCAACGTGGGCAACGCATCACCGGGCTGGCCACGCATTACGCCGATCTCGACGAGATGACCAGTGGCCTGCAGCGCGCTGACTTGGTCATCATCGCCGGGCGGCCGTCGATGGGCAAAACAGCCTTCGCCATGAACATCGCGGAGAACGCCGCCATCGAAGATCAGCAGGTGGTCGGGGTATTTTCGCTGGAAATGTCGCGCGAAGCTCTACTGTTGCGCCTGCTCTGCTCCCAGGCCAGAGTGGACGCCCACAAAATGCGCACCGGCTCGCTGTGGCAGGATGACACCAAGAAATTGGTGCGCGCTATGGAACAACTGGCGCATGCGCCGGTTTATATCGACGATACTCCCGGCATTACCCTGAGCGAGATGCGGGCCAAGGCACGGAGGTTGAAGCAGTCAGCCGGCAAGCTCGACCTGATTATCGTGGACTACCTGCAACTCATGTCTGGCGGTGGCAAGCGCTACGAGAACCGCACCCAGGAGGTCTCAGCCATTTCCCGGGGCCTGAAGGCCTTGGCCAAGGAGCTCGCGGTTCCGGTCATCGCGCTGTCGCAGTTGAGTCGCGCCCCTGAGAGCCGTGGCGGCGATCACCGTCCACAACTGGCCGACTTGCGGGAATCGGGATCGATTGAGCAGGACGCCGACGTGGTTGCCTTCATATTCCGCGAAGAGGTCTATAAGCAGGGCGATCCTGACCTGCAGGGCAAGGCTGAACTCATCATTGCCAAGCAGCGCAACGGCCCCACGGGTAGGGTGAAGCTCGCTTTCATAAAGAATTGCACGCGCTTCGAGTCGCTTGCTGAGGATGGCCTGCCTCCTGAGAATTGAGGCCAATAGGAGGCATTCTCGAAGGGCAGCTTGGTGCCAGAACCCACCCGCCGCCTGTGGAAAGCTTGTGGAAGTATTTCCCGGTTTTCAATTCTCTTTTGGCAAAGACCGTTCGGTCGGTTGGACAGAATAGTTTTTAGTGGGCTTTAAATATATGAGTAGTAATCAGTTATATAATTCATTACAAATTAACACTGGCTCCAAGGGGGAGCCCGCTAAAAATCGGCAATTATTGAGATTTGCACAACTGCAGGGCAATGACCCTCGGGTTCAACTTCCCGATTTTCGCCCTGAACATAGGGCAGGCAGGTCCGCAAAGAGCAGCAACCGTCTAAAATTGGCAGCTTCGCCCGGGTTAGGCCCCCCCACCACCTCCACTCAGATTGGGGAGCTGTCAAAGGCATCGAATGCTTCCGACTCTCTCTCTTCCACGAAGCCGGGATGGCTTTGCAGCAAGCGGGCGCAACGGTTCCAGCGAAGGATAGCGTCATCGTTGCCCGGGGGACGAATCGTTTCCGCCTCGGCGAAGCAGCGCATCGCCTCCCCAAAAAGTGGAGCGAGAGTGTGCGGCGAACGTCCCACGCGCATTTGCGCCTTCGCTCGCCGTTCATGAAGCAGCCCGGTGTAGTAGAGGCGTTCATAGCGCTCCACGAGCCTCTCGAAAAGGTTTTCTACTTCTCGAGAACGATCCGAGGCGTCTCCACAGAACTGGTCAGTGATCGCCAGGCCCAGCAGACGGAGCGCCAACTGGTTCTCCGGCTCGACGGCCAGGATGTCACGGCAGATCGACTCCGCCTCTTCCGGTTCATTCAGCGAGCGGTAGAGCTCAACCTTCGAGATCGCTTCCGGAATGCCGGCCTTCGAGATGCTCTTCAGCTTGAATTCCACAGGACCTCCTTTACGTCAGCCCGATTCCTGTTTCACTGCTATATTTATTTTGCCCCTCGAATCTTCCGCACCAGCATGAGCAGGGGATCATAAAACTCGTCGACCACGCGCTCCTTTAATGGAATGATCGCGTTATCGGTGATGTGGATCTCCTCCGGACACACCTCCGTGCAGCACTTCGTAATGTTGCACAGGCCGATGCCAAGCTCATCCTTGAGCATGCGCGTCCGCGACACCGAGTCGAGAGGATGCATTTCGAGCGCCGCGACCCGGACAAAAAACCTTGGTCCGCCGAACTGCTCCATTTGCTCGTGCTCGCGAAGCACATGGCATACGTCCTGGCATAAGAAGCATTCAATGCATTTACGAAACACCTGCACCCGATCCACGTCCTCCTGGTAGATTCTCCAGTCGGTGTCCGGCCGGGGAGCGAACGGCGGAATTTTCTTGTTCACGCGGTAATTCCAGGAAACGTCGGTGACCAGATCTTTGATCACGGGAAACGCCTTCATGGGATAAACCGTGACGGGTTGGTCGAGGGGAAGCGCATCCATGCGTGTCCTGCACGTGAGCCGAGGACGGCAATTAACCTCCGCCGAGCACGAGCCGCACTTGCCCCGAGATGTCGAGATAAGCGCCGCCGTGTTCCGTGCCGCGCGTCCGTCCTTCGCGTACTTCTGTTTGAACCTCTCCGCCCTGAAGGGCGAAGATTCCTAGACTACGCATAGCGTTACTCCGTTTGCGTTAGCGTCTAGTGGCTCATTCCGAGCCAATATGTTTACTGCCCCGTTGTGGTCTGCATTGTCCGTATGGCCGCAGGAGGTGCAAGCGAAATCCGCTTGGG